>NZ_LMGQ01000006.1:218760-306690 GCF_001427465.1 Pseudomonas sp. Root569 | reverse complement strand
GCATCGCCGATGGTAGTGTGGGGTTTCCCCATGTGAGAGTAGGTCATCGTCAAGATTAAATTCCGAAACCCCAATTGCGAAAGCAGTTGGGGTTTTGTTTTGGGCGCGAGAAAATGCCCTCAGCTCCTGGTCCTCCCCCCATTAAATAACCTGCCGTTGAGGGAAATCGATGCAAAGTGTTTCTGCATTTTTGGTATGGTGCAGCACATTTTCACAAGGATTGATCTTTATCCGCAGGAGGCGGCGTCGACCTTTTTCAACGAGATGCTGTAGAAATGCCTGAACCGATACCTATCAAAGATCACGAAAAAGAAAATCGCTTGGTCAACAAGCGCTTGCTCGCCTGTGCGCTGTTGGTGATCGGCATCACCTGTGCCCTGGTAGGGCGCATGTATTTCCTGCAGGTGGTGCAGTACGACTATCACTCCACGATTTCCGAAAACAACCGGGTCCACGTACTGCCCATCACGCCGACTCGCGGCTTGATCTATGACCGCAATGGCGTAGTGCTGGCCGACAACCGTCCGAGTTACAACCTGACTATCACCCGCGAGCGCACCACCGATCTCAAGGGCGAGCTGGACGCAATCGTCAATCTGCTGCACCTGCCTGCCGAAGACCGTGCGGTGTTCGATAAGGCGCTCAAGCAGGCTCGTCACCCGTTTGTTCCCGTCACCTTGTTCTATGAGTTGACCGAAGAACAAATCGCCGTGTTGGCCGTCAACGAGTTCCGTCTACCTGGCGTGGACGTCGAGCCCCAATTCGTCCGCCACTACCCACTGGGTGCGCACTTTGCGCACTCTATTGGCTACGTCGGTCGCATTAACGAAAAAGAATCCAAGACCCTCGATTCCGTGGAGTATCGAGGTACCCAATCCATCGGCAAGACCGGGATCGAGCGTTTCTACGAGTCCGAACTGCACGGCCACGTCGGTTACGAAGAGGTCGAGACCAATGCCCAGGGACGCGTATTGCGGGTGCTCAAGCACACTGACCCAATCCCTGGTAAAAACATCGTCCTTAGCCTCGACGTCAAGCTACAGGAAGCCGCCGAAGAGGCCTTGGGCGACCGTCGTGGTTCGGTGGTGGCCCTGGATCCGCAAACCGGTGAAGTACTGGCGATGGTCAGCAAGCCGAGTTTCGACCCTAACCTGTTCGTCACTGGCATCAGCTTCAAAGAATACGCTGCGCTGCACGATTCCATCGACCGCCCACTGTTCAACCGCGTACTGCGTGGGCTCTATGCGCCGGGTTCCACCATCAAGCCGGAAGTGGCCATCGCCGGCCTCGACAGTGGCGTTGTCACCCCGCAAACCCGGGTGTTCGATCCCGGTTACTACCAGCTGCCGGACTTCGATCACAAATACCGCAACTGGAATCACAGCGGCGATGGCTGGGTGGACATGGACGCGGCCATCATGCGTTCCAATGACACTTACTTCTATGACCTGGCCCACAAGCTGGGCATCGACCGCCTACACGACTATCTCGCCGAGTTCGGCCTCGGTCAGAAAGTATCCCTGGACATGTTCGAAGAGTCTGCCGGCCTGATGCCGTCCCAGGCCTGGAAGCGTGCCACCCGTCGCCAGCCATGGTTCCCAGGCGAAACCGTGATCCTCGGTATCGGCCAGGGCTATATGCAGGTGACGCCGCTGCAACTGGCCCAGGCCACCGCATTGATCGCCAACAAGGGTGTTTGGAACCGGCCACATCTGGCCAAGACCATCAATGGCGTCCCACCCGTGGATGAAAACCCGATGCCCAACGTGGTCCTCAAGGATCCGCGTGATTGGGAGCAGGTCAACCACGGCATGCAATTGGTGATGCACGATCCACGCGGCATCGCCCGGGCCGCAGCTCAAGGCGCGCAATACCGGATTGCCGGCAAGAGTGGTACCGCCCAGGTGGTGGCGATCAAGCAGGGTGAGCGCTACAACCGCAACAAGACGTTGGAGCGCCATCGCGATAACGCCTTGTTCGTCGGCTTCGCGCCGGCCGAACATCCAAAAATCGTGATTTCAGTCATGATCGAAAACGGTGAGGCCGGCGGCCGTGTGGCCGGGCCCGTGGTGCGACAGATCATGGACGCTTGGCTGCTCGACCAGGAAGGTCATCTCAAACCGCAATATGCGACACCCGCCAAGGCGCCAGGCGACCCACGCGTCTGACTCAGGCCTTCCATTCGTCCCAGCGCTCAACGCCGTCATAAGCAAGCCAGGGTACCTCATGGGACGTCCAGATATGCGCGGTGGGCCGGGTGCCTGGGTCATCATCCAGCGTCGCCACCCGCACAATCACGTGAGGCTGATGGCCACGTTCGGCGATCAGATGTGAGCCGCAGCGTGAGCAGAAATGCCGGCGTTTGCCCGGTGAAGACTCAAAGGACGACAGCAGCTGTTCACCGTCGGTCCAGCGAAAGTGTTCGCGCATTACCCCGGCCGTGGCGACAAACGCGGCCGCGTGCGCCTTGCGACAGCTTTGGCAATGGCAGTGGCTGATGGGCATGTCCAGGCTGTCCACCTGGTAGCGCACCGCTTTGCACAAGCAACTTCCATTCAATGGGTCAGTCATAACCTATGGCCAGGTCAAGGATGGGGTCATCATCATCGCGCACAACTGAAGGTTGCGCATTGGTCGATGTCGCCTACTGTTCAATGGAGGAGGTGACGCATGCACGTATTAGATCGCATCGAACGAAAAGTCCTGCTCAACGCATCACGCAAGCAGGTTTGGGAGGCACTGACGCAGGCCGAGCAATTTGGTGATTGGTTCGGTATCGCGCTCAAGGGCAAAACCTTTGTTGCCGGGGAAACCCTCGAAGCGCCGATTACCTATCCAGGCTACGAACATGTGGTGTGGAAGGTCAGGATCGAACGCATCCTGCCGCAAACGCTGTTTTCTTTCTGGTGGCACCCTTACGCGGTAGAAGCGGGCGTCGATTACGATGAGGAGACACCGACTCTTGTTGAGTTCACCATTGAGGATCGTGCGCCGGGTATCCTGCTGCGGGTCGTTGAATCTGGTTTTGACAAAGTGCCCGAGGCCCGGCGCCAGAAAGCGTTCAAGATGAACTCCCGTGGTTGGGATGAGCAGATGGGCAATATCGAAGCCTATCTGGGCAAAAAACCAGCCAAGTGATGAGATGCAAAGGGGAAGTTCAGCCCCCATATTTTCAAGCGTTTAGAAATCAATCGTCGCCGACAACTTCGCCACTCGCGGATCACCCTGGCTCAGGAACCCACCTTGGGCCGACTCCCAGTACTTCTGGTTGGCGACGTTCTCCACCGTTGCGCCCACTGTCACCTCGCGCTCATCCAGGGTGAAGGTGTAGCGCGCACCCACGTCGAAGCGGTTCCAGGCCGGCAGGCTCAGGTTGTTGGCTGCATCGGCGTACTGGCCGCCGGTGCGTAGCATGCGGCCGCTGAGGGTCACGCCTTGCAGGCCGGGTACATCCCAATCCACACCGGCGTTGAGCTGGAATGAAGGAACGCCGATGGCACGGTTGCCGTCATTGGCGCCGTTGAGGGTGCCCTTGAGTTCGGTCTTCATCAGCGTCACCCCGCCCAGCAAGCGCAGGCCGCTGACCGGTTCGCCGAAGACGTTCAGCTCGACGCCCTTGTTGATCTGCTCACCTTCACGCACATAGCGCGCCGTGGTGGCGTCGATGGCCTCGGCATAACCTGCGCCGGGCTGCTCGATACGGTAGACGCCCAGTGTCGCGCCATAGGTACCCATGTCCACCTTGACGCCTGCTTCGATCTGCTTGGAGCGCGCGGGCGCATAGGCTTGCCCGCCGCCGATGACCGTCAGTTCGCCTGATTTGAGCGGCGATGTCGGGCCCTGTGCCAGGCCTTCGATGCGGTTGGCGTACAACGACACATGCTCCCATGGCTTGAACACGATGCCGTACACCGGCGTGGTGATCGATTCGTCATAGTTGGCGGTACGGCTGCCGCTCATGTAGTTGTAACTCTGTACCACCATCTGTTGGCGGCGTGCGCCCAGGGTCACCAGCAGGCGGTCATCGAAGAAGCCCAGAGTGTCAGAGACTGCTGCGCTGCGCACGAAAGTCTTGCCGGTGATGGTTGGATCGCTGAAATCGGTGCCCGGCGTGTTACGCGGGCTGTTCAACGTCGGCGGCGCGCCGGTCACCGGGTTGTAGATATTGGTTGGGGTAGACGTTGCTGCGGCGTTGAACACATAGGCATTGCGCGCTTCTGTCCAAATACCGGCCAGGCCGAAGTTGAGTCGGTGACTGATGGCCCCGGTCTGGAATTTGCCGTTCAGGCCGCTCATTGCGCTGCGATTGTTCTCTTCATGGGCGATGGTCGAGCGGCTCGCCAGGGCATTACCGAAATTGTCGCTCAAGGTCACCGACGAGTAGCGCCCCATTTCGCGGCTGTGCTTGGCGCCGGCTGCTGCATAGGCGGTCCAGTTCTCGTTCAGGTCGTACTCGGCGCGCAGCATCCCCAAGGTATCTTCAAGGTTGGTACTGCTCCAGTTCGGCGCATAGTTGGTATCTGCCGAGGGCGCATCCGGCACGTGGGTGATCTTGCCGAGGAATACCGAGTTGCGTCCGCCGTTGATACGTTGCTTCTGATACACAAAATCACCCGACAGGCGCAGCGCATCGCCGCGGTAATCAAGGCCGATGGCAAACAGCTTCGAACGCTGGTTTTCATCGTCAATGCCGGTATCGCCTTCGCGCTGGGACAGGTTGACCCGTGCGCCAAACTGGTTGTCTTCACCGAAACGCTGGCCGATATCCAAGTGCTCGCCAATCCGGCCATCGCTGCTGATGTCGGTGCTGAACCGCCGCAGCGGTACATCATCGGCGCGCTTGGGTTGCAGGTTGACACCGCCGCCGATCCCCGAGCCAGTGGGGGTGACACCGTTGATAAAGGCGTTGGGGCCTTTGAACACTTCTACGCGCTCCAGGGCGCCGGTGGAGATGATCTGGCGCGGCAGGATGCCATACAAGCCGTTATAGGAAATGTCGTCGCCATTCAACGGCAGGCCACGGATCATGAAAGTCTGTGACTGGTTCGCATACCCCGAGGCCTGACGCACGGAAGAGTCATTGAGCAACACGTCGCCGACGGTTTCCGCCTGCTGGTCGCGAATCAGTTTCTCGGTGTAGGAGGACATGCTGAAGGGCACGTCCATGATGTCCTGGTTGCCCAGTACACCCAATTGGCCACCGCGTGCCACCTGGCCACCTGCAAACTCGGGTGGCAATGCGGTGGGCGCGGGCGCTTCGGCATTAATGCTGGTAGCGCCTAGCTCCAGTGCGTTATCCGCACCCGCTGGCGATGCCGCCTGTGCAGCAAAACTCAGGGAACAGCAAAGGGCGAGCAGGGTAGGGCGAAACGGCACAGCGGGAGCGTTACAGATGGGCATGATCGATCCTGACGGCGAACCGTCAACGGTGAGGGAGTGGACAACGATGTTGCGCTTCCTCACTGCGCGAATACGACTCCGGCGCAGATGATAGTAATTACTATTAACAACCTGCAACAAATTTGTGAGATTGCGGTCTGCGTGCGCGTTAACCTGCCGCGTTTGCACGGATGCCGAGTAGAATCTCGCCCTTAACGCAATTCCTGAGGTGCGGTACGGTGGATTTACAGCAGGGTTTTGTTTTGACCCGGCATTGGCGCGACACCCCGGCGGGCACGGAGGTCAGTTTCTGGCTGGCCACCGACCATGGGCCTCGCTGCATTCGCCTGCCCGCGCAGACCTCGGTGGTGTTCATCCCCGAGGCGTACCGCAAGCCGCTCGATTGGCTGCTCAAGGGCGAGCGCGATCTTGAGCTGCGCCCGCTGCAACTGTGCGACTTCCACCATCGCCCGGTCTTGGGCCTTTATGCCCGCCAGCACCGCCAATTGATGGACATCGAAAAGCGCCTGCGCACTGCAGGGGTCGATGTCTACGAAGGTGACGTACGCCCACCCGAGCGTTACATGATGGAGCGCTTTATCACTGCCCCCGTGTGGTTCGGCGGCACGCCCGACGCGAACGGCGCCTTGCTCGACGCGCAGATGAAGCCCGCTCCCGACTACCGTCCGCAATTGAAGCTGGTGTCCCTGGACATCGAGACCACCGCCCAGGGCGATCTGTATTCCATCGCCCTCGAGGGTTGCGGCGAGCGCCAGGTATACATGCTCGGCCCGCCGAACAAACCCGACGCGGTGGACTTCAAGCTCGACTATTGCGACACCCGTACCCAACTGCTTGAACGCCTCAATCAATGGCTGCTCACCTTCGACCCCGACGCGATCATCGGCTGGAATGTGGTGCAGTTCGACCTGCGCGTGCTCCACGAACACGCCCAGCGCCTGAACGTGCCCTTGCTGCTGGGGCGTGGCGGTGAGCCCATGACCTGGCGCGAACACGGCAGTCGCAACCATTACTTCGCCGCGGCGGCGGGACGGCTGATCATCGACGGCATCGAAGCCTTGCGTTCGGCCACCTGGAGCTTCGAATCCTTCAGCCTGGAAAACGTCGCGCAAACCCTGCTCGGCGAAGGCAAAGACATCTCCACGCCCTACCAGCGCATGGACGAAATCAACCGCATGTTCGCCGAGGACAAGCCGGCCCTGGCGCGTTACAACCTCAAGGACTGCGAGCTGGTCACGCGGATTTTCGCGAAGACCGAGCTGCTCAAGTTCCTGCTGGAGCGGGCCAGTGTCACCGGATTGCCTGCTGACCGCAGCGGCGGTTCGGTGGCCGCGTTCACCCACCTGTACATGCCGTTGATGCACCGCCAGGGCTTCGTCGCGCCGAACCTGGGTGACAAACCGCCCCAAGCCAGCCCCGGCGGGTTTGTCATGGACTCACGCCCGGGCCTCTACGAGTCGGTGTTGGTGCTGGACTATAAAAGTCTCTATCCGTCGATCATCCGCAGCTTCCTGATCGACCCCGTGGGCTTGATCGAAGGCCTCAAGTACCCCGACGACAGTGAATCGGTGGAAGGTTTTCGCGGCGCGCGTTTTTCCCGCACCCGTCATTGTTTGCCGTCGATCGTCACCCGCGTTTCCGAGGGCCGCGAAGTGGCTAAGCGCGAACATAACGCGCCGCTGTCCCAAGCCCTGAAGATCATCATGAACGCTTTCTATGGCGTGCTCGGCTCCAGTGGCTGTCGGTTCTTCGACACGCGGCTGGCATCCTCGATCACCCTGCGTGGGCACCAGATCATGCGCCAGACCCGCGAGCTGGTGGAGGCCCAGGGTTACGAAGTGATCTACGGCGACACCGACTCCACCTTCGTCTGGCTCGGCGGCGCCCATTCACCGCAGGACGCCAATCGCATCGGCCTGGCGCTGGTGCAGCACGTCAACGACTGGTGGCGCACCCACCTGAGCAACGAATACGGCCTGCAAAGCGCCTTGGAGCTGCAATACGAAACCCACTTCAGCCGCTTCCTTATGCCGACCATCCGTGGCGCGGAGGAGGGCAGCAAAAAGCGCTACGCCGGTTTGGTCGTGCGCGACGATGGCAGCGAAGAGATGGTGTACAAGGGCCTGGAAACCGTGCGCAGCGACTGGTCGCCCCTGGCCCGGCAATTTCAGCAGGAGCTCTACCAGCGCATCTTCCATCGCCTGCCCCATCAGGATTACATCCGCGACTACGTGCGGCGTACGTTGAGCGGCGAATTCGATGAGCTGCTGATCTACCGCAAGCGCCTGCGCCGGCCTTTGCACGACTACGAGCGCAACGTCCCGCCCCATGTACGTGCCGCGCGCCTGGCCGACGAGTACAACGACCGCCTGGGGCGCCCGCGCCAGTACCAGCGCGGTGGCTGGATCAGCTATGTGATCAGCGTCAACGGCCCGGAGCCGCTGGAAGTACGGCAGGCACCTATCGATTATGACCACTACGTCACCCGTCAATTGCAGCCAGTGGCCGATGCGATCCTGCCGTTTGTGAATGACGATTTCGGCACCCTGGTGGGCGGGCAGATGGGCTTGTTCTAAACTCGATTCGGGATGGCCGCTAGCCAGGCCTGGCTAGCACAAATCAAAATGCTGCGATAAGGAGTAAAGGCCCATGTACACACTCTACGGCACCGACGAGTCCGGTTCCTGCATGATCGAAATTGCCCTGCAGCGTTGCGCGGTGCCGTGGCATCGCGTGGACGCCAGTTCCTGGCAGGAAGGCGAGGGCAGCGACGCGCTCGCGCGCATCAATCCGCTGAAACAGATCCCCACCCTGGTCACTCCCGACGGCCAGGTGCTGACCGAAAGCGCCGCTATCCTGATCCACCTGGGCCTGGAATATCCCGAAGCCGAGCTGCTGGCCGGCAATCGCACGCAGATCTTGCGCGGCCTGCTGTACATCGCCGCCAATTGCTATTCGGCAATCGGCATCATCGACTACCCGCAACGCTGGTTGGGCAACGCGGATGAGGCGCTGCAAGCACAATTGATTGCGGGTACTCGGCGCTATCTGCATCAGGCGTGGGTGGTGTTCGCCGAGCAGTTTGCCGACCAGTTGTTCACGCCCACCGGTGTGCCGAATGCACTGGGTATCATGGCGGCGGCAGTGTCACGTTGGGATGAGGCGCGTGAGGAGCTCGCAAGACTGGCGCCGGGGTTTGCGCAGACCCTGGAACGAGTGGACGCCGACCCTGTTGTCGCGCCCGTTTTTGCCCGGCATTGGCCGCAGTGGAAGGTCTCGTAACCAGAAGAAACAATGGCCCTGGTCAGCCCCCAACCCTTGCGTAGCGGGTGTCCTGACCTACGCTTCTCATGGTGGTGTAGGAATCATCCTTGAATTTGGCTGTCGCAGACATGAAACTCAAGAACCCTGCATGGAATTCAAAGGAGGTGCGCATGCTCATCCGGTCGCTGACCCTGGCTACCTTGATGGCTTTTACGGGGCCGTTGCTGGCCGCTGATGATATCGATCCGCTCAAGCAGGACCTGGGCAAGGCCCGGCCGCTGGTGGTGGTGGAGCTGGATTCCGGCAACGACACCTTGGCGACTATCAGGAAACAGCTGGACGAACCTGCCACCAAGCAGTCCTTTGAAGAGCGCAACATGGTGTTCTATACCGTGAAGTTCGGCAGCATCGGCGCCGAAGGTGAGAAGTTCGCCAAGGAAGCCAAGGACAACAAGAAACTCACGCCACCGGAAACCAACGCACTGATCCGCGCCCTCAAGCTGGGTGCCGGCAGTGGCACCAAGGTGATCCTGATCGGCAAGGACGGTGAGAAGAAACTCGAGAAGACCGTGCCGCCGGACACCCTCGACCTCAAGGAGTTTTTCAGCGCTATCGACCAGATGCCAATGGCCGAGAAAGAAGCGGCTGCGCCGACCGCGCCAGCAGCGCCAGAACCTGCACCTGGCAAGAACGCTCCCAAAACGGGTAAGGCAGCCAAGCAGGCT
This sequence comes from Pseudomonas sp. Root569, assembly GCF_001427465.1. Lineage (NCBI taxonomy): Bacteria > Pseudomonadati > Pseudomonadota > Gammaproteobacteria > Pseudomonadales > Pseudomonadaceae > Pseudomonas > Pseudomonas sp. Root569. Next base: position 297,301 of record NZ_LMGQ01000006.1, on the reverse strand, counting down.
GCTCCTCAACAGCTGGATGACTGAGTCCGCGCAGGAGCTGGCTTACCAGCTCCTGCGCAGGCAGTTGCAGCGGTGGTTCTACTTCACGCTTTCCATGGTTTGAACCACCCAGCCAATCCCCCTAATACCAGTGCACTCGTCAAGGTACTCAGGCCCAGTTGCCAGCCGTCATTGTGCAGCGGGTGCAATATGACCGCTGCAAAGCCCAATAACACTGCACTCAGCCCCCATTGCAGCGGCCAGCCCAGTTGCCCAAGCAATTGCTGGCGTTGCATCAACAGCAGATTGGTGACGACAACCCCGCCCAACGCCGCCAGTGCAATACCCGGCAGGCCAAAAAAGTACGGCAACAGCAGCAGGAGTATGGCGTTGATCACACTGCCCAGCAGTTCGCACCGCAACGGTAGACGCGTGTCGCCGCCGGCATAGGCGTAGCGGGCAAGCATGGCGTTCCAGGCGCCGAACACCAATGGCGTCGCGAACCAGGCCAGCAGCGCCGGCAGTGGGCCGTCGGCGCTTTGGGCGGGCATCAGCAGATGAATCAGCACGGGGCTGGCGCCGATCAGGCCGAGGGCGGCGGGCAGGCTGAGCAGGGTTGCTGCATCAAGGCCCCGGCGCAGCAGAGCCAGGCGCTGCTGGCCTTGTTCGCCGCTCATCATGCCCAGCAGTACCTGGTTGAGGCTCATCAGGGCGATCAAGGGCAGATTGATCAGTTTGCGCGCCAGGTTGACCCAAGTGACGGCGCCTTCCCCCAGGTAACTGGCGATCAATCGCTCGAGCAATGCCAGGCCCTGGCTGGCGACATTGCTGGCCAGCAATGGCCCGATGCGCCCCAGCAATTCGCGGCCTGCCAGGGCTTCTCCAGTGACCTGCCACGGCCGCCAGCCGAAGGACCAGACCGGCGCCAGCAATGGCAGGCACATCAATACACTGCCGGCAAAAAAGCACATGGCCAGTTCGGCGCTGTCGCTGGCGCTGCCACGGATAAACAGGTACAGCACCGGCGGCAGGTTAAACAATAACGAGCCCAGCCCTGGCAGGACAAAACGTTGGCGTGCCTGCAACGGAATACTGAACAAGGCATGCATCACCAGGCCCGGCGCACAGGCGGCCAGCCAGCGCAAGTTGGCGGCGGCTTCGGCGTGGGCCGCAGCGTCCAGGCCGGGACCGATCAGGCGCACCCAGAGCGGCGCGCCCAGCGCCAGCACGGCAAACAGGCCCAGGCCCACGCCCAGCAGGCGTGGAGACAGGCTGGCCAGCCAGGCTTGCTGGCGTTGTGGGTCGCGTTGTTGATAAAGGGGCAGGGCTGCCGCTGCGAGCAAGCCGGCGGCCAGGGTCATGCGCAGCGCTTCGGGCAAAAACACCGCCACCAGAAACCCGTCGCTGCGACTACCAGCGCCCCAAGCCGCCACCAGCAGCCATTCGCGGGCAAAACCGGCCACCAGCCCGGCGAGGGTCGCCAGGGTCAGCCAGAGGGTGCTGCCGAACATCAATGGAACAGGGTGAACAGGCCCTTGCCACCCACCTTATAGTTCAGATCATGGCAACGTTCACCCATGATTTTGGCACCAGTACCGCCAATGATTTTGTAGGGGGCCACGGCTTTGGCCACTACGGTGTTGGCGCTTATCACCGAACCATGGCCCAGATGGGTGCCGAAACCGATCAAGGCACGGCTGCCGATCCACACGTAGTCGTCGATGTAGATTGACCCGGAAATCGACCAGAACTCCGGCGCCTGCAAATCATGACTGCCAGCGATGATCAGCACGTGAGAGGCAATCGCCACGTGGTTGCCGATCACCAGCCCGGCGCGTGCGTCCACCTGGCAATGCCAGCCGATCACCGAATCGTCACCAACTACCAGATTGTGGATGCCCAGCACTTCGGTGTTACGCCATAGGCTTGAGCCCTTGCCGATCTTCGCACCCCCCAGGCGCAGCCAGGCAATGCGCACATGGTGGCTGGGGATTTTGTTGATCAAGATGTTGTAGGCCATGTCCCAGGCGTTGCGCCAGCGATCCTTGATAGTTGCCCAGTTTTTGCCGTAGCGCGGCAGCAGCTGGCACGGCAGGTCCTGTTTCAGACGGTGGAACAGGCGGCGGGCAACCGGGTGCTCAAGGGCGGGTTCCAGGTCGATGGAGCTGATCCAGAAGCGCTTGTTCTCGCCTTCGCCGTCTTCAAACACCACGTCGTTGGCCAGGCACCAATCCAGCGCTTCTTCCAGGTCGGGCAGGCTTACGCCGAGTTCACCGGCCAGCATAGGGAGGCGGTCGCGCAAATCGGTAGAGTGAATTATCCGGTGCTTCATGGTTGGTCATCCTTTGGCGCAATAACAGGAACAGCGCTGGTAACGGTGGGGCGCAGGCGCACCTGTTGCAGGCTCATGCCCATCAACAGCCAGAACAGTGCGATCAATACAAAGGTGAAACTGAAATAGTGGTCGAAAAGCCCCGTCAGCAGCGCTGCCAACACGCCACAAATGCATCCCAGCCACAGGGCGTTGTCGGCGGTGACCTTGCGCACCTGGCCCAGGGGCCGCACTTCCCGCCACCACAGCACAGTGACGGTGATAAACAACAACATTCCTGGAATACCGACCTTGTAGATGAAGTTCAGCCACAGGTTGGAGATCCCCAACAGGTTGCTGCCGGGTACGGGCGGGTCGATCTTGAAGCCGATCCCCAGGGGGAATTTCGACATGGCGTCGGGGAACCTGGCGTATTCGTCGAAGCGGATTTCGGTACTGGCGTTGGTGGTCGAGAAGATGGTCATCAAGCGCTCCTGCAGCGGCGGATAGAACATCACCAGCGCGATGCCAAACGCCAACCCGATACCGATGATGCGCCCGCTGTTAGGCACGCGCTTGTAGGTCAGCCAGATCAAGACCAGCGCCAGGGCCACGATGGCGCCACGGGAAATGCTCAGCAGCAGGCCGGCGCAACCCAGCACCGCCACCGCCAGGCCCAGCGCCCGACGCCAGCCGCTGCGAGTCCAGCCATAGAACAGCGCCAGGGGAATAAACAGCACCAGCACGCCGCCGGTCAGGTTGGGGTGCACCCAGGGCGAGGCCATGCGCGTGTAGTTGGCGGAGAAAATATCCTTCACCGCTTCCGGGTGGGCATACTTGAGGTCGGTGAGGATATCGATCATCGACATCGCGTTGCGTGTCTTCAGAAACATGAAAATCGACAGCAACAGCATCGCCAGGTTACCCAGCAGCAGGGCGACCACGACCTTGTCGCGGTCGGCGTCGGTGCGTAGCAGCAACGGCACGATAAACAGCAACGACAGGTTCATCAGCCAGCGCACCCAGTTCACCGGTCCATTGCCTTCGGCATGGATGATGACCATGCCCCAGATAAACGGAATGGTGCTGAACAGCATCAGCCACATCAGCGCGCGCTCGGTCGGACGCCACAGTATCAAGCCACGGGTCTTGCCGATAAACGACTGCCAGAACACCCCGACCCAGGTCAGCCCCAGCACCGCTTCACTCACGGTGGTGCGGATCCCCAGTTCCAAAGTGGTGTAGGGAATGCTGGTGGCCAACACGGCGAAGATCAGCAAGCCCCACAGGGGAAAGCGGATCAGGGTCAAGGCCACGCCCATGCCGGCCACGACCAGCAGGACCTTTATCGGCGAAAGGGCCAACAGCAAGCCGCCGAAGACCAGGCCCAGGAGCAGACTAACGAATTTTCCTGGCAGCATTAGCGGTCCAATTCCTTGAGCAAAGTGTCCAGACGCGAGCGATAGGCGGGCTCGGCAAATTGCCGGGCCCAGTCGATTTGCGGTTGCGGGTTTACCGTTGCCTCGGGGGCTGCCAGTTGTCGCATGACGTTTTGCAGTTGCCCGGCATCATGCGGGTCGAAGCGCGGAGCGCTGGGCGGCGCCACTTCGTCGAGGGCGGAGCCGCGTGCTACCGCCACCTGCGTGCCGACACTCAAGGCTTCCACCACCGGCAGGCCAAAGCCCTCGGCATAGGAAGGCTGCCATAGGCATGCGGCATGCCGGTAAAGTGCTTGCAGTTGGCCGTCCGATAAACCGCTGCACCAATGCAGGCCCGGCAGTTCGCCGAGGTCCGCCGGTACATCGCTGGCGTGGCCCACCAGCACCATGTCCGGCACGTCAGGGTTCACCGCACGACAGGCCTGCCACTGGCGCAGGAAAAACACCATGTTCTTGCGCGGCTCCCGGGTGCCCACCACCAACCAGTAACGCGCCGGCAGGCTTACCGGCAGCGGCTCTGGCGCTGCATTCAATTCGGGTACCAGGTTGCTCAGCACCCGGAACTTCGCCCGGGCCCAGGGGAACACCCGGGCGGCTTCGTTGCAGGAAAACTGCGAAGGGCACCACACCCGGTCAGCCTGCCACACCGACCAGGCAATCGAGGCGCCGTCAATCAAGCGATAGGCCAGGGCCTTGAGCCTGGAGCGATGAAAGTTACGGTGGGTCAGCTGAAACAGGTCATGCAGCACCAGCACATAGCGGGTGCCGGCGGGTTTGCGACATAGCGGCAAGCCCATATTGGCCGTGGCGATGTAGAGGTCGATCTGCTGCGCGTGCAAGGCCTTGGGCAAGAACCTGCGCTCGAAACCCAGGCGCACTTGTGGGCGCTGCAGGCCGTCCAGCGGGCTGGCCCAGGTCGGGCAAACGGCGATCTGGCGTTGCGGGTGATCCAGGGGAGCTTCGCTGAACAGCAACACTTCGGTATTGGCCCGTGCGCGCAGGGCGTGCTCCAGGGCCAGGACCTGGCGGGCAATGCCCGACGACGGTGCAACCGTGGCGGGGCGATAGTCCAGGGCTACGCGCATGGTTGAGGCTCCTTGGAGGTGGGCAAGGTGCGGTAGATGTGCTCCAGTTCGTTACCGGCCACCGCCCAGTCGTGATAGCGACGTGCGTAATCGCGTGACGCATCAGCCAGTTGCCGGGCCAGCGACGGTTCATCCAGCAAGCGTACGATGGCGTCGGCCAATGCCTCGGCGCTTTCGCCCGACAGGTAATGGGTCTGTGGCTGTACTGCCAAGCCGGAGACGCCCTGTGCAGTGCTGACCAGCGGCAAGCCGGCGGCCATCGCTTCCAACACCTTGAGCTTGGAGCCGCCGCCGTGGCGCAACGCGGCGACAAACCCGGCACAGCGGCGTTGCAAGGTGCACAGGTCGGGAACGAATCCCAGCCACTCGATACGCTCATCTGGCCAGCGGTTGCGCCAGTGTTCGGGCAAGCCGTAACCGGCAACCGCCAGGCGCGCGTTCGGGCACTGCCGCCAGACCCTGGGGAAAATCTCCTCAAGCAGCCACTGCACGGCGTCCAGGTTTGGCGCGTATTCGTAGTTGCCGACAAACAACAAGCGCTGGCTTTGTGCGTCGGCACTGACCTCGGCAAAGGCGCGGCTGTCGACCCCATTGACCACCACGCTCACCGGCGTCGAGGATAGCGGTCGCATGGCCTGGGCATCCGCCTCGGTCACCGCGATCACATGGGCGGCGGCATCGAACGCCTTGCGCTCCCACTGTCGGCAGCGCCATTGGTCGTATTGCACGAACGGTGCGGCCCACTTGGGGAAGCGGTCGTAAGTGGCGCCGCCGAGGCTTGATTCCAAGTTGTGCTCGGTCAGCACAAACGCGCGCCGGCGCTGCTGCAAGGTACGCATGAACGGCTGCAGGCTGTAGCTGTGTTCCATCTGAATCACGTCCCAGTGTTCGTTCAACAGTTGTGCAAATTGCGCCTGCAACGGTGCGGACAGGCCGTTGACCGTGGTCAACAGCGGCCACGGCGCGAACACGCCAGCGAGCAGGGTCAGCGGGTGTTTCAGTGGCCGGCGCGGCACCACGATCAAGCGCTCGAGCAACGGCTCAAGGGCGGCATGCGCCGCGTCATCGGCCGGCGTCTTCGATTGCGCCAGCAGCGTGATGCGATGCCCGCGCTCACTCAAGGTGCGCAGCAAATGGTACTGCCGGGTCTTGCCGCCGCTGGTGGTCGGCCACGGCAGGTAGGGCACAATCCATAGGATTCTCATGTGTCGCTCTCCATGCCCGGCGCTACCACACCAGTATCTGCAAACTCGGCTTCACCACGGGGCGAATGCCATTGTCGTCACTCAGGGTCTGTCGGGCTCCGGTCAACGGGTCCAGCAGTTCAGCGCGTTTGATCCCAGGCAGGCTGATGCTGCTGCCTTCGGCACTCCAGTACATCAGCAGGTGCTTGCCGTCAGGCCGAGTCCAGGCCACGCTGTAGAAACTTTCCGGTAAGTCCTTGAGCTGCGGCGTGGCGCCGGGTTGAAGAGTGGGGCCGGTGATCTCGAGGAAGCGGGCGAGGGCGGTGTACACCGGTTTCGGCTCGCCGTTGAGGTCCAGCAGGCCGTAATGCTGGTCCCGCGGCGAGGCACGTTCATCGAGGTCGGAGAGGGCGAACAGGAAAATCTTCTGGTAGTCCTGGGACGCCATCAAGGCCAGGCGGCGCAAAGTGTAGTCGGCTTGCCCGTCGATACCGATCAGGTCCTGCATCTCCTTGGGCCCGGCATAGCTGGACCAGCCCCATTCAGTGGCCCATACCTGCTTGATCCCGGCGCCATGCAGCATTGCATTGAGTTGATCGCCGCGCAGCAGCACTTCGTTCTTGCCCGGCTCATCGGTTTCCGGGGTCATCGAATAGGGGTGGTAGGCCGCGACCATGCCCAGGGTTTGCACCCCCAATGCGCCTAGCGCTTCAAACATCAGGCTTTTGCCACGGGGCGGCATCTGGCTGTAGTACGCCATGCCGCCCATGACCTGCAGCTTGCCAGGCGCGGCAATATTCAAGGCCTGGTGACTGGCCAATAACAATTGCCCGTACTCCTTGGCGTTGACTTTGGGGCGCCAGTTGTTCGGCAGGTTCTGTTCGTTCCACACCTGCCAGGCATCAATATTCGGGTAGCGTTTGGCCAGGAGCGCCAGGCGCTTTGCATAGACGTCGGCGTCCCGTGGTCGATATTGATCCTGGAACGGAGCGCCCTTGGGGGCGGTGGTGATAAAGGGCGCCGAGCCCACCAGGTAAAACACCGAGCGGATTTTTTCGGCGCTCAGGGTGCGCTCCAGTTCATCGAAAGTGCTGAGCTGATAACCCTCTTCCTTGGGCTCCAGGCGATCCCAGTGCAGGTCGACCCGCACCCATTGCAATCCCAGCTTCTTATATTGGCTGATCTGCTCGCGGTACTGTTCGGGCTTGAACCACAGAAAGTGCGCATTCACGCCAAGAAAGTCCTTCCATGTCACGCTGCGCTCCGGGGCCAGGTTCACCGGTTGTGCATCGACTTTTTCACTCGACAGCAGGGCGCCACCGACGGCGATTGACAGCACCAGCGGCAGATAACGCCACATCGGGCGAACAGATGAAATCTTCATCGCAACGGCTCCTCACAAGCATCCCGAAAGAGTTCGGCAAAACGTTGGGCCGTGTTGGCCCACTGGCGCTGGCGGCCGATTTCCCCGGCCTGGGCGGCCCATTGCCGGGCCTGTTGCGGGTCGAGGATCAAGCGGTTCAAGGCGTTGCTCAAGGAAGCGATATCGCCCTGCTGATAGGTGATGCCATTGCCGCCGGCCACCTCTTCGGCAAAGGCACGGGCGTTGGAGGTGATCACCCCGCGCCCGCAGGCATTGGCCCACGACAGCGCGCCGCTGGTGCCACGCATCTGCCCCAGGAAACCGAGTTTTTTCGATTCGCGGTAGGGCAGCACCATCACATGGTGCGCCTGGATCGTAGCGGCGATCTGCGCTGATGGCAGGTCCAGTTGCCAGTCCACCACATCTTCCAGGTGCAGCGTGCTGATCTGTTGGCGCAGGCCCTCGAGGTAGTTACCGGCTGGGTCAAAGGTCATTTCCGGGGCGGTGCCGCCGGCCAGGGTCAGGCGTACCTGACCTCGGCATTGAGGATGGGCGGCGAGTGACTGGGCCAGGGCCTGAAGCAGGTCCTCAATGCCCTTGCCGCGATAGATAAAACCGAAATACAACAGACGCAACGGCGCAAGTGGCGGCAAGTCCTGGGGCGCGATGGGCAGGTTGCCGTGGGCAATCACCGCCACTTGCTGCGGGCGCAGACCCATGCGTTGGCGCAGGCAGTCGCCGCCGAGGCGGGTGAGGGTGATCAGGCGGCGCATGCCTTTAGCCAGGCGCCGTTCTTCGTGCAAGGTCAGCGGGTCGGCCAGCAGTGCTGCTGCCTGGGGCAGCGGGTGGGGCAGGCGCTCGAGCAGGCTCAAGGGGAAAAACAGCTTGGCCCGACGCCAGATCAGGCGCTCCGGGTCATGCACCGTGGCGGTCAAAGGCAGGTGCGGTTGCGCCCGGCGCAGATAGTCCAGCGCCTGGAACTCACCGAAGCGCCCACCCCCCAGCTCGGCATGGACCAGGTCCACGCCGCTCCAGTCAAAGGCCTGCAGACGCCGCAATTGTTCAGGCAGGTCCTGGCAGCCCGCGAGGGGGGTCACCACCTCAAGACCCAGTTCGATCAGCGCGCTACGCAAGTGCGCGGCGTAATCGGCGATCCCGGTCTGCTCCGGTGGCAGCGGTGCCAGCAGCGCGATACGCATCAGGCCGCACCGCGCCAGCTGTTGATTCGTGCCAGGACCTTGGCCGGCACTTCAAAGCGGCGGCGGTTGAGGATCATGCCGTCGACTTTGCCAAACGCGGTGGTCAGCAGTGACACAGCATTTTCGATGGTCGGCACTGTGCTGGTGCGAGCTTCGATCACCAGTACGATCTGGTCGGCGCGGCGCAGGATCAGGAAGGCCTGGGGGTTGGACGACAAGGCCGAGGCATCCAGCAACAGCACTTCACCCGGCGTGGGCGCGTTTGCCCCATTGACCGAGACGCGGTGGCCACGCTCTTCCAACAGACGCTTGAGCTGCTCGACGATAAACGTCACGCCCTCGCCATGCCGCGCCGAGGTCAGGCCCAGGGCAAAGCCTTCACTGGCGATGCGCTCCAGGGGCAGCAGGCTGTAGAGGCGATAGAGGCTGGCGGTGACGGCTGCCGGCGTTGCGTCTTGCACGTCGGGGATGCTGCTCCACAGCGGCACATGGAACATCTCCTGCAACCGGGTGCCGTCGTGGATTCGTTGGTCCAGCAGGTACAGCACATAGATGGTCAAGAAGCCCACGGCCACGCCGGCGGGAATGGCGAACAACAGAATCAGCAGGCTCTTGGGAAACACGCGTGACGGGTTCAGGGTGGCGTGTTCGATCAGGGCGATGTTGCTGATCTGGCTGTTGTCCAGTTCGTGGTCGATTCGCGCCTGTTCAAGATTGTCCGAGTACAAGGCGTAGCTTTTTTCGGCGGCGCGCAGTTGTTGGCTCAGCTTGTTGAGTTCCGGCTCATCGGTCATCGCCTTGTCACGCTGGTCGCGCAGCTCGGCGAGGGTCTTGTCGTAGTTCTCGATTTCGCCGGCCAGTTTGCGCTCTTGCAATTGGGCGTCGATCACTTGCTGCTTGATGTTGATCACCAGGCTGTTGGGCGCGGTGTTTTGCGAGCGCTCCAGGCGTGTGGCTTCCTGGGCGCTGAGAGCCTCCATGTCGCGGATGTTCTGCTCGATCTGATTGACCTGCGGCGTGCCCGGCAGGTAGGTGCGCAGCAGGCGTGCTCGCTCCACTTGCAGCGCATTGAGCTGGCGCTTGAGGTCCAGTTGGGTGGGGTTGAGGCTGGTTTCGCGCATCGTCACCACGTCCGCCGGCTGGCTCTTGATCTGCTGGCTGGCGTTGGCCAGGAGGCTGCGAATCCCGGAGATCTGGTTTTGTGCGCTGACCTTGGCGTCGGTGACGCGGTCGATCTGGCTGGTCAGGTTCTTCAGGCGCGCATCGACACTGATCGAATCGATCTGCTTCAGACGGCCTTGCAGTTGGTCCTTCAGGCTTTGGATATTTTCCGCCACCTTGGCGCGCTCGGTTTCATAGAAGGTATGCAGGCTTTTGCGCCCGAGGATCCGCGCACGTTCCTCAAGGTAGGCATTGACCCATTCCTCGACGATTTTTTGCGCCACCGCCGGGTCGTCCCAGGTGAAGGAAATCTCGATCACCGAAGAGCCCGGCTCGTGACCGGCTTTGAAGTTCTTCTCCAGCGAGGTCGCCAGGCGTTCAAGCGGGCTTTGTTTCTCGGCAAGGCCTACGAACTGCAGCACGCTGCGCACGGCATTGATGACTTCGCCAACGCCTTTTTTGACGTAGAACTTGGTGACCTTCCAGAAGCCTTGTGGCGGTTCGGAGGTCATCGCCATATAGCGCTCGGCAACGATATGCACAATGGGCCGGCCCGTGAGCATTTTTTCTTCGTCGACAATCGGGTCGTGCTGGGTGCTCGGGGCAATCAGCGTCTGGCGGTTGGCGGCTTCGATCGGCAACGTGGTGTTGTCCCGCCCTGGCTTGACCAGCAAGCGCGCGTCGGACTCGTAGCGAGCCGGCAGCAGGAAGGCACCCAGCACCGCGACGACAATCGTGGTGATCACTGCCAGTTTGAATTCGCGGCGGTAGATGAAAAACAGCCGCAGCAGGTCGCGAAGAGAGCGGATTTCGATCACAGGATCACTCCATCGAATATGGGGTTTACGAAAGACGGGGACAGTTGGTTCGAGTGATACGAAGCCCGCTTCATAATCCTTGGCCTGCGTTAATGGTTGGGTTGTTGTAGATGGTGTTGCCGCTGTTTTTTACGTCGCTCTTGTTCAGGTCGTAATTCAAGCCAATACCAATCCCCTTGTTGATCGGAAACAGCTTGGTGAAGTACATATCCACGGCCTCCACCGTCGCGCCGATGCCCGACTGCGGCACAAAGATCAAGTCGCCGCGCTGCAACGCCACCCGTGGGTGATTGGCGTTGGTCAACATGCTTTCCAGGCTGATGAAATACGTCCTGTACTTGCCATCCGGGCCGGTGCGCATCAAGGCCACGTTGGAGGCATCCGCCGAGGGCAATACACCACCGGAACTGAGCAGCGCCTGCTCGACGCTGACGTTGCCGGCCAGGTCAAAAAATGCCGGGTTGGGCACCGCACCGCCGATAAACACCTTGTTGCTCGGTGCGCTGGCGATGTTTACCGTCACCGCCGGTTCACGGTAGATGCGCTTGTACTTCTCGGTGATTTCCTTGCCCAGGTCTTCGGGCGTGCGCAAGGCGGCCTTGACCCGGCCAATATTGGGCACCGAGATCACGCCGTCGGGGCGCACCACGAACAGGGTCATATCATCGGCCGCCGCCGGTTCCTGGGCATCACGCACGATCCGCAGCGAGTCGCCGCTCTGGATCAGCACCTGCGGCGGTGGCAGGTCGGCCAGGGTCAGCGCCGCTTGATGGCCGGCCTTGAGCGTATTGTTGTCAGGAAGCGGCACCCGCGCGGGGGTCGAACAACCCGCCAGCCAGATTGAGGCGCTCAAGAGGCTGAACAGGGTAAGACGGGAACGTCGGTTGATAGTCTTCATGACGGCTCAAGTCCAGTAGGTGGAAAACATGCCCAGGCGCCGTTTAAGCGAGTTGGGCAAGTAGCGTTCAAGGTGGCCGAGGCGATAACCCAGCAATTTAAAGGCACTGCGCACCACCACTTCGGGCGCGCGGTGCAGCGCATTGGCCTCGCGCAATGCGCGCAGTTCGGCCAGTACATAACGTTTGCCTTCACCGCCGGCGTCGCCAAACGCCTGGCGAATCCACGGCTCGCGGCCGTAGAACACACCGATATCGAAGTAGCGGCGAAACTCTTCCAGCAAGCGGTAATCGTGGGAGTGATACACCAGCGCGCTGGCGGCGTAGCGCACCTGGTAGCCGGCCAGCAACATGCGTGCGGCGACGTAGGCGTCTTCGCTGCCGATCACATCCTGGGGGAAGCCGCCCACCGCCTGCAGCGCGCTGCGCCGGTACACCGAAAACGAGTCGGAGCTGAAGCAGGTCTTGATCCCCAGGTGCGGTGCATCGGCCAGGCTTTTGCTGCGGCTGCTCGCTGGGTAATTGAAGTGCCGCGACTGGGCGCCCAGCACACCTGCACCGGGGTGCGGCAGTTGCCTGCCATAGGCCACGCCATTGAGCGGCTCCAGTTGCAGCTCGGCGATCAGGTTGGCGAAGGTCTCGGCGGTGGCGGGGATTGCGTCCTGGGTCATGACGATCAACGCGTCGCCACCCACCTGCTCGCTGGCCCAGCGCCGGGTGCCACCGTGATTGAAATCACCGGCATCGATCACTTCCACGCGCGCGCCGAATTCGCGCAAGCGCGCCACGGTGTCATCGCTGGAGGCGCTGTCGACCACCAGCATCTCGTCCGGTTGCAAGGTCTGCATGCGCAGGGCAGGCAGCAAGCGGTCCAGATGGCTGGCCGCATTGCGGGTGGGGATGATCAGGGAGGTACGCATCAGGGTTTCACTTCAACCGGCGCACGGCCGTAGATGTCGTCATAGCGCACGATGTCGTCTTCACCCAGGTACTCACCGCTCTGTACCTCGATCATCACCAGGTCGATGATGCCGGGGTTGGTCAGGCGGTGTTTGTGCCCGGCAGGAATGTAGGTGGACTCGTTCATGTTGAGCAGGATTTCCCGCTCGCCATTGGTGATCATCGCTGCGCCGCTGACCACCACCCAATGCTCGCTGCGGTGATGGTGCATTTGCAGGGACAGCGAGCCTTTGGGCTTGACCACGATGCGCTTGATCTTGAACCGCGTGCTTTCTTCCAGCACCGTGTAGGTGCCCCAGGGGCGGGTGACGGTGCGATGAAGGCTGAACGCCGGGTGATTCTGGCGCTTGAGTTCGGCGACGATATACCGCACATCCTGGCTGCGGTGGGCGTCAGCGATCAGCAGTGCGTCCGGGGTGTCGACGATGATCAGGTCGCGCACGCCCACTGCACCGAGTACGCGCTTGGGCGAATCGATATAGCAGTTATGCACGTCGTGCAAGATGGCCTCGCCATTGATCTGGTTGCCATTGTCGTCACTGGGGGAGAGTTCGCGCAGGGCTTCCCAGGAGCCGATATCGCTCCAGCCAATGTTGCAGGGCACCACCGCGACCTGAGTGGATTTTTCCATAAGGGCCACGTCGATGGAGATATCCGGTGCGGTGCCAAAACCTTCCGGGCTCAGTTCGCGCTGGCGACTGCTGCTGTTTTGCAGGCTCTGGCTGTGCTCCAGTGCGGCCTTGGCTGCGTCCAGGACCTGCGGTGCGTGGCGGGTCAATTCGTCCAGCACAGTGCCAGCCTTGAAGCAGAACATTCCGGCATTCCACAGGTGCTTGCCGCCGTCCAGGTAGCCTTGGGCGGTGGCCTGGTCGGGTTTTTCGACAAAGCGCTGGACCTGGAACCCAGCACCCAGCGGCGCCCCTTGTTCTATATAGCCAAAGCCGGTTTCCGCACGGTCAGGCTGGATACCAAAGGTCACCAGATAACCGGCCTCGGCCAGTGCGCGGGCTTTTTCCACTGCTTGGGCAAAAGCGCTTTCATCGAGGATCAGGTGGTCGGCGGGCATCACCAGCAGCTGCGCGTCAGCGCCGAAATGTTCCTGCACATGCAAGGCGGCCACGGCGATGGCGGCGGCGGTGTTACGGCCAAAGGGCTCCAACAGCAGGTCGAGGGCTAATCGCTGGGTGTTCACCGCGCGGTAGTCGTCAAGGGTGCGAAACAGCAGGTCGCGGTTGGTTACCGTCAGGATGCTGTCCACCCCCGGCAAGTGACTGGCGCGCAGGAAGGTCTTCTGCAACAGGCTCTGGTCGTCACGCATGCGCATGAAGGGCTTGGGCATGTTCTGCCGCGAAACCGGCCACAGCCGCGTGCCCGAACCACCGGAGATGATGCAGGGAATCAAGCCGTTAAGTGGGTTCATCAATAGACTTCCTTGGTGGAAAGAACGGCAGGAATCGTCATGAAAACGATGTACAGATCCAGCCACACCGACCATTTGGCGATGTATTCCAGGTCGTATTCGACCCGCTTCTGGATCTTGAACAGGGTGTCGGTCTCGCCGCGGTAGCCGTTGATCTGCGCCCAGCCGGTGATGCCCGGCTTGACCCGATGGCGCGAGCTGTATTCGCTGACCGCTTGCTCGAACGGAATACCGGCGGCCTTGGTGGCCGTGGCGTGGGGGCGTGGGCCGACCATCGACATATTGCCCAGCAGCACGTTGAACAGTTGTGGCAGCTCATCGATGCTGGTCTTGCGAATGATCCTGCCTACCCGGGTGATGCGTGGGTCCAGGCGCGTGGTCTGGTTCTCGGCGTTGAGGTCGGTCTGCTCGACATACATCGAGCGGAACTTGAACACGCGAATCAGGTTGTCGTTGTAGCCAAAGCGCTTCTGGCGAAACAGCACCGGGCCCTTGGAGTCGAGTTTGATCGCGATAGCGGTCACTAGCATCAGCGGTGACAACAGCAACAGGCCCATGCTGGCCAGCAGCAGGTCTTCGCAACGCTTGATAAAGGGCGACCAGCCGCGCAGTGGCAACTGTGACGTGTTGAACATCAGGATGCCGCCCACATCGGTGATGCGGTTATGGCCATAGCGCAAGGCGGCCATGTCTGGCACCAGCATGACGTTCACCGACATCTGCCGCAGGCGCTTGACCAAGCCATTGATGCGCTGTTCGGCGGCCCAGGGCAGGGTGATCATGACCTGGTTGACCTGTTCGGAGCGGATCAGCTTTTCCAGGTCGCGGGTATTGCCCAGCAAGGGCAGGCGGCTCAATTTCTTGGGAATGCGCTCGGTACGGTCGTCGATAAAGCCGATCAGTCCGGAACGGATATCACTGTTTCGTGACAGGTGTTCAGCCACGTGCACCGCCGTCTCGGTAAAACCCAGGATCACCGTGCGCTGCAAGAACTTGCCGTTCTTCATCAAATGGCGATACAGGCGCAGCATCAATATCCGCTCCACGCCAAACAGCACCAGGCTCATGGAGAACCAGGCCGCCAGGTTGCGTGGGCTCAACTGTGGGAACAGGAGCAGGATCTGGTACATGAACAGCAGGATGCAAAACGCCGAGACCCAGGCCACCAGCATCACGCGAAAACGCAGGCGATTGCTGAACAGATCCTCGGAGTACACCCCCAGGGCCTGGAACAGAATGATGGTCAGCAGCGCAAAGAACACCAGCAGGCCCAGGTAGTGGTTGCGCATGTGCTCGGCGACAGGTTCCGGATAGAACAACAGGATAATTGCCGGCACCACAGCAGTGAGGCCGTGGATCAGTTTTACAAAGACGACAAAAAACTCAACGAAACCGGGGCGAGTCAAAAACAGGCTATCGACCGACGATTTACCGCGCATAGATCAGATCCTCAATACACCACCAGAACGTTCCTGTTCGTTTGCTCATCCATAAGGCAGGTGTGCTTTACAAGTGGTGCAAATCGAACGACTGCTGTCGCTGGGTAATACGTAATGCCTGTTCGTGCGCAGGAATTTACGGGGTGATGGCTAAATAGTGGCTTCCTTGAGGTTCCGTGTCAATGATTTGGCTTTTTTCGCCGTTGCCGTCAATGGCTCTCATAAGGTCCCCATGATATGACGCTTTATTGACATTGGTGGGGGGCTTTCAGAATAATCGAGAATTGATGGTGGCTTTTTGGAGTGTAGGAACAAACATGGGGATTTGCCTGACGGCGAAAAAAAGCTTTCTGACGTTGTAGGAGGGAAAGGGCAAGGCTTTTTAGTAGGAGCGAGCTTGCTCGCGAAAACGTCAACGATAACGCGTGTTTCCTGGATAAACGCGGCGTCTGTGAGGTTTTCGCGAGCAAGTTCGCTCCTACAGGAGGGAATGTGCAGTGCTTAGAAGTTGCCTTTGAGGCTCAGCGTCAGGTTGCGCGGCTCTCCGTAGAGATTGCCCCAACCGGCTGTGCCTACGGTCTGGTAGTAGTTTTTATCAAACAGGTTGTTGCCGTTGAGCGCCACGGTCCAGGTGTCGTCTACCTGATACGCCAGGCGCGCATTCCACAACGCATATCCGGCTTGTTCAAGCTTGATGGTTTGCAGTCGGTAGTTGCTGCTTTGGGCGTTAACCCCTGCACCGACTGTCCATTTCGACAGCGCACCGTCCAACTGATAGTCGCCCCACAACCTGAGCATATGCCGTGGCACGTAGGTGTTGGATACCGCGCCTTCGGCTGTGCTATCGATGTTCTTAAGGTTCTTGGTCTGCGTGTAGGTATAGCCGCCGAACACTTGCAGGCGTTCGAGCAATTCACCACTGAGCTCGGCCTCCACCCCTTGGGCGCGAACTTTGCCTGTGTCGGTGTAGCAGTAGCCGTCGGAGGAGCTGCCGCAACGGGTCTCGAAGTCGGTTTGGGCGGCATTCTTTTCGATTGCGCGGAACACTGCCAGGGAACTGTTCAAGCGCCCGTCAAACCACTCACCCTTGATGCCAAGCTCGTAGTTTTCGCCCATTTTTGGCTTGAGGGCCGAACCGCTGACGGTGGCGTAGGAGCTTTGTGGCTGGAAAATATCGGCGTAGCTGGCGTATACCGAGAGATTGTCATTGAGGTCATAGATCAACGCGCCAAACGGCGTTACCACGCCGGTTTCCTTGGTGCGTGCGTCTTGATCGGCCCACTCGCCCCACGCCAGGTTCAGGGATTTGCGGCGGTTTTCGTACCAACTGACGCGACTGCCGAGGACCAGCATCAGGGGCTCGGCCAGGCGCAGGCGCAAGGTGGCGTAGGCGCCGTATTGCGTGGCGGTCTCGTTGACGGTGCCGCCTCGATACATGTTGGGCCAGAAGGTATCGTCGGCAGGTTCCGGGAAGTGGTGGTTGGGGTTGAAAACGCTTTGGCGCTGGGGCAGGTTGCGGATCGCGTAGACATCGTCCTGGGTGCCACGACTACCGTTGGCGCCGAGGATCAATTCATGTTGCAGGCCAAACGCCTCGAATTGACCGTCGATATAGGCATCCAGGCCGTAGTCCTTGTGATCGTAATCCAGCAGTGCGGCGTAACTGGTGAGCGTAGGCGCCGGGTCGCCATAGTCCACGGTGCTTTCACTGGCGGCATATTTGATATCTTGCAGGTTGCGGCTATGCACGGCGCTGACTTTGAGTTTCCAGTTGTCGTTGAAGTGATGGGTCAGATCGGCGAACAGCGTGGTGCGCTGGCTTTGCCAATCGTTCCAGGCCTGGCCCAGGCAGGTGGAGCGGCTCAGGCCGAGGCTTTTGCCGTCGCGGTAGCGCGGCAGGCCGCTCCAGCACGGCGTGGCGTCGACATCCTCATGGCTGGCACCGAAGCCCAGGGTGGTGTCGGGTGTGACATCCATGTCCAGGGCTGCGTAAAACGCTTGGTCCTGGCGCTTGGCAAGGTCCATGTAGGAACCGCGATTCTGTTGGCTGACCGCCGCGCGGCCACGCACCGTGCCGCTGTCGTTCAACGGGCCGCCGGTGTCGAGTTCGGCGTGGTAGTTATCCCAGGTGCCCGCTGACAGCCCGAGGCTGGTGGTCGGGGTGGCTTGGGGCCGCTTGCGCACGAAGTTCACTGCACCGCTGGCGGTGCCGGCGCCCTTGAGCATACCGGCGGCGCCTTTTAGCACCTCCACCCGGTCATAAATCGCCATGTTCGCGCTGAAACTGTCGGCCTGTATGTAGTCCTTGCCGATGTCCAGCGGCACACCATCGAACTGGTACTGACCGAGCATCTTGAAGCCCCGGGAGTAAAAATACTTGCCGCCCATGGGCGACTCGTAGCTGGTGATCCCTGGCGTGCGCTCCAGCAATTGGTCGATAGTGGTGATGTTCTGGTCATCCATCAGCTTGCGGGTCATCACGCTCACCGATTGCGGGGTGTGTCGCAGGCTTTGTTCACCCTTGCCGATGGTCACCGCACCGGTGGTGTAGGAGCCGCTGCCTTCGGTGGTGGCGCCCAGGCGATCACCTGTGATGGTGGTGGCGCCCAGGTTCAGCGCCGAGCTGTCTTGCTGCTGAGGCAACAGCAACCAAGCGTTCTGGCCCTGGCTTTGAGCCTGCAACCCCTGGCCCTGAAGCAACCGGCTCAGGGCTGATTGTGGGTCCAGGGTACCGTTCAGCCCCGGGCTGTTTTTGCCGGCCACGCTGCCCGCGTCATATGACAGGCTGATACCGGCCTGCCGCGCAAATTGATCAAGGGCGCCGGCCAGAGGGCCAGGGGCAATATCCCAGGCGCGGGCCGGGCGCTCGTTGCCGGGCTCTTGGGCACTTGCGGTATAGGGCAGGGCGCTGGCCGCCACGCTCGCGCCGAGGAGGAGGGCGTTGACGGCGTGTCTGAGAGGTGAACGTTTGGAGGGGAACGCTTGCATGACCGCGGGATGCTCCTTAGGAAAGTGGACAAAACCGGCCTGTTGATCGGCCTTTCCTTACAGGTCGAGCGGCAATGAGAATTCACCTCATTTATTTTCAGTCGGTTAAACCCGAGCGGAGACGGTCACCCAATAACGGCTGCGGTAGGTCACAGCAACCGGCAACGATTGGGCCACCAGTTTGAGTACCTGGTCAGTGTCATCCAGTTGGTAGGTGCCCGAGACCCGCAGCCCGGCCACCGCTTCGCCGCAACGCACCAGCCCGTTGCGGTAACGGCCCAATTCGGCCAGGAAGTCATCCAGGCGCATATTGTGAGCGCTGATCACGCCGTCACTCCAGGCCCAGGGGTCCAGGCCGTTGGCGGGTGAAGGGCGAATGCCGCCGCGGTTGAACAGCACCTGTTCGCCGGGCTTGATCACCCGGCGCGCAGTGGTGTCATGGCTGCCGGAAAATACCGCCACCGCGCCTTGTTGCACGGCCAATAACGTGCCTGCTGACTCTTCGCGCACCAGCAAGCGCGTGCCGAGGGCGCGCAGGTAACCGTCGCGGGTGTGTATCCAGAACGGGCGATTGTCGGCGCCGGTATCGATCAGCAGTTCACCCTGATGCAGGTTCACCAGCCGGCTTTCGGCGCTCAGCGCGATATCGAAGGCGCTGGCGCTGTTGAGCTGGACTTTGCTGCCATCGCCCAATGCCACCCAGCGCCGCTCACCGGTGGCAGTGCGGTAGTCGGCCATAAGCGCGGGCAGGGGGGTGTAGTCGCGACCCAGCCAGGCGAGGCCGGAGGCGCCGGCAAACAACCCCAGCACCTTCAAGCCTTCACGCCGACTGATGCGTTGGCGCGCGCCATCCAGTGCATGGCGACTGACATGCGCCGGTAGTTGCTTGAAATCGTCATCCATGGCCGCTACCCGCTGCCAGGCCTGCTGATGTGCTGCGCTGCGCTGCAACCACTGCTCAAAGGCCGCGGTGCTGGCGTCGTCGGCGACGTTGAAACGCAGCTTGATCATCCACTGGATGGCTTGGTCCACCAGGCGCGGGTCAGAGTTCGGCATAGCGCAACCGATAACAGGCGTGCAGCGCCTTGGACAGGTCACGTTCCACCGTGGCCCTGGATACGCCCAGGCGCAGGGCGATTTGCGGGCAGGTCAGGCCGTCCAGTTGCGCCAACAGGAACGCCTCGCGCACCCGCGGCTTGAGCTGATCGAGCAAACGGTCGATCCGCTCCAGGCTGTCGAGGATCAGCAAGCGGGTTTCTTCGCTCGGCACCTCGACTTGGGGGAAGTGCGCCAGGCTTTCCAGATAGGCGCGTTCCAGCTCGCGACGCCGGTATTGGTCGATCATCAAGCTGCGCGCAATGCTACTTAAATAGGCCCGCGGCTGCTGCAAGGTCTGGTGCTTGCGTGCGTTGAGCAGGCGCACAAAGGTTTCCTGCGCCAGATCGGCGGCGTGTTCACGGCAGCCGGTGCGCCGGCTCAACCAGCCGCGCAGCCAGGAATGGTGGGCCTGGTAAAGCTGGCCGATGGCGGCAGGGTCCAGAGGGTGATCGCTCGACATGGTCATCCCGGCGCAGCAAACTTAATTGATAATGTTTCGCATTCTAGACGTTGATCGTGGCATTCAGCAATCACCTGGTTTTCTGCGCAAGCAATGTATCCAGCACAATTTTTTGTGTGCCCTGTACTCGCCGATTAATCTGGGCTTTTCCCGGCGGACGGTTCACCCATGATCAGCCTCGTCACTCTTGCGGTTTTTTCCGGCGCTGTTTTGCTGTTGCTGCTATCACCGGGGCCAAATATGGCGTTTGTGATCAGCCATGGTGTGACCCATGGCTGGCGCGGAGGCTGTGCGTCGGCCCTGGGCATCGCTGTGGCAGACCTGTTGCTGACGGCGTTGACCGTCATGGGGGTGACGGCGTTGGTCGCCAGTTGGCCGCCAGCGTTTGACTTGATTCGTTACGCCGGTGTGATCTACCTGTTGTGGCTGGTGTTCAAGACCTTGCAGACGCGCTCCGGGCCGGACACTGCGCACGTCGACCGCGTGGCCCTGGGCCGGGTATTTCTACAGGCCATGCTCAACAGTTTGCTCAACCCCAAGGCGCTGTTGTTTTTCATGGTGTTCCTGCCACAGTTTGTGCAACCGGAGGCTGGGCCCATCGCCGTTCAATTAATGGTGCTGGGTGGCGTGCTGACGCTGATTGCAGGCGTGTTTCACGCGCTGCTGGGGATGTTTGGCGGTGCGCTCAGTCGCTTCTTCGCCAAGCGCTCAAAAAGCGCCTGGCTGCAGAAGTGGGGTTTGGCGGCAGTGTTGATGGCGTTGGCTGTGCGTTTGGCGGTGATGTCTCGTCCTGCCTGAAGACACGCTGGACGCCAAGCAAGCTTTTTTGTGGTGAGGGAGCTTGCTCCCTCGCCACGGATGAACATTCAACCCAACCGCGCAGCCGCTCGGGTCACAATCTCCCCACGCACTCTGCGTGACTCTACCGTGCGCTTGTTGGCTTCCTCCAGCACATGCCTGGGCGCAGTCTCCGGGCTGCCTGAGTCGAACGGCGGCGCCGGCGCATATTCGATCTGCAACTGCACCAGTTGCGCCGCCGCTTCGCTATACAACTCGGCCGCCAGGGTCAACGCAAAGTCGATTCCCGCCGTGATCCCTCCGCCCGTAAACAGGTTGCCGTCACGCACCACACGTTCCTGCACGGGGATGGCGCCGAGCGGCGCGAGCAGGTCGTGGTAAGCCCAGTGGGTGGTGGCCTTGCGACCGCGCAGCAAACCCGCCGCCCCTAATACCAGCGAGCCGGTGCATACCGAGGTTATGTAACGTGCGGTCTGCGCCTGTGTGTTCAGGAAGTCCAGGGTTTGCGGGTCTTCCATCAACGCGCCCACGCCTGCACCGCCGGGCACGCACACCACGTCCAGCGTCGGGCAGTCGGCATAGGTCATGGTCGGCGTGAATACCAGGCCGGTACTTGAGGTGATCGGCGCCAGGTCTTTCCACACCAGGTGCAGCTTCACGTCGGGTAGTGAACCCAGCACGTCATAGGGGCCGGTAAGGTCCAGTTGCTGGATACCGGGGAATAACAGAAAGCCGATGTGCAAAGTCATTAATCAAGCTCCGATAAAGGGGTGGACGACCTCACTGTAGGAGCCTAGGCTTTGGCGCATACGCCATTGAGCCCACTAATCACGCCAATCATGCCCAGAATCATTCATGTACTCGCCTTCGAGAATGTCCAGGTGCTGGATGTGACCGGACCCCTGCAGGTGTTCGCGTCCGCCAATGACCTGGCACGCCAGCGTGGCTTGGCGTTGCCTTACGCGGTGAGTGTGATCACCGCCCAGGCTGAACCGGTAATGACCTCTGCCGGTCTGGCGCTGCTGGCCGAACCGCTGCCCGCCAACGACACGCCTTGCGACACCCTGGTGATTGCCGGTGGCTGGGGCGTGTATGGCGCTGCCGAAGACCCGGCGCTGGTGCAATGGGTGCGGGAAAAGGCCCGCCACACACGGCGCATGGCTTCGGTGTGCACCGGAGCTTTTCTGCTGGCAGCCAGTGGCTTGCTCGACGGTTGCCGGGTGGCCACGCACTGGACGCGCTGTGAAGAACTGGCGCGCAAGTTTCCCGCGCTGACGGTGGAGGCCAATCCGATTTTCATCCAGCAAGGCGCAGTGTGGACGTCGGCCGGTGTGACCGCCGGGATCGACCTGTGCCTGGCCCTGTTGGAAGAGGATCTGGGGCGTGCCTTTGCCCTGGAAGTAGCGCGTCACCTGGTGGTGTTCCTCAAGCGCCCGGGCGGGCAGGCGCAATTCAGCGTGACGCTGGCCCTGCAAAAGAGCGACAGCCGCTTTGCCGAATTGCACGCCTGGATCGCCGAGCACCTGACACTGGATCTGAACATCGCCACCCTGGCGGCGCAGGCCGGCATGAGTGAGCGTAGTTTTGTGCGTCACTACCGAGCCGAAACCGGCCAAACCCCGGCGCGCGCTGTTGAGCTGATCCGTATCGAAAGCGCACGCCGACAGTTGGCAGACAGCACCACCTCGATCAAACGCATTGCCCTGCAATGCGGCTTTGGCTGTGAAGAGACATTGCGCCGCAGCTTCCTGCGCGCCCTGTCGGTGACGCCCCAGGCTTATCGGGAGCGTTTTTCAGCGCTGCAGTAATTCCAGCAAGGCATCCAGCGTGACCTTGGGCGCTTCCTGGAAAACATTGTGGCCCACGCCGGGCAATACGTGCCGTCGATAAAAACCGCTGAATTGCTCCACATCCTCATCCTCTTGAGAGGGCGGGCCAACGCCATCGTCGGCACCGCACAATGAGATGCTCGGCACCGAGATCGCCGGTTGCGGCACCAATGCCTGCTCGATGAATTCCAGCGCGGGGTCACCCGGTGCATACATGAATCGATGGCGATAGGAGTGAATCACCACCGCGACAAAATCCGGGTTATCAAACGATGGCGCGGTGTTGGCGTACAGGCTTGGCCCTTCACGCCAGGTCGGTGACCAGAGCCGCCATAACAACTCGCAGAGTTCACGGCGGTTGGCGGTCAAACCGTCGACCCCGCGCTGGGTGTGAAAGTAATACTGGTACCACAAACGATGCTCAGTTTCCGCAGCCCGAGGCGTGAGCGACTTGGCGATGTCCTGGATGTTATAGCCATCGCCGGTCACCAGGCCGCGTACCCGTTCCGGCCACAGCGCCGCGACAATGCACGCGGCGCGCCCACCCCAGTCAAAGCCTGCGAGAGTAGCCCAGGGGATCGCCAGAGCATCCATGAAATCCAGCAGGTCCTTGGCCAGCGCCGCCTGCTGGCCGGAGCGCATGACCTGGGCGTTGATAAACCGCGTCGGGCCATAACCGCGCAGATATGGCACCAACACCCGATAACCCCGCTCGGCCAATACCGGCGCGATCTCGTCGTAGCCGCGTGGGTCGTAGGGGAAGCCATGAAGCAGAATCACCGGCTCGCCCTCGACAGGCCCGTGGGTCTCGTAAGCCACATCCAACATAGAGGTGCGCACGTACAGCAATGGGGCAGGGGGGGTCAGGGTTGCCATACAGTCTTCTCCCCGCTGAGCTTGCGGTCTAGAAACGTCGCCGCACTGATCAACGCCAAATGGCTTAGAGCCTGGGGCGTATTGCCCAGGTGCCGGGCCTGGCTGTCGAATTCTTCGGCGTATAACCCCAGGGGGTTGGCGTAACGCAGCAACTGTTCAAATTCCAGATGGGCTTTTTCCACTTGGCCGGCGCGGGCCAGGCATTCGACGTACCAGAATGAGCAAGCGGCAAACGCGCCCTCGGTGCCTTGCAGCCCATCGATCTGGCTGTCGTCGTTGCGATAACGGTAGACCATGCCGTCGCGCACCAGGCTTTTCTGGATCGCTTCCAGTGTCGACAGCCAGCGCGGGTCGGTCGCCGCTACAAAGCGCACCAGCGGCATCAACAGCATCGAACCGTCCAGCGCGGTGCTGCCGGTATGTTGCACAAAATGCCCGCGCTCCTCTTTCCAGAAGTTGCTCCAGATGTCGGCGTAGATCGCCTGGCGCGTCTGATCCCAGCGGGCGAACGGTGCCGGCAGTGAACGTTTGGACGCCAGGCGAATGGCGCGATCCACGGCCACCCAACACATCAGGCGCGAATGCAGGAAGTGGTGCTGCTCGCCGCGCATTTCCCAGATGCCCACGTCTTTGCGGTTCCAGATCTCACACACTTGGTCGACCACTTCCACCGTGTGTTTCCAGCCTTCGTGGGAGATGGCTTCGCCGTATTTGTTGACCAGATACACCGCGTCCATCAGTTCGCCGTAAATATCCAGTTGGATCTGGTCAAACGCTTCATTGCCCACGCGCACCGGTTGGGCGCCGCCATGGCCGCTCAGATGGTCAAGTGTGGTTTCCGGCAGTTCCTGGCGACCGTCGATGCCGTAGAGGATGTTGATCTTGGTCGGCTGCCCGCAGCAGTCGCTGACCCGGCCTTTGAGCCAACGCATGTAGGCATTGGCCTCTTCGACAAAACCCAGGCGCATGAACGCGTAGACGGTGAACGAGGCGTCGCGGATCCAGGTGTAGCGGTAATCCCAATTGCGTTCGCCGCCGGGGGTTTCCGGCAGGCCGAAGGTAGCGGCGGCGATGATTGCGCCGTGCTTGCGCGAGGTCAAAAGCTTCAACGCCAAGGCCGAGCGGTTGACCATTTCACGCCAGCGCCCACGGTAATTGGACTGGGAGATCCAGCCACGCCAGTACTTCAGGGTACGCTCCAGGTACAGGTCGGTGCAGTCATTGACCACACGCGGATCGTCCTGGCCACCGAGCACGAATTCGGCGCCTTCGTCCTGGGCCAGAGTGAAACTGGTGACGGCTGCATGTTCTTCGAGGGTCAGCGGGTGGCTGCCCACCAGGCGCAGGCCGGGCTGATCGTCGGCGCTGAACAGCACGCCGCTATCGTCGGCTGTGGCGCGAGTCTTGGCACGCGCGTAGTCGTGGCGCACGGCGCAGCGCAGGTGCAGGGTGGCTTGGCCGCTGACCACCCGTACCCGGCGAATCAGCAAAGGCAGCTCGTCGACCTCTTCGCTGACCGCCAGCAGGTCGGTGACTTCTACCACCGCCGCGTCGCTGAGCCAGCGGGTTTGCAGCACGTTGGTGTCGGGCAGGTAGATCTGTTCGCGGCGGGCGTTGGGCAAGTCCGGGGTGAGCTGGAACGTTCCGGCCTCGGGCGTATCGAGCAGCGCGCAGAAGATCGACGGGCTGTCGAATTCGGGCCAACAGAAAAAGTCGATGGTGCCCCGGTCGTTCACCAGTGCTGCGCTACGCATGTCGCCGATGATGCCGTGAGCGTCGATGGCGCTTTGGGGTTCGCTTTTCAAATCAACCATTGCCATTAAACTCCGGATAAAGACTCATGCCACCATCGATAAACAGCGTACTGCCGACGACATAATCAGACGCGTCGCTGGCCAGCCATACCACCGCATTGGCCACGTCTTGCACATCACCGACACGGCCATAAGGGATCAATTTGAGTAACTCTTTCTCCGCAGCGCCTTCGGTGGCGGCACGGTTGATCGCCGTACGAATAGCGCCGGGCGCAATACCATTGATGCGGATACGTTGCTCGCTGACTTCCTGGGCGAGGGTGCGCATCAGCATCTCCACACCGCCCTTGGACGCCGCATAATTCACATGCCCGGCCCAGGGGATGAGTTGATGCACCGAGCTCATATGGATGATTTTACCGGCGGCGCGGGACACGCCTTCGCGAATACCTTGACGATTGAAAATACGCACGGCCGCACGGGCACAAAGGAATTGCCCGGTGAGGTTGACGCCGATCACGGTGTTCCAGTCCTCAAGGGTCATGTCGACCAGGTTGGCGTCTTTTTGCAAGCCGGAGTTGGCCACCAGGATATCCAGGTGGCCGAAGGCGTCGAGCGTCTGGGCGAACAGGCGTTCGACGTCAGCTTCCTTGGACACATCGCCACCGATGGCAAGCGCCCGGCCACCGGCGGCATTGATCTGTGCGGCGAGGGCCTCGGCCGGTGCCGCCTGGGAATTGTAGTTGAGCACCACCGCCGCACCCGCTGCGGCCAGGGCTTTGGCGGCACCGGCGCCAATGCCGGAGCTGGCGCCGGTGACCAGGGCCACTTGTTGCTGCAAGGAAATCTGCATCGCCCACCCACTGTGATTATGAGAGTCCTTTCAGCTGACTGACGACGAGCAGTGGAAGTTCACCGTTTGGCTCATATGCCCAGTCCATGGGCAACAACGGTATGCGCGCCGATACATACCCGTCGGCTGACCCTGGCAGCGCTGTCAAACCGGGACAGGTGCTGGAACAGGGGATCGGCCAGGTAGGCATCAATGGCCGAGTCCGGAGCATGGGGGCTGGGAGGAGGCCCTGCGCGGGCGGCGGCCGGCCGATGAATGATTTGCCCGTCGACCATGCCGATTTCGACCGCAGCCCTACCGGCCACCAGGTTCACAAACGTGTGCATGTCATAGAGCAGGATGCCGTTTTGAAGTGACCACATGTCCATGCTTCCGACATTGTGCAAGCCTACCGGGATGATGCGCTCGCATTCGGCCGGTGTGAGCCCGTTGCCGATCAGCACCGCCCGAGCCTTCTCATCGTTGCGGGCAACCAGCACCAGGTTTTCCAACTGTCGGACCAGGTTACCCAACCCACTTGCCGGCTCCCGGAGCAGGCTGAGCCATCCCAGTAGACCGCTATGGGAGCGCTTCTTGAGGTGTTTGAGCTGAACGCCATAAACCTGGCCGTGCAGGTTGTCCCGGATGAAAAAATCGACATCCACTTCCACGGCACTGTCTTTTGTATGGTGTTGCAGCAGTTCGAAATCGAGCACTTCAATATGGGCGCAACGTTTGAGCCGGTTCAACAGGTAGGCCTTCTGTGCATCAGAGGTGGCCTTGCCGTGCCAATTGGCACCGAGCTTTATTTCTGCAAGTTTTTCGGCTGTCTCGATGGCGCCACTCGCCAGGTTGCGCGTTCCCAGGATCAGTCCGCCTCCAGAGAAATCGAACAGCCGGTCAACCACGGGGAGTTGCGCTTGAATCTGACAGACAAGTTCGTAGACCGGCGTGATGCCCTTCTGCGCGGCGTGGCGATGATCGAAGGGTGGGGTTCCAGGGTGCTGTGCCCCATGCACCGCGTGAATGATCATCAGCAGCAAGGGTTCGAGTTGATCGAATAATAATCCGGCCACGGGACCGTAGTCTGGCGGCAGTCGCCAATGCTGGGGAAATATAGTCAATGCCGATACGCTGGCGTTTGGCAGTTGGTTTCGTCGAGCCGGGTCGGCGGCCACGATGGCAAGGCTCTGGATGGCCAGGGAGGCAGACGCAAGAGATGCCTGCTCCAGGGCTGAACCAAACCACACTCGTCGAAGGTGCATGCGCATGGCGTCCGAGGACGGCGTGATGCTGCAACGGCCGGTCTCATCAAGGGTTGCCCTGGCGATACCCAGTATGACCAGCGCCAGTAGCTCAGAAAGCCAAACGCATTGGCACGTCAGGCTAACAGTGTCATGCGAGGATGGGGCACCCTTGGCTTCGCATGGCATGGTCGAGAGTACGGTTTCAAACAGCTGCAGATCGAGCAGCCGCGCAATATCGGTCAGGGTGCCGTCGGGTAAAGGTCCCGTGTCGACGGTGGTGTGTATCTGGGTTTGCTGCAGATGCGCCTCGCGGGATTTCCACAGTGCGCTCGTGCCGGTGAGTGGCAGCTTGGGTGCCAGCAGCGCCTGTATCTGGCACAGCTGTTCGACCAATGTCTGCACGCCCGGGCATTCATCCGTCAGGGAACTGATGAGTTTTCGATTGGATTCGCTCAAACAGAACTTGTGCGGGTAAGTGCTGACGTTGCAGGCAAGGCGTAAGGCGTGGTGGCAGCGGGTATCGATAAAAGGCGTGTGCATAGGTGTAGCGCTCGGCCGGAAGGTGAATGTTATCGTATGGTGCTTAGAATAAAGGGAATGGAGAGGGCGCGATGGAATGTATATGCCGACAGGCACCGCACGCATGAACAAAATACTCATAGGTCTATCAGCGGTTTTGTCACTGGCTCAAACGTCGGGGGCCTTGGCAGAAAACATTAATGGCAAGACGCTCTACCTCCAAAGATGCGCGGTGTGTCATGGGCCCGATATCAGAGCGACCGGGCCATTGGCTAAAAAAAGCAATCCGCCAACGCCTGACCTTACCACCACAGCTTTCAAGCAGCGGCTCAAGGATTATCCGGGAGTTATCGTGTCGTCGATCATCCTTCGTCCCAATGGCGACCTGATCCCAAGAACGTTGCGGGAGAACGGTGTAAAGATAGCGCCGCATGCCTGGAGCATTAAGGATCTGCGCGACCTGCATCAATATATGAGTGCGGTTATTTCAAAAAAATAAGTGCTCTCGGGAACAGAAGTGGCGCAGGCGATCAGCAGCAATTGCCCTGCTTAATAGGAAGCATTACTATTCACGCCCCGCCTACCCAGTGCATCCGCGATGACCCCTCAGCCGCCCCGCAGAACAGGCTTTTTCGAGCACTACGAAGAGTTGATCGGAACCTGGACGCGCCGCCTGAGAAACCGCCAGCAAGCCGAAGATCTGGCCCATGACACCTTTGTGCGTGTGCTTGAGTCCCGCGCCAGCGAGGTAGTACAACCGCGCGCCTACCTGCATCAAACCGCACGCAATATTGCGGTGGACGCCTACCGCCGCGAAGACCGCCGCGCGGCGCTGACGCTTCAAGTCATTGATCACAGCTTGCCCCATGGTGGTGATCCGGAGCATTACATGCACGCGATCCAGTTGGCCGATTCCATCGAGCGGGCCTTGGCGGAGCTGCCGCTCAACTGTCGCAGGATTTTCATCTGGCAGAAAATCGAGGGCCTGACCCAGCAGGAAATCGCCGAGCGCCTGGGGCTGTCTAAAAACATGGTGGAAAAGTATATGATCCGCACCCTGCGGCATCTGCGTGATCGTCTGGATGCGATGGCGCCATGACCCGCTTTGAATCAGGATCTTGCTCGATGGATAACCGTGTCCGTGATGAGGCCGCGCAATGGTTTGTACGCCTGCAGGACGGCCCATTGAATGCCGAGGAGCGGCAACGTTTCGATGCCTGGCGGGCGCGGGCGCCTGAGCACCAGTATGAATTCGATGTGCTGCAAGGGCTGTGGGGCGCCACCGATCTGCTGCCCAGGGCCCGCTTGCAGGCCTTGGGCGATACGCCGGTCGAGCCTCCCAGGCGCCGTGCGGTATTGCACTATGCCGTTGCCGCCAGTGTGGTCGCCATTGCAGTGGGCCTGGGTTTAGTCAGCGGGGTGGGCCAGTCAAAGCCTTACAGTGCAGAGTTCAGCACCCGATTGGGCGAGCATCGCCAGGTAGCCTTGCCCGATGGCTCGGTGATGGACCTCAACAGCCGCAGCGTGGCCGCGGTTCGCTATGAAAAGGGCCTGCGGAACGTGGAACTCAAGCAGGGCGAGGCGATGTTCAGTGTCGAGCATGACGCCGGGCGCCCGTTCGTCGTGGTCGCCGGGTCAGGTCAGGTAACGGTTACCGGCACGCGTTTTGATGTGCGCCGAGATGAAGACCAGACCCGCGTGGCGGTCGAGGCCGGTACGGTCAAGGTGCAGGGGCGCATATCGGATCAGACAGTGACGCTCACCGCCGGCCGTGGCACCCATGTCGATACCCAAGGCCAAGTGGCAGCGGCCTACGCGGTGAACCCTGAAGAACTGACAGCGTGGCGTACCGGCAAACTGGTGTTCAACAACGCCACCTTGGGCGAGGTGGCCCGGGAAGTGTCGCGCTACCGTGAGCAACCGCTGCGTGTCAGTACGGCAGCGGTGGGCAACCTGCGCCTGACCAGCGTATTCAAATCCAGTGACACCGACGCCTTGCTCAAAGCCTTGCCGCACATCCTCCCCGTGGCCTTGCGCACCTTGCCGGACGGCAGTCAGGAAATTATTTCACGCTGACATTCAGGTTTTTTTCGAGTTCTTCGTCTTCTCCTGCAACTGCAACCGCAACTGGTTTGCATTAACAGCCGCACACTCTTGCGATCACAGGACTAGGTTCGACGTGAAAAAACTCGCCATCCACAATAATAAAATCTCTCGCTGGGCTCCCCTGGCCCTGGCCATTGCGGTCAGCACCGCGCTGCCTGCCACGTATGCGGCCGATGGCATACATATCCGCGCCCAGTCACTGGGTGCTGCGCTCAGCCAACTGGGCCAGCAGACTTCGCTGCAAGTGTTCTTCAGCCCCGACATGGTGGCCGACAAGCAAGCCCCAGCGGTGGATGGCAACCTCTCGCCCGAACAAGCCCTGCGCCAACTGCTGCAGGGCAGTGGGCTGGATTACCAGATCGACGCCGGCTCCGTGACCCTGCGCCCGGTGAGTAACGGCACCGGTGAAGCGGGTTCACCGTTGGAGCTGGGAGTCACCGATATCAAGGTGGTGGGCGACTGGCTCGGCGATGCTGATGCCGCCGTGGTGCAAAACCATCCGGGTGCGCGTACCGTGGTGCGCCGCGAAGCCATGGTGGAGCAGGGCGCGATGAACGTCGGTGATGTGCTGCGACGTATACCAGGCGTGCAGGTGCAGGAAGCCAACGGCACCGGCGGCAGCGATATTTCCCTCAACGTCGGTGTACGCGGCTTGACCTCACGGCTGTCGCCGCGCTCCACCGTGCTGATCGACGGCGTACCGGCGGCCTTCGCCCCGTACGGCCAGCCGCAACTGTCGATGGCACCGATTTCTGCCGGTAACCTGGAAAGCATCGACGTTGTCCGCGGGGCCGGCTCCGTACGTTATGGGCCACAGAACGTGGGGGGCGTGATCAACTTCGTGACCCGCGCAATTCCGGAGAAATTCTCCGGTGAGGTCGGCACTACCCTGCAGACCTCCGCCCATGGTGGCTGGAAGCATGTGGAGAACGCCTTTATTGGCGGCACGGCAGACAACGGCATCGGCGCCGCATTGCTGTACTCCGGGGTCAACGGCAACGGCTATCGCAACAGCAATAACTCCAACGATATCGACGACGTGATCTTCAAGACCCATTGGGCGCCGACCGATCAAGACGACTTCTCGCTGAACTTCCACTACTACGACGCCAGCGCCGACATGCCCGGCGGCCTGACCCAGCAGCAATTCGACGCCAACCCGTATCAGTCGGTGCGCGACTGGGACAACTTCAGCGGTCGCCGCAAGGACGTGTCCTTCAAGTACATCCGCCAGATCGATGATCGCACCCAGGCCGAAGTGCTGACCTACTATTCCGACAGCTTCCGTGGCAGCAACATCGCCAACCGTGATTTGAAAACCCTCAGTTCCTACCCGCGCACCTACTACACCTTTGGTATCGAGCCGCGGGTGTCCCATGTGTTTGACCTGGGCCCGAGCACCCAGGAAGTCAGCGTTGGCTACCGTTACCTCAAGGAAGGCATGCACGAGCAAGCCACCAGCCTGAACCTGGTCAACAACGTGCCGACGCCGGGCGGGCAGAGCGATGGCCATGTCTATCAGGACCGCACCGGTGGCACCGAAGCCAACGCCTTCTACATCGACAACAAAATCGATATTGGCAAATGGACCATCACTCCGGGCATCCGCTTTGAAGATATCCGCACCCAATGGCATGACCGCCCCGTCGTGGCCCTGAACGGCAAGCGTACCGAGGAAAAACGCCGCGAGATCCACAACAACGAGCCCTTGCCGGCCCTGAGCGTGATGTATCACGTCTCCGATGCCTGGAAACTGTTTGCCAATTACGAAACCTCCTTCGGCAGCCTGCAGTATTTCCAGCTGGGCCAGGGCGGCACCGGCAACCAGACCGCCAATGGCCTTAACCCGGAAAAAGCCAAGACCTACGAGATCGGAACGCGCTACAACGACAGCGTCTGGGGCGGCGAAGTGACACTGTTCTACATCGACTTCTCGGATGAGCTGCAATACGTCAGCAACGATGTAGGCTGGACTAACCTCGGCGCCACCAAGCACGCCGGTGTCGAAGCCTCGGCCCACTACGACCTGTCCAATCTCGACCCGCGCCTTGACGGGCTGACGGCTAACGCCGGCTTTACCTATACCAAGGCCACCTCCGAAGGTGATGTACCGTTCAAGGGCCGCGACCTGCCCCTGTACTCCCGTGAAGTGGCGACGCTGGGCCTGCGCTACGACGTCAACCACTGGACCCATAACCTCGATGTCTATGCGCAATCCAAGCAGCGTGCACCAGGTACCGGCACCACCTACATTACCCAGGGCACCGACGATGGCCAATATGGCGACATCCCAGGTTATGTCTCCGTCAACCTGCGCAGCGGCTATGACTTTGGCGCGCAATTGTCGAACCTCAAGCTGGGCGTGGGTGTAAAAAACGTCTTTGACCAGCAGCATTACACGCGCTCCAGCGACAACAACGCCGGGATATACCTGGGTGAGCCGCGTACGTTCTTCGTCCAGGCAAGCGTCGGGTTCTGATATTCAGTTGATAGGAAAAATCGCAACCCACGGGTTGCGATTTTTTTTTGCTCGGGCACGCCGCCGCTTTGCCTGGGGGCAGCAGCTAAAAGACCATTGCCTGCTCGATCTGTTTCCTACACTCGCACAGCATATATTGTTGCTGGCACAGGAACTGATTCCGACAAAAAGCCACACATGGGAAAGCTGATGGGCTTCGACACTAAGTTGGAGCGACAAGCTGAAAATCGCGCCCACTGTAATGGAGAAACGCATGTCGGTACCGATGTTGGATCCATCCCCCGTCTCTACCTCATCAACCTCTGATCCTTCGCAGGCCACTGCCAAGCCCGAGGTCAAGAACACTCGTGAAGCGCCTGCTGCGCCTTCTTTCAAAGGTCAGAGTTCCGCCAACGTAAATTTTCAATCCGGGGAAAGTAAGGCCGGTCCAGTGTTCGGCAACCATCAGGCGGCCACCACTGGCGCAGATGTGTCAGGCAGCCACCATCACCATCATCACGCTCCTGCAATGCAGGATTTCCTGAGCCAGTTCAAGCAATGGATGAACCAATGGTTTTCCGGACATCGGCCGCCTCCGTATCCAGGCTGCGGCGGTCCACCACCAAGGCCGAACCCAGGTTGCAGCAATCCGCCGCCGAGGCCGAATCCCGGGGCGAGCAACCCGCCACCGCGACCAGACCCTACCGGCGGAGAAAGGCCCTATCCGGTCGCGCCTGGCAGGCCAGATCCGCAATACTCGCTGAAGAACAATGAAGAGTTGGCAGCGCAATTGCGCGACAGTTTCCATGCTTTCAGGGACCCCAGGAATCCAGGGTATATCAGTGTTGACAGCATCCTTGCGATGGCGAGAAGAGGGTGGTCGCCTAACCCCGCCATGCGGGAGAACATTCGCTTGGCCAATGAGCTGCTGCGGCGTCCGGAACTGATGGCGGCGCTTGACCGACAAGCGTCTACCGGTGCATTGGATAATCTCATCGACTTTCAGAATGTGATCGCGGTCATCAAGGGCGAAAACTACTTCAAGTACAAGTCTGACAAGGAGTTGGCCGCTGAAATGCTCGAGCATTTTGACGAATTGAAGGGCTGGCCCTGGGGGCCAGGCCTTAGAATCCACGACCTGAAAAAGCTCGCCCGCCAACCTTTCACAGGCGACGCTGAAAAGGACCACCTTATCCAGTTGGCCCAGGCAGTGATCCAGCGAGGTAATCTGCTCAAACTGATGGACGACCTTGCCAGTAAAGACGGGGACGGAAAGATCAATTGGAGAGCATTGGTCCTATTGTCCAAGTGACCAACCTACAGGCGCTGCACGGCGAATGCGGCGCCTGACTCAATTGTTCGAGGAACGGATTACACTCATTTGCCACATAGCTGATATCTACAGTAGTGATTCACCCGCCGCTTTTCAGATTCCGAGTGAGGGCAAACTCATGACTTCAACCTCGTTTAACTCCCCCCCATCCCAGCGCCTTGAACTCTTGCACAGCACCCAGGACGCGAAACTTGCGGTATCAGAGGAGGGCGCAGCAACGCGAGGCCTGCACACCCCTGCAAAGGAACATGCGGCCCAAGCCCTGCGCATGAAGGCTTTTGCCGGTCAGCGACAATTCCAGGCGCCCGTTTCGGATGACTTTTCCAGGGGCATGCTTGCGGACGGACAGACCCCCGAAGATGGTGCCGGATCGATAAAAAATGTCGGGCTGATTCACACCCTCGCGGGCTGGTGGCGCAGACGCAAGTTGGGTTGAGCATCGCTGGTTGCGGTTTTACATATTGTTATTGGTATTCGTTGTCCGTAAGGAACTGCCGGGTTCATCCAACCACACATGATGTGCTTGTCCGAGTGGAATTCATTCGTTGATTTTGGTCATCACCGAGCCGATCACCAAGCGGATATGCATCTCAAAGAGTTGGAGAAAACCCATGTCAATCGATGGTGTACTACCTCCCGGGCGGTCTCACGCCCCTGGTGGACCGGCCCCGCAACCCATGGCGCCACCACCGGTCGACAGCGCTGGAGCCTGGAGTGAAACGCCCTCCGTGCCTGCGGCTGTTGGGCCTCGCAAGCCCTTCCTGCTGCGCGAAACATTGTCTGTCCTGCGTCATCGAAACTTGCAGAACTTCCCCCCGCAGCGGGCGCAGTTTTCCCTGCCGGGCCCCAACTCCACGGACAAGCAATTGGCGAGTGCCCTGGAGAAAGCCTTCGGGTTGCTGCACTCGTATATGAATGACGGGCGCTTGACCTGGTTGTCATTGCAGCGGATCGCCGCTGAGCCCACCGGAAAAAACGAGGAGTTGGACGGCGCGATTCAGGTCGTCCGGGAAATTCTCGAGCGCCCGCGACTAAGCGATGCGATCTTCGGTCGTGACGGTGATATCACGCGAGATAGTCTCAGGGCGGCGGCCCAGGCGTTGCAGGGCAACAGCTCCCCAAGCGCCTTCAGCCAGGATCCCTTTCATGCCCAGGGCAATGCTGATGTGGTTGAGGCGCTGCAAGGGCAGTTTGAGCACTTGAGAGATAAAACCAAGGATCGGACCTTTCTTTTCGAACAGCACCAGTACGTCGACATCGCAAAACTCAGGGAAGTTTTGCAGGATCCGTATGAGGTTGATCAACAGGGCAACCCGGTGCTGGACCCGTCCACCGGGATGCCCAGGTCCAAGTACAGCGAAATGTGCGTCTACACGATGAAGAACATTTTTGAGCGGCCGGGTCTGCTACCTGCGCTGAAGCATGCGAATACTCCACGCCTGTTTGGCCCGCCGCATGTAGAAGACCACCTGTGCAACAAAAACCTCGAACGTTGGCAGGAGCAGCACAAAGCTCGCAAAGCGCGTTGAGCCGTGACCTACACCTTGAGGATTCTGCCGCTGATAGCGACTGCCGCCAGCAATACCGCAATCAGCACGAAAGCGGTACTCAAACTGCTGCCATGGGCGATAAAGCCGATCATGGCGGGGCCGGCGAGAATACCGGCGTAACCCAGGGTGGTGATGGCCGGCACTGCAATATGTTCAGGCATGACTTTTTGTCTACCGACGGCGGTGTACAGCACCGGCACGATATTCGAACACCCGGCACCCACCAATGCGTACCCGAGCAACGCTGTTTCCCAAGCCGGCAATAATGTCGCCAGGAGTAAGCCGGCACACGCCAGCGCGCCACCGATCACGATCACTAGCGTGGCGCCCAGGCGTCGGACAATGGCATCACCGGTCAGGCGCCCAGCGGTCATGGTCAAGGCAAATGCCGCGTAGCCAAGACCGGCGTAGGCCTCATCCAGGCCACGCTCAGCACTCAGGAATACCGCACTCCAATCCAGCACGGCACCTTCAGCCAGGAACACGATAAAACACAAGCAGCCGATAAACAGCACCACTCCGTGGGGCACTGCAAATGCAGGACCTGAGCTTTCACTGCCATACGGCAACAGGTGCGGCGCGGCCTTGAACAGCGCAACTGCCATGATAATGACCACCACCAGGGTCGCCTGCAGGGGCGACAGGCCCAGCCCCAGCAAACCGGAAACTCCTGCCGCGCCGACAATGCCACCCAGGCTGAAGAGGCCATGAAACCCTGACATCATGGTCTTGCCACTGGCGCGCTCAACGATGACGGCTTGCAGATTCACGGTGGAGTCCACGGTGCCCAGGCCCGCACCAAACAGGAATAACCCGGCGATCAGTAACGGGATCGAACTGACAGTGGCCAACATCGGCAGGGCCAGGCAGATCATCAGCGTCCCGGCGGTAAGCACGCGCCGGCAACCGTAGCGAGACGCCAGCGCACCCGCCGCCGGCATTGCGATGATCGAACCCACCCCCAGGCACAACAGCAATAGACCAAGCGTGCCTTCGTTCAGGTTCGCGCGCGCCTTGGCATACGGCACCAAGGGCGCCCACGCGGCAATACCAAAACCGGCGATAAAAAAAGCGATACGGGTGGACATTTGTTCCAACCGCCCGGGAACCACGGGGGCTGGAGTAGGAATGGCAGTCATGAAAAATCCTTGGTTTTGCGTTCAGCGAACGATGTCCGGCGTGACATCCTTGCACATCAGGCCTTTTCGAGCGAGTAGGGTTCCCTTCGCGTGCGGGGTAAAAAATGCGGATTGATAGCATTATTTTACGAACACGGAACGCGTTGACGCTTGAAAACCACACTGAAGTTATCGTGCCTGTAAGGGGTGACCTGAAGGTGTGTAATCCTTGTGAGGGTGGTTGAGCCTCAGGTTTCTTGCGGTGGATTACCACCTTTGAGCCCACTTCCCACACATCGAGCGATCTGTAATACGCTGCTGTCGCGCTAAGCAGGTATCAGAGCGGACGAACCGATGAAAAATTCAAGGCGGGCGTGGTCATGACCCGGTTTTACGATGCGCGCGGCAATATTTATGGCGTGGTCAGCCCTTCCTATTTATGCAGCCGGGGAATTGAGGTGCCCGACAACGCCGGCACGGCTGCAAGCACGCGCAAGGCGTGGGCCGCGTCAGCTGTTGCGTCCGAATGTAGCTGGGGTTCATTGCCACGTGCGAAGGATGCCAAGGCGTACCGTTGCGACGGTTTGCTGGTGGGGCCTTTCCAGGCCCGGCCACCGTTTGATTTACTGATCATCAATACCGACGGCTCCCTGGCCGAACGCAGTGGCAATGGCCTGACTATCTTCGCCCAAGCGTTGACTGACCAAGGCATGATGACCCAGGGCAGCGAATTGCGCGTGTATCACGACAAGCCCGATGCGGTATCGCCCGTGGTGACTTATATCGAGCCTGCACTCTACGAACAGATACGTGGTTTCTGGCTGACCTTGGGTCGCCCCGAGTTCGGGCCGCTGGCAGTAGGGGCAATTGGCGTGGGTACGGTGGCAGCGGGGCGACATGAGTTCAGCCATGTGGCAGCCCTGGCCGCGATTGACCCTCAATGGTGGCGCAGTCAGTTTGTGCGGGTGGGCAACCCCCATTGCGTAACGTTACTGGAGCAGGCGTGCGCCTTGCCAGCTAACGATACGATGCATCAGCCAGGGTTGTTCAACCGTTTACAGAGCATCGCCTTTGCCCCTCCGGCAGGTAGTGGCCAACCCTGTGTCGGTGGGGTCAACCTGCAGTGGGCCGCTCGGGACTCCGGCAAGCGCGTCATTGCCCGTGTATTTGAGCGAGGTGAAGGGCCTACCGCGTCTTCGGGCACCAGCGCCTGCGCCGTGGCTTGTGCCGCGTGGCGAGCGGGTTGGGTGGAGGCTGGAGACGTCGCCGTGGTAATGCCGGGTGGTACGGCTCCAGTGCATGTGCAGGCGGAGGCTGGGAACCTGTTGAGTGTCAGTCTGTTTGGGGCCGCCCGACTGATAACCTGAACCTGTGAAAACCCCGGACGGCTTAATCCGGTGTCAGCTGTTTCCTGAATTGTTAGCTGTTAAAACTGTAAGTCAAAGTAAGAAGTTTCTTGATATTAGCGAGCCTTGTTTTACAGCGTGTCGCATTTTTTAAAAGACACTTCCAATCTCGACGTACGAAACTTCTCTTTTATTTTTTAACATCCGAAACGTTGCCGAAATCGCTAAGCTTTAACGTGTTCAGGTGCTTTTTTCGCAAGCCATTGAGGGTTGGCGTGGAAGAGTATTTCAATCGAAAAAGTTGATGGCGGGTAACAAAGGATGGTTCACGCGTTTTCTTCCTCACGTTTTAAATTGTTGCTTCCAGGTATTAATACGGACTTCCAGGTTTTGTCCTTCAAAGGTCACGAAGCCCTCGACCAGCCGTACTTCATTCACATGCAATTGATCAGCGAAGACCCTTCCATTGACCTGGAAGCCTTGCTTCGTCAACCCGCCTATCTGGACTTCGGCGAGGGGGATACGGGCCTGCATGGGCAGGTCTACGCCATCGGCCGGGATGACCAGGGCGTACGGTTCACCCGTTATCACCTGACGCTGGCCCCCCGCCTTGCATGGCTTGCCCATCGCCGCAACCAGCGGGTTTTCCAGCAGCGCAACGTGCCGCAGATTATTGCGACGATCCTTGAGCACCACGGCATTCTCGCCGATACCTATACCTTCGAGCTCGGGCCGGTGGTGTATCCCCCGCGGACATTCTGCGTGCAGTACATGGAGTCCGACCTGCACTTCATCCAGCGACTGTGTGAAGAGGAGGGTATTCACTTCCATTTTCGCCATAGTACGGACAATCATCTGCTGGTGTTTGGTGATGACCAGACAGTATTTCGAAGGTTACCGGTGCAGCGTTATTGTTCATCGCCTGATCCGGCGCTCGAGGCCCGCGTAGTCCAGCGTTTCGACCGGCGCCTGCAAACCCGCAGTCAACGCAGCGTACGCCGTGATTTCGACTTTGAGCATCCTTCGCTACACCTGCAAGCCCAGGCCGGAGCCACGGATCCTTTGGAAGACTATGGCTCCCCCGCTGGGTTCACCAGCCGTGAACGAGGTGCTCAACTGGCGCGCCGCGGCCTGGAGCGCCATCAGCGTGATCGTCATCGAGTATTGGGCAAGAGCGATCAACCGGCGTTATGCAGTGGTCACTTTCTCGAGTTGTGCGATCACCCCGATCCAGTCTGCAACGACTTGTGGCTACTGACTTCGGTACGTCATGAGGGCTACCAACCGCAGGTTTTGGAGGAGGCCGCATTTGGAGTCGACAGGTTTCAAGGCTATCGCAACCGCTTCACCGCGACACCTTGGAGCGCAGTGCATCGACCGCCGCTCAAGCACCCCAAGTCGACGATCAGTGGCAGCCAAACCGCGACGGTGACCGGGCCTGCGGGTGAGGATATCCATTGCGATGCCTATGGCCGTGTGAAGGTGCGCTTTCATTGGGATCGTCGGGACAAACCTGACGATACCAGCAGCTGTTGGCTGCGGGTGGCGTCCGGTTGGGCGGGGGATGGGTTTGGCGCCATGGTCATTCCACGGGTGGGCATGGAAGTGCTCGTGAGCTTCCTGGAGGGCGACCCCGACCAACCCCTGGTCAGCGGTTGCCTGCCCAATGCGCTACACCTGCCCGCCTACCCCTTGCCGCAGCACAAGACGCGCAGCGTTCTGCGTAGCCGCAGTTCTCCCCACGGAGCAGGGGCCAACGAGTTGCACCTTGAAGACAGGCGCGGCGAAGAACTGATCTACCTGCGCGCACAACGCGACCTGGAACAACAGGTGGGCCGTGACAGCCGCCTGGAAGTCGCCGGGCAGAGGCATGAAATCATCCGAGGGATGAGCACGCTCCGGCTGGAAAGCGAGGAGCATCGCCACGTCGACGGTGATCGCAAGGTAACGCTCAAGGCGCATGACTACCTCGACGTGCAGGGCGATAGCCTGACCCGAGTTGGCCAGACCCTGGTGATCGAAGCCGGCCAGCAGATTCATCTCCAGGCCGGTGCCAGCCTGGTAATCGATGCGGGTGCGCAACTGAGCCTTAAGGCGGGCGGAGAGCACCTGGTGATTCAAGCCGGGAGTATTTTCAGCAGCCGCACCATCAGCCTTGGTGGCACACCGTCGGCAACCCATCCGGTGGGCCCTGTGCGGGTTGACGCGCCAATATCTGCGGTGCAAGGCGTCATCATGGACTTGGCCAAGCAACTGGGCGCGGATTTTTGCCCCCTGTGCGAAGGCTGCCGAGAAGGCGGCTGCGATATCGTGGGGAGGGCGGCTTGATGGACAGCTTGCCCAATCGATGGATGGCTCAACAGCGGCAGAGAGGGTACGCGCTGTGCCTGATGCTGGAGGGCCATAACACGGCTCGCCAACCTCTGTTGGCAGGGCGCGGCCCATTGCACTATTGCGAACTCTACAGCGAGACCGATGCGGCGCAATTGGCGAGCTCAGGCCCGCTCATAGTGTTGCTGGAGCAGATGCAGGAACCTGCATTGGTCGAGCTGCTGCAACACCCCGAGTCGAATTGGGGGTGGATGGGTAGTTTGCCTGCTGCCGATTTGGACGATGTGACACGACATTGGCGCGCGCGATTGCTGCTGGGGCCCAAGGGCCAGCAGGTGCTTTATCGAATTCACGACAACCGCACCCTAGGGCGTGCCTTGGCCCATTTATCTAAAGCGCATTGGCCGGACTACCTCGGGCCGCTCATCAGCGTGTGCTATTGGCACGCAGGCCGTTGGTGCCAGGCCGAGAACCCCGCACCAGGCGACTATCCGGTACCCGACCCGTCACCTTGGCTGGGTGCACCCAATCCCCAGGCCGAAGCCATCCTGCACGCCAATATCCTGCGCTACCTGTTGGCCGAGCACAGCGAAGACCTGGCTGCATTGGTTGAGTTTCAAGACCCGAGGATCTGGCTGGCCCAGGTACTGGAGCAGGCACGCACCTGGCAATGGCACACGCCTGAGCAGTTGGAGTTTTTGGTGGTGCGTCGGTTGGAAGAGGCGACCCGCAGCAGCATTGTCCATTGGCAACCGAGGGTAGGCGAGGCGCCAGGGGCGCATTTTGAACGGGTGGTGGAGCAGTGGCGCAGGGAGGAAGGGAAGGGTGAATAGATGGATGAAAGTGGGGTTGCTTGTGGTCGGGGTCGTAGGGTTTTCGGGGTGTACGGGGAAGGGGGTAGAGCATTTTACGTTGGAGGTGGATTTGCCGCCGCAGTTTGAACTTAAAACGGCGGCTAATTATCGACCTGCAACGGGTGAAACCTGTGTCTTGCCGAGACGCCGGGGCAAGAGACCGGAGCGGAAAGTCTTTTTTACAGACTACAAACCTGTCGCGAGCAGGGTGAGTTATGAGTTACCGCTGACTGAAACGGTAGAAGGGTGCCCGTTGGTACTGCGTAGTTTGGAGTTTGATTTCTATGCGAAATGGGGAAAGCGGAGTACGGATGTGGGTGGTAACTTTGCAAGTATTTCCATTCAAGATCGTGTGGAAGGTGAGTTGCCAGAGGCGGGCACACAGAAAGTACTTGGGCAATGTAGATGGCATTTTCGGACGGTGGGGCCGTTGCATGCAATCAGGAAACTACTGATCTGCAATTCACTGGATTCAATGGGGGCATTGCGAATGTCGCGGGTGGGGGGCGTTGCGCAACGGTCGCAGTTAGCTGGGAAAAAGCTGAGGCTGGTGCTATCTGTCAGCAAGGATGAGTTGCCTGCGTTTGATGACAGATGGATAGCTGTCCCGGGTGGGTGGAAACGTTGCAGAGGGAAGAGTTTCGAGGACCTATATGGGTATTGCACAGATAACGCCACGGAATTTAAACCCATAAAAATGCCGGACGGGCGCATATGTGATATCTACCCAACATGCCAATAACAAGGATGAAGTCATGAAGTTGGACGGATGGAAGCAAGCTTATTTTGATGAACAAATGCCTGCTTGCGCATTACAAGGACACTGGGCAAGTTTTCGTTTGGTCGATGAAACGTGCAGTGGAAAGGCTTATGGCGGGCTTCCATACACGCTCCATGACAGTTCAGGGCGCCAATACATCGGTAGATTGAATAGTGATGGGTTCGCCCAGCTGCGAGATTTTTACCGAGGCCCTGTTGTTTTGATATTGGATAGTTTGTACACCGGAACTGAGGAACCTTATTACCTGCTTAGAACTCGCCAAACATACAAGCTACCCATTACAGAGCTTCAAATTCGCGCCGAGCGAACATTTTTTTCCGGGAATGACGGTAAGCGTGTTGAGCGAGATCCTGCGAATCATCAAGGGCATAGGTTTTATCAAGTTGAAGTCAGGGATTTAGTCCGCCATAACGCTCACTTACCGCCGTTGGCTTCGTCAGCTCACCGTCCCAAGCGGCATGCATTAAAGATGATGGCCGAACTCGGCTTCGGTCCACCTCAGCCATTGTTGTCAGGAGTCGTATTGTTCCCTAATCAACATTCTGTACTTGAGGTACGACCGTTGCGAGCCCTACGGCCATTGCTATCCACTGTCGACCAGTTGTGCGCTTTGAACCTGTACCAACTGGCTCTAATATCTGCCGTCAGTTACCTCGATTTTGGTCAGCAGCCCTCTGAGTGTCCAGTTGATCAGGTCATCTTCCCGCTGGTCCCCAGCATTGGACATTTATTTTCCGAGCAGCTCTCGATCTGCGAGGAAGCCTGGCAAATCGATCCGAAGCAAACGCAGCGTTTCTATCCGCTCTATGAAGAAGTCCCATACTCCCAGCGTTTCGAAATCCTGCCTTTCGATCCTGACTTATATCCCCAAAATCGCCCGGAACTAAAGGACAAGCAGGAACACCCTGCACGCCTGCATTTTTTCGATGACGAAAAATTTGGCACTGATACCCAGGCGTTCATCACTCACCACGACGAGGTCATCCTGATTTCCGTGCGAGGAACCGTCAGCGGTGCTGATGCGCTACGTGACGCAGACGCCCATCAAGTGGCTTTCGTCGACGGCGTTGGTAAAGTCCACGAGGGCTTCTACCAGGCTTACCGTGCTATGCGTGATTTCGTATTGCAATACCTTGACCAATTCCACATTGGCCAGCGTATTGTGATTTGCGGCCACAGCCTTGGCGGCGCTATTGCAACACTGTTGGCCGAAGGGCTGCGCCGAACCCCGGATGCTAACTACAACATTCTCCTCTACACCTACGGCGCCCCTCGCGCCGCCGACTCCGAGTTCATCGCCGGCGCCTCATCCCTGGTCCATCACCGCATCGTCAACCACAACGACCCCGTCCCCAGCGTTCCGGCGCGTTGGATGAACACCACCGCCAAACTCTGGATCCCCGGGGCCATCACATTATTCAGTGCCCCTGCACCCGGAGGCCTATTGTTCGCCGCCGGGCTGATACGTGTGGGCGGCAACCCCTATCAACATCACGGTGAGCAACATCACTTCATGCCGATCACGCTCCCGGACGGCACCCATTCTTCGGTGCTATGGAAACCTGGCTGTGAGTCCATCCAGGAGGCGGGCTGTCATCGCGCATTGCAACTCCAGGGCGATATGCCCGACCGTGACAATCTGCTGCGGCAGCTTTTTCAGGCCGGCCAACACTTCATGACCGCCAGCTACATCCCCGCAGCCTGGGCCACACTGCGACGCTGGCAGCAAGCCCTGGATCGCCAAGGCCCCCTGGTGACCTTGAGGGAGTTTGAGCTGCTCGACCGCGCCCTCGAAGATATGCGCGAGCAACTGAGAGCCAAACGGCGAGAACTTGCCCGCCAGCGTCCAGCCAATGATCGCAGCTATGAACCTACCGATGCCTTGAACGCCGAGATCGACCGCTTGCACACCAGCCGCGAGCGCCTGGCAACCCTGCGCTGGCGTCGCCTTGAAGCTCGCGACGTCTACGGCAGTCAAGCACAGTCTGCGCAACTGCAATCGAGCCTCAAACGTTGGTTCAGTCACGCTGAAAACCGCGAGCTTGCTCAATTTGCCAGCATTCCGCCGCCTGCACACCATGATCAGGGAAAAGCGCAAACGCTGGACATCGACTCAATCGTCTAGCCAGCCGGGTTATATAAAAAATCCACCTGCGCCGGCTGTCGTTTCATCAGCACCTTGCCGTTGCGGATCGAGTACAGCGGCAGGCCCTGGCTGCGAACGACCTCATAGTCGCTGTCGGCGGACAGGATCAGCAGGTTGGCGGGGCGACCGGCCTGCAGCCCATATCGGTCGCCCAGGGCCATGGCCTTGGCACTGTTGTCGGTCACCAGGTCGAGGGCGTTTTGCAGGTTACGGTAGCCGAGCATATGGCAGATGTGCAGGCCGGCTTCCAGGACCCGCAAGATGTTGCCGTTGCCCAGGGGGTACCAGGGGTCAACGATGGAGTCCTGGCCGAAGCACACGTTCATGCCGGCCTCAAGCAGTTCGTTGACACGGGTGACACCCCGGCGTTTCGGGAAGCTGTCGAAGCGACCTTGCAGATGGATGCTTTCAGTGGGGCAGGAGACAAAGCTGATGCCTGAATGCCCCAGCAAACGGAACAGTTTGGCGCAGTAAGCGTTGTCGTAGGAGCCCATGGCCGTGGTGTGGCTGGCGGTGACCCGCGCGCCCATGTCGCGGCTGCGGGCTTCCTCGGCGAGGACTTCGAGGAAGCGTG
This sequence comes from Pseudomonas sp. Root569, assembly GCF_001427465.1. Lineage (NCBI taxonomy): Bacteria > Pseudomonadati > Pseudomonadota > Gammaproteobacteria > Pseudomonadales > Pseudomonadaceae > Pseudomonas > Pseudomonas sp. Root569. Next base: position 253,049 of record NZ_LMGQ01000006.1, on the reverse strand, counting down.
AGTGCGGGTCGTCGGTTTCGTCACAGTGCACGTCCACCAGGCAGCCCGTGCGTTCGGCAAGGTCCATGAGGAATTTCACTGAACTGACCCCTTGGTCGCGGGTGTATTCGAAGTGGGGGATACCGCCGATCACGTCGGCGCCCAGGCGAACGGCCTCTTCCATTAGTTCGCGGCCATTGCGGAACGACTCGATGCCCTCCTGGGGGAAGGCGACGATTTGCAGGTCGACCAGGTGCGCGCTTTCTTCGCGCACCTCCAGCAGGGCCTTGAGTGCCGTGAGGTCCGGGTCGGTGACGTCGACATGGGTGCGCACATGCTGGATGCCGTGGGCGGCGAGGGCCTGGATGGTTTTTTTGGCGCGGGTCTTGGTGTCTTCCAGGGTAATAGTGGCCTTGCGCTCACCCCAGCACTCGATGCCTTCAAACAGCGTGCCGCTCATATTCCAGCGCGGTTCCCCGGCGGTGAGGGTGGCGTCGAGGTGGATATGGGGTTCTACGAAGGGCGGTATGACCAGGTTACCGGCGGCGTCCAGGTCGCCGCTCGTGAGTGTCGGGATCCCGGTTTGCGCAGTAATGCTGGCGATCCGGCCGTGTTCCAGGTGCAGATCATGCAGGCCTTCACGGTTGCGCAGGCGGGCATTGATGATGTGCATGGTCAAGTTCCTCTTGGCTAAAAACAATCAGGCAGACAGCCGCCGGATCCTCAGGGCGATACCGATGTCCAGGCGGTCATGGCGCGTAGTATGGCGCTGAGCAGCATATAGGTCAGCGACGCGGCAACGATCCCCACCAGTGGTGCGACCCAAGGCGAGTTGAACGCCAGTACGGTGCCCACCCCATAGGCTACCAAACCGGGCCAGTTGAACGCCGGAAGGCGAGCAACCGCCAGGCGTGGGTATTGGCCGCGATAGCGATAGAAGAAATCCGCCATGATCACTCCACCAATCGGCGGGACGACCGTGCCCAGCAGGATCAGGTACGGCACCAGCATTTCGTACATGCCGAGCAAAGCGAGCAGGGTGCCGATCACCGCACCGGCCAGGGTCACGGTCTTGCGGCGTCGGGTGCGCAGCAGGTTGCAGCCGGCGACGGCAAAATTGTAGATGGTATTGTCCTGGGTACTCCAAATGTTAAGCAGCAACATGGCCATCGCCGCCATGGCGAAACCCTGCAGCAGCAAGACTTCCACCACATCCGGTTGCTGATAGACGATGGCGCCATAAGCGCCGATCAGCACCATCAGGCCATTGCCGATAAAAAAACCGATCAGGCTAGCCAGCACCGCGACCTTGGCCGAGCGTGAAAAGCGCGTCCAGTTGGTGGCTTGGGTCGCACCGCTGACAAAGGTGCCGAACACCAGGGTGATAGCCGTGGATAAGTCCAATTCACCGGTTGGCACCACCGCCAGCAGGCCATCCAGGCCGCCGACTTTCACGGTCGCCACCCACATCGACAGAACCAGCAATATGCCCATGGCCGGCACGGCGATATAGGACAGGATTTCCAGCCCGCGATACCCCACGTAGGCCGTGGCGCAGAACAGCAAGCCAAACACCACCATCAACCCCAGCACGCTGCCCTGGCTCAATTCGAAATACTTGCCCAATACCACGGCCGCCGTGGCAGTACCCCAGGCATACCAGCCAATCTGAGTAAAACCCAGGATCAAGTCACTGAGCTTGCTGCCGACTTCGCCAAAGCAGAAACGCCCCATCAACACCGAGTTCAAGCCGCTCTTGAAGGCGATGTAACCCAGACCTGCGGCGTAGATACCCAGCAACAGGTTACCCAGGGCCACGACGCCGAGCATCTCGGTGAAACTGAACGCTACCCCAAGCTTGCCGCCGGCAAACATGGTAGCGGTAAAAAACGTGAAGCCCAGCAGCACCATGGCCGTGGATGCCAGGCCCTTGCGCGCATGCAAGGGGACTTCGCTGAGGGGGTAATCGTTGCCTGGTTCCTGCTGCGTCATGTGGGTTGCTCCCTGAGTGAGTGACGCAGGCCTGTTGCAGCGTGCGTGCCAAGTCAGAGGCAGTGATGCGCCCAGTTTGTGCAGCGTATTTATAGTCAAACCAGCAAGTGTCGCAGAGAAGGTCATGCCAGAGTTGCCGATCAAGCGCGAAAACGGTGCAGCAAGTGACACAAGTTGGATCTGTTAAATCGCCTGTAGAAATTTGCTCATGTACACCCGGCGCAGACCGTTTTCCACGGCCCGATGGGTTTGTGCATACCCTCGACGAGCGTATAGCGCGATGTTCTCGGTCATGGCCTCATTGGTGTACAGGTAGATGTGCGTGTACCCAGAGTCGGCTGCTTGTTGCTCGGCGAAATCCATCAGCACGCGCCCTAGCCCCAGGCCTTGGGCATCCGGTGCCACGGCCAGGTTATCCAACAGCAGGCCAGTGTCGGTATCGAGCAGGATGATAAAGCCTTGGACCTGCCCCGCATGGTCCAACACATGTACGCCACCGGCTTCGATCCGCTGGCGATAGTCTTCCAGCATCGGCGCGGGTTTGCGGCCGATGCGCAAGACGTAAGGTGAGTAAGCGGCCTGGGCGATGGCCTCAATGGCAGCAAGATCCTGGACAGTGGCGGGGCGCATCATTGCAATGAGCTTCTCTGAAAGATTCCACCGACGCTTCGAAAAAACCACCCGCAGGTGGTTTTCCGACACGCGATCGCTTACTCGCCGCGATAGATGCAGCCGCTGGTGCAGGTCTCATGGATGCGGATCGCACTGAGTTCCGGCAGCAGGGGCTTCAATTCATTCCAGATCCACTTGGCCAGCACTTCGCTGGTGGGGTTTTCCAGGCCGGGGATGTCATTGAGGTAGTTGTGGTCGAGGCGTTCGTAGAGCGGCTTGAAAATCGCCTTGATCTCCGAAAAGTCGCGAATCCAGCCGGTATGGGGATCCAGGTCGCCGCTCAGGTGGATCGCAACCTTGAACGAATGCCCATGCAGGCGCCCGCATTTGTGGCCCTCCGGCACGTGGGGCAGGCGATGGGCGGATTCGAATGTAAATTCCTTGAAGATTTCCACAGTGTTTTCAGCTCGGTCAGGTGTCTGGCAGTTGGCGAGTTTAACAGCTTGATCAGCCCCTGCGCACACCGCTCCTTCCGTCAGAGGGCAAGCAGTCGGTCGCCCAGCGCGCTGTTGTCCGCCAAGGCCAAAAACTCATCCCCTAGTCGCCGGCTCTCGCTCATCGCGGTTTGCCAGTACTTGTTGCGGCTCGGGTCATCACCCATGAAGCGCTTGAAATCACTGCGGTCCGGCAGTTTGCCGTAGGGCAGGCGTGCCAGGTAGTCCCTGGAGGGCGCCAGCAGCAACACATCCTGCAAGCCTTGCGGGTTGCTGCGTCGCCATGGCAGGCCCTTGTCAAACCAGCCCGGGATGACCCGGTCAGTGAAGTGCGGGTACAGCACAATGTCATCGCCGTGGTAGGGCAGGTCGAGGTGATAGTCGAGCAGGCCACCGTCGCGATAGGTGCCGGCACCGGCGCCGGGCAGGTCGCGCACGCCTTGCATGACCATGGGGATCGAGCCGGACGCAAGCAGCGCCTGGCGCAGGTTGCCCAACTCCAGGCTGAGGAAGCGCGATGGGAAATCGTGCAGGGGATGCACCGGCGGTGCCTGGCGCGGGTCATGGATGATCAGCCGTTCGAAATGCCGCGACAGCCGTGCGCGGCCCCGCAAGTTATCCGCGATCACCGAGGACAGGCCCAGCCCCAGCCGCCCACGGTGGTCGTCGGCGAGCAGGCCGTGGCTCTTGACCACCATGATGTTCAGGCGATAGTCGGGATTGTCCAGTATGCATGCATCGCGGCCAGCCAGCAGCTCATCGAGCATGCGTTGGCAGCTCTGGCTGACGCCGGCCATGGTCACGCCTTTGGCGAAGCGCTGTTCGTTATACAGGCGGCCCAGGTCCAGCAAGCCTTGCACAGGGTCGGGCAGGCAGGCGCTGGCGAACCGCCAGGAACCGATGGACGCGCCGATCAGCGCACGCTCGCGCGGCACGCGGGGTAGCCAGTCACCAAACAGCGCCAGGTCCAGGCCCTGGATGCCCAAGGCCTTGGGGCCGCCAGCCGCACCGGGGAGAATGCCGACGTCGGCAGGCGCAAGACCCTGCTCGCGAATGCGGGCGAAGGCGCGTTTGCCGGCCTTGAGGGTCAAGGCAGGGAACTTGATATGGATGGCTGTCATACCGGTCTCTGATTGGGCGAACGGGGCATTATAGAAAATATTGCAGACGGTGGGAGAAACGGCTTGCGCGCAATTGCCATGGTGGCAATTCAGTTTCAGTTAAGTTGCAACAGGTAGGGTGACCGGCGTAGGAAAACATCCTGTAACGGAGACTTATCATGACGCGCCTCACTGTTCTGGGCGCCGCCGCTATCATCATGGTTACGGCGGCCCAGGCCGCAGCCGTGGACCCGGACAAGCCACTGAGCGTCCCCGCCACTGTTACTATTGTCGCCTTTGACCAATTGGACGCCACAGCCCTGGCGCTGCACCCTGGCTCGACGCTGCTGGGCACCGACCTGGATGAGGAATACGGCAAGTACGTCTATGAAGTCGAACTGGAAGATCGCAACGGCATTGAATGGGACGTTGAACTGGACGCGCTCAACGGGCAGGTTCTCAAGAATCATCAGGATACGTAATGAAGGTAAATTTACGCGGCGGCAGTCGAGTGGCGCTGGTGCTCATGGTTTTCTGCTCCGGCCTGGCGGCCCGCGACCTCAATCAGGACGAGGCCTTGGCGCTGCGCCAGCAGGGAGTGATCCTGCCGCTGGAGCAACTGTTGCAGCAGGCCATGGCGCGGTACCCAGACTCGCGGCTGCTGGAGGCCGAGTTGGAAAAGAAACACGGCCAATATGCCTACGAGGTGGAACTGGTGACCACCGAAGGCGTGGTGCGTGAGATCAAACTGGACGCCACCAACGGTGACCTGATCAAAGATGAGGAAGACTGATGCGCCTGCTCCTGGTGGAAGACAACGTGCCCCTGGCTGACGAGTTGCTGGCCGGTTTGCAGCGCCAAGGCTATGCAGTCGACTGGCTTGCCGATGGCCGCGACGCTGCGTATCAAGGTCGTAGCGAACCCTATGACTTGATCATCCTCGACCTGGGCCTGCCCGGTTTGCCCGGGCTTGATGTGCTTGCGCAATGGCGCGCCGCTGCGCTGGCCATCCCGGTATTGATCCTCACCGCCCGCGATTCCTGGGCCGAGCGTATCGAAGGGCTCAAGGCCGGCGCCGATGATTACCTGAGCAAACCCTTTCACCCCGAAGAACTCTACCTGCGCATCCAGGCCCTGTTGCGACGCTCCCACGGCCACGCCAACCAGCCCACCCTGCAGGCCGCAGGCCTGCATCTGGATGAAGCGCGCCAGTGTGTGCTGCGCGATGGTGCCGAGATCCAGCTGACGGCGGCCGAGTTTCGCTTGCTGCGCTACTTCATGCTGCACCCCGAACAGATCCTGTCGAAAAGCCATCTGGCCGAGCATTTGTATGATGGCGAGACCGAGCGAGACTCCAATGTGCTGGAGGTGCACGTCAATCATCTACGCCGCAAGTTGGGGCGCAGTGTGATCGAAACCCGGCGCGGCCAGGGCTACCGGTTTGGCGCCGCCCCGGCATGAAGTCGATCCAGCGGCGTTTGAGCCTGGGCCTGATCAGCGTGATGGTGGGCGTTGGCGTAGTGCTGGCACAAACCAGCCTGTGGCTGTTCGAGGCCGGTTTGCAGCGTTACCTGGAAGCGGGTTTGCGCAATGACAGTGAGAACCTGCTGGTGGCGTTGGTGCGTGGGCCAAACGGCGTACAGCTGGATGAGCAACGCCTGTCACCGGCCTATCAGCGACCGTTCTCCGGGCATTATTTCCGGATCGACTTTGCCGATGTCCACTGGCGTTCCCGTTCACTCTGGGATCAGGAACTACCCCGCCTGCCCGAGGCGGGGCTCAAGGGCAACCTGCAACTGGGCCCGGAAGGCCAGCAATTGCTGGTGTTGCGTTCGGACTACAAGCGCTTCGGCCTGCCGATTTCCATCAGCGTGGCCCAGGATTACACACCCGTGCGGGAAAGTTTTCGCCTGATGCGCCAGATTGGCCTGGTGATGGGGCTGGCGGCGCTGCTGCTGGTGCTGGTCCTGCAGCGGGTCACGGTGCGCCGCGCCCTGCGCCCGCTGGAGACGGCGCGCAACCAGATCGCCCAACTGCAACAGGGCAAGCGCTCGCAGCTCGACACCCAGGTGCCATTGGAGTTGGAACCATTGGTGGCGCAGATCAACCATTTGCTGGCGCACACCGAAGACAGTCTCAAACGTTCCCGCAATGCGCTCGGCAATCTGGGGCATGCGCTGAAAACCCCAATGGCGGTATTGCTGAGCGCGGCCTCCAGTGAGGCGCTCAAGGATCATCCGCAGTTGAGCCAGCTATTGCGCGACCAACTGGAGCAAATCCAGCAACGCCTCAATCGCGAGCTCAACCGCGCACGGCTGGCTGGCGAAACCCTGCCGGGTGCTTTGTTTGATTGCGAAAAAGAACTGCCCGTCCTGCTGGCGACCTTGAACATGATCCATGGCGACCATCTTGACCTCAGCTATCACGTTTCGCCGGGCCTGCAATTGCCCTGGGACCGCGAGGACTTGCTGGAACTGCTTGGTAATTTGCTGGACAACGCCTGTAAGTGGGCGGATGCCGATATTCGGCTGAGCGTCAGCGAAACCCAGCAAGGCTACCTGTTGGTGGTGGAGGACGACGGTCCCGGTATTCCAGAGGCCCAGCGTAACCAGGTCTTGGGTCGCGGCGCGCGACTGGACGAGCAAATTGACGGACATGGCCTGGGGTTGGGGATCGTGCGGGACATCGTCGAGGTGTGGGGCGGGACGTTGCAGTTACAGGAGAGTGAGCTGGGTGGGTTGAAGGCACTGGTCGAGTTACCCAAGCGTTAATGCCCGGCTAAATCTCTAAAAGTATGGGGCTTGCTTCCGTGGCGGCCTGACAGTCAACGGCTGCCCAACTGAGGTGTCGCGATCCAAATGTGGGAGGGGGCTTGCCCCCGATGAGGGCGTGTCAGTAAATACATCTGGGGCTGACCCAACGCCATCGGGGGCAAGCCCCCTCCCACAGTAGATCTCCATTAGGCTTACACCCTGAACTGATCCATCAACCCCTGTTGTTGATTCGCCAGGCTGTTCAACGCCTGGCTGACCCGCGCCGATTCATTGGCCTGCTCCGATAATGACTCGGTCACATCGCGAATGGTCGCCACATTGTTGTTGATCTCCTCGGCCACCGCGCTTTGCTCTTCGGCGGCGCTGGCGATCTGCAGGTTCATGTCGCTGATCACCGTGACCGCGTCGCCAATCTGGCGCAAGGCCGTTACCGCTTGGCCGACCTGTTCGACGCTGCCTTGGGCCTGGCGATAGCTGTTGCCCATGGAGCCGACCACGTCGGTGGTGCCGCTTTGCAGTTGCTCGATCACCAGGCGGGTTTCTTCCACCGATTCCTGGGTGCGCCGCGCCAGGTTGCGCACCTCGTCGGCGACCACGGCAAAGCCCCGACCGGCTTCACCGGCACGGGCGGCCTCGATGGCGGCGTTGAGCGCCAGCAGGTTGGTCTGTTCGGCGATGCCGCGAATCACTTCGAGCACCGAGCCGATTTTCTCGCTGTTGGCGGCCAGGCCTTCTACCTGGGTCATGGCGGTGCTCATGTCGGCGGCGAGGTCGCCAATGTTGGCGGTGGTGCGGTCGATCACGGTCAAGCCTTCGCGTGTGGCCTGGTCGGCGTCGCGAGCAGCCTGGGCAGCTTGGGCGGCGCTGCGGGCAACGTCCTGAGCGGTGGCGCTCATTTCGTGGGAAGCTGTCGCCACCTGATCCACCTGGCGGTACTGCTGCTCCATGCCAGCACTGGTTTGCGTGGCAATCGCGGCGGACTGGTCGGCGGTGCCACGGGCATCCTGCACCGAGCGTTTGACCTCGGCAATGATCGGTTGCAGCTTGTCGAGGAAGCGGTTGAACCAGCCGGCCAACTGGCCCAGTTCATCCTGCTTGTCATAGGCCAGGCGCCGGGTCAGGTCACCTTCGCCGCTGGCGATATCTTCAAGCATGTGTGCGACGCCGAGGATCGGCCGGGTCACGCTGCGCGCCATCAGCCACACCAGTATCAGGCCTACCACAGCGGCCAGCAGGCCCAGGCCAAGCTCCAGCAGGGTGCCTTTGGCATTGTCAGCGTCCAGCTGGGTTTTCAACGCCTCGGCGGGCGCCACCAGGACTTTTTCCGGTACATCCAGCAACACGCCCCACGGCTTGCCCCCAGGGATCGGCGCAAAGGGCGCCAGCACCTTGAGCTGATGACCGGCACGCAGGCTGTGGGTTTGAGTACTGCTGGCCAAGGCGCTGACCAACTGCTCACCGCTGGCCGTATCAACCTGAGCCAGGCGCTGGCTGAGCTTACTGGCATCCGGGCTATAGCCTGCAAGCAAACCGGTCGGGCTGAGGATGCTGACCTGGGTCTGGCCGTCGTACAGCTTCTGACTGGCCTGTTGGCTCACGGCCTGCAGGCTGTTGAGGTTGATGTCCACCGACAGTGAGGCGATGACTTTACCATTGACCATCAGCGGGAACACGATGCTGGTCATCAGCACCTTCTGGCCGTCGATCACATAAAAGTAGGGTTCGATCACACACGGCTTGAGCGTGGTGCGCGGGCAGGTGAACCAGGCATTGGCTTTTTCGCCACTGGGGCTGACGGACGTGTCGGTCATGTCGCTTTCGGGCAGCGCCATCGAAGTGATCTTGCCCGGCGTCGGCTGCGACCAGTACAAGGCGAATCGGCCTTTGTCATTACTGCCCAGTTCTGCCTGGTTGGCGAACAACTCGTCCTTGCCGTCCAGCGCATTGGCTTCGAACACCAGGGACAAACCCAGCAGGTCGGGGTTGGCTTGCAGCGCGGCCTTGACCTGGCGGGTCAGGTCCTCACGGGTGTCGAAGGCATCGAGAAAGCGTTTCTCTGCCTGCTCGCGCAGAAACAGTACCTGGCGGGAAAAGCCGTGACCGTACTGGTAGGCATCCATGAACTGCTGGCGAATGCCCAGCGCCTGTACTTCACCTTGGGCTTCGATGCGCGCCTGGGCGGCTTCGTCCAGCATCTGCATGCTGGAGGCCTTGACCTGCTCCGAGCTCTGCGCCATGCGATACAGCGACAGACCCACCAGCAGGGTCACGATCCCCAGCAGGCACAGGCCCGCGAGCAGGGTGATTTTCCATTGAATGGAGAGCTGCCTGAGCGACATCGGGACATCCTTACCTGAAAGCACATGGAAATAGCTTATCGGCCGGTGCGCGTAGTTCTTTATTCAAACGATCAATTTAAACCTCAAAAACGGCGCCGCTTTTTGACATGCGCGCCTGGCTGCTGCAAAGTGCGCGCCCTCTAATAAGACCTCTTTCAAGCCTGCACGCCGGCAGCTGTTCCCATGGGCCGTGCGCGGGCATGCCTGTCTTTTTTGTTTTTGCTTGAGGTAACCATGATTAACGCAGTCATCGCCGCGGTCGGCACCATGCTGGTACTCAGCCTGTCCCGCGTGCATGTGGTCATCGCCATTATTGTTGGCGCCCTGGTGGGCGGCTTGACGGGTGGCCTGGGGATCGACGCCACGCTCAAAGCCTTCAACGGCGGTTTAGGTGGCGGCGCAACCGTGGCTTTGTCCTACGCATTGCTAGGCGCTTTCGCGGTGGCAATTGCCAAGTCCGGCTTGGCCCACGCGCTGGCGGACAAAGCCTTGCTGCTGGTTGATCGCCAGGAAGCCAGCGGTGGCAGCCACGTCAAATGGTTGTTGATTGGCCTGTTATGGGTGGTGGCGATTGCTTCGCAGAACATCCTGCCGATCCATATTGCGTTTATCCCGTTGCTGGTGCCGCCGCTGCTGTATGTGCTGACCAAGCTGCAACTGGACCGCCGCCTGATTGCCTGCGTGATGACGTTCGGCCTGATCACGCCATACATGTTCCTGCCGGTGGGTTTCGGCAATATTTTCCTCAACCAGATCCTGCTGGCCAACGTAGCCAAGAGCGGGGTGGATATCAGCCAGGTCAACGTCACCCACGCCATGGGCCTGCCGGCACTGGGCATGGTGGTCGGCCTGCTGGTGGCAGTGTTTATCAGCTACCGCAAGAAGCGCGTGTATGACCTGGAAAAAATCGAGCGCGTCGAGCAAGTGGCGGTGCAGTACAACCCGCTGACCCTGCTGGTGGCCGGCCTGGCGATTGCCTCGGCGTTCATCATCCAGCTGTGGCTGGACTCGATGATCATCGGCGCCCTGGCCGGATTCCTGATCTTCTCGGTATCGGGCATTGTGCGCTGGCGCGACACCGATGACCTCTTCACCGAAGGCATGAAGATGATGGCGATGATCGGTTTCATCATGATCGCCTCGTCGGGCTTTGCCGAAGTGCTCAAGGCTACCGGTGACGTGCGCTCGTTGGTGGAAGCCTCGGCGGCGTTCATCGGCCATAGTCGTGGGGTAGGGGCGTTGCTGATGCTGCTGGTGGGGCTGCTGGTGACCATGGGCATCGGCTCGTCATTTTCCACGGTGCCGATCCTTGCGGCGATTTTCGTGCCGTTGTGCGTACAACTGGGCTTCAGCCCGTTGGCAATCGTGTGCATCGTAGGCACCGCCGGCGCATTGGGCGATGCCGGCTCGCCCGCGTCGGACTCCACCCTCGGCCCCACCTCTGGCCTGAACATCGACGGCCAGCACCACCATATCTGGGACACCGTGGTGCCGACCTTCCTGCACTACAACATACCGCTTCTGGCTTTTGGGTGGCTGGCCGCTATGACGCTCTGATGAATTCTCTGTAGGAGCGATCTTGCTCGCGAAAAACGCCAACGATAATGCGAACAACCTGAAACCCCGCAGAGTTCTCAGGTGCTTCGCGAGCAAGCTCGCTCCTACAGAAATCACTCACCTGGCCGTTAACCTCTCAAGTCGCCACTAATAAGAGAGAAAAGCCATGCGTCTGAGTTTGAAGGCCAAAGTCCTGGCCCTTGCCGTAGTGCCGGTGTTGTTGTTTGCCGTGGTCATCAGCCTGACTACCGTCTGGATTCTCCAGGGCCAGGCGCGCAACGAAGTGGATGAAACCCGCCAGCGCTTGCTCAACGACGCCAAGGCCACGCTGCAAGGTTACGTCGAAGTGGCCATGACCACCATCAAGCCGCTTTACGATGCGGCAGCCCCCGGCGACACCGCGGCGCGGGCGCAGGTGGTCAAGTTGCTCTCCAATACCAGCTACGGCAAGGACGGCTATTTCTTCGGCTACGACTCCGAGACCATCCGCCTGTTCAAGGGCAACAGCCCGGACGGCGTGGGCAAAAGCTTCAAGGACAACCGCGACCCCAACGGCGTCTACGTCAACCGCGACCTGGTCAAGGTCGGCAAGGATGGCACCCACTACCTGCAATACAGCTCGACCCAGCCCGGCCAGACCGAACTGGTGCCCAAGCTCGGCTATACCGAATACCTGCCCAAGTGGGACATGGTCATCGGTACTTCGGTGAACCTGGACGGTATCGAGGCCCAGGTGGCGGTGGTCGAGGCCAAGGTCGAGAAACGCATGGAAGGCGTGCTGCTGAGCATCCTCGGCGTCGCCGTGGTGGTACTCCTTGTGATTGCCGCGGTGGGCATGCTCGTGGCCAATACCATCCTGCGTCCGCTCAACCTGATGAAGGCCAACCTCGACGACATCGCGGCTGGCGAAGGCGACCTCACTCGGCGCCTGGCGATTACCAGCCAGGATGAGCTGGGCGACCTGGCCGGTGCGTTCAACCGCTTTGTCGATAAAATCCATGGGTTGGTGCGCCAGATCACCGAAATGACCGCCCAGCTCACCGGGCTGGTCGGCCAGGTATCTGACCAGGCCCAGCGCTCCGAGCAAGCCATGGAGCGCCAGCGTCACGAGACCGATCAGGTGGCCACGGCGATCAACCAAATGTCGTCCGCTGCCCATGAAGTGGCGCGCAGCGCCCAAGGCGCCGCTGTCGCCGCGCAACAGACCGACGCTGAAGGCCAGGCCGCCAAACGTGTGGTGGACGGCAGCATCGCGCAGATCCATGCGCTGGTGAACGATATCCGCAGCAGTGGCGTGTCCCTGGACAGCCTGCAGCAGGATGTGTCGTCGATTGTCAGTGTGCTCAGCGTGATCCGCTCCATCGCCGAACAAACCAACTTGCTGGCGCTCAATGCTGCCATTGAAGCCGCACGGGCCGGGGAGGCCGGGCGCGGGTTTGCCGTGGTCGCCGATGAAGTACGCGCCCTGGCCAGCCGCACCCAGACCAGTACCCAGGAAATCCAGGGCATGATCGACCGTCTGCAAAAAGGCACCGAGGCTGCCGTGGACGCAATGCGCCGCTCCAGCGATGCCGGCGATGGCACCTCGGCCCAGGCCAACCAGGCCGGGGCGTCCCTGGACACCATGGCCCAGTTGATTGGCACCATCAATTCGATGAATGCACAGATCGCCAGTGCCGCCGAAGAGCAAACCGCTGTGGCCGAAGAGATCAACCGCAGCGTGCATCAGATTGCCGTGGCAGTGGACAGCGTGGCGGATGAAACCCAACTGGGTGCCCAGACCTCCCGCAGCTTGGCGGATCTGGGCCAGCGCCTGGGTAAGTTGGTTGGTCAGTTCAGGATCTGATCGTTCACAGGTCGCGCATCAGCAGGCCAAAATGCAGGTCCATCTCGGCCGGCAAGGGCACATACACGGTGTGCCCGTCCCCCGGTGCCACCTCAATGGCTTCATCCTTGGCGTTGCGCAAGGTGGCCAGGTCAAAGTGAAAGTTGCCGGCCGGCGTCATTAATTCCAAGTGATCGCCAACGGCAAAACGATTCTTCACCTTGACCTCTGCCAACTCGCCACGACGCTCGCCGGTCAGCTCACCGACAAACTGCTGTCGCTCGGACACCGAGCTGCCGTTCTGGTAGTTCTGGTATTCATCATGCACATGACGGCGCAGGAAACCTTCGGTGTAGCCGCGCTGGGCCAGGGACTCCAGATTGGTCATCAAGCTGCGATCAAAGGTGCGCCCGGCCACCGCGTCATCGATGGCCTGGCGGTACACCTGGGTGGTGCGTGCGCAATAGAAGTGGGATTTGGTGCGGCCTTCGATCTTTAACGAGTGCACGCCCATCTGCGCCAGGCGCTCCACATGCTGCACGGCGCGCAAGTCCTTGGCGTTCATGATGTAGGTGCCATGTTCGTCTTCGAAGGCAGGCATTGACTCATCGGGACGATTGGCTTCCTGCAGCAGGAACATCTGGTCGGTGGGCGCGCCGATTCCCAGCGTCGGCTGATATTGCTGGAGGATGTCGCCGGTCGCGTTCTCCACCGCGGGCGTGGCCTGGTACTTCCAGCGGCAGGCGTTGGTGCAGGTGCCTTGGTTGGCGTCGCGCTTGTTCATGTAGCCCGACAGCAGGCAACGTCCGGAATAGGCCATGCACAAGGCGCCATGTACGAACACCTCCAGCTCCATGGCCGGTACGTGCTGGCGGATTTCATCGATCTCTTCCAGGGACAGCTCCCGCGACAGGATCACTCGGCAAATCCCTTGTTGTTGCCAGAACTCCACGCTGGCCCAGTTCACCGTATTGGCCTGCACCGACAGGTGAATCGGCATCTGCTCAAAGTGCTGGCGCACCAGCATGATCAGCCCGGGGTCGGACATGATCAGCGCATCCGGGCCCATGGCGATCACGGGCGCCAGGTCCTTGAGGAAGGTCTTGAGCTTGGCGTTGTGCGGCGCGATGTTGACCACCACGTAGAAGCGCTTGCCCTGGTCATGGGCTTCCTGGATACCCAGGGCCAGGTTGGCGTGGTCGAACTCGTTGTTGCGCACCCGCAGGCTGTAGCGCGGCTGGCCGGCATAGACCGCATCGGCGCCGTAGGCGAAGGCGTAGCGCATATTCTTCAGTGTGCCGGCAGGAGCGAGCAGTTCGGGGGCAATGATAGGTGGCATGGGTGTCGGTCGCAAAAAGCCGCGAGGGTAGTACAGGGGCGGGCGCGGTTCATTGATCCAAGTCTAAACAAGGCGATCTATGCTTGTTCAATAAACAAGGGCACTCCCACGTTTCGCCGCGGACTAAGCAACAGGGCCGACACCGGCCCTCTGCTTTTTTGACATGGATCGGACATGAATCAAACCAACCTGCAATTCAAGACCCTGTTGTTGCTGCTGGCCCTGGTGACCATCGCTTTTATCTGGATATTGCTGCCGTTCTACGGCGCGGTGTTCTGGGCAGTAATCCTCGGCATCATCTTTGCACCCATGCAACGCCGCCTGCAGCAGCGGTTCGGCTGGAACCGCAACCTGACCTCCCTGACCACCTTGTTGGTGTGCCTGGTGATCGCGATTTTGCCGGTGATCATTACCAGTGCGTTGCTGGTGCAAGAGGGGGCCACGCTGTACAAAAACGTTGAGAGTGGCAAGCTGGATGTGGCCGGTTATATCGAGCAATTCAAGCATTTCCTGCCGCCATACTTCCAACACCTGCTCGACCGCTTCGGCATGGGCAACCTGGAAGGGCTGCGGGAAAAAGTGGTCAAGGGGGCGATGCAAGGCAGTCAGTTCTTTGCCTCCCAGGCGTTCAGCTTCGGCCAGGGTACGTTTGATTTCCTGGTGAGCTTTTTCATCATGTTGTACCTGCTGTTTTTCCTGCTGCGCGACGGCCCGGAGCTGGTACGCAAGGTGCGCACGGCGGTGCCGCTGGCCGAGCCGCAAAAGCGTCGCCTGCAGCTCAAGTTCAACCGGGTGGTGCGCGCCACGGTCAAGGGCAACGTGCTGGTGGCCGTGACCCAAGGCGCATTGGGTGGCTTTATATTCTGGTTCCTGGATATTCCCAGTGCATTGCTCTGGGCGGTATTGATGGCGTTTCTGTCCCTGCTGCCAGCGGTGGGCGCAGGGATTGTCTGGGGCCCGGTGGCGGTTTACTTCCTGCTCAGCGGCTCGATCTGGCAGGGCGTGGTGCTGGGGCTTTTCGGTGTCTTCGTAATTGGCCTGGTGGACAACGTGCTGCGTCCGATCCTGGTGGGCAAGGACACCAAGATGCCGGACTACCTGATCCTGATCTCGACCTTGGGTGGCCTGTCGGTGTTCGGCCTCAACGGCTTCGTCATCGGGCCACTGGTGGCGGCGTTGTTCATGTCGTGCTGGGCGTTGTTCGTCGAAACCAAGCCACGGGTCAAATTGCCGTTGCCCTAGGCTTGAAGCCTGAAGTTGGCTACTCGTTGGCGCTGTGTCTCGGCGTCGGACAATGAAGTGAGCGGGCCGCTGATCGGCTCGCCATCGCGGACCACGTACCAACAGGCGAGCAGGCCAAGCTTACGTAAAGGGGCTGGGACGGCGCTGCCGATGACAGACATGATTTGAACAGTGGGCATAAGTACCTCCAATCGTTATGGAGGTCACCTTACGGTGCGCTGGCACCGGGGAAAAATCACCTGGCTCGATAGTCGACATCGACGCCAGGCGTTAATCCACCACCTGGTCGAGCATGCTCACTACTTCGTGCTCACTGAGCAGCCCTTTGCGCACCAGGTTTTCGGCCAGCAATGCGAGGAACTTCGCACTGCGGTGGCCCTCAAGGTGCTTGAGTTCGGTCAGGGCACTGTAGACCTTGCTGGACGTGCAGAGACCGGCGGTGCGATGCGGATTTTGCGTGGGCATGGCAATCGTCCTTAATTGTTATTGGGTGGACTGGATCGATAGTGAGACTGGTTTATGACGCAACCATGACAGTGCACGCCTGGGCCGATCAAGAGGATATTGCGCCTTTATAATGTGGGATAGACGCTTGGGCATTGTTCTCACAGCGACATTCGCAAAATAAATCCGGACTTTCCAGGCAAAAAAAGGCCCCGCTCAGGAGCGAGGCCCATTCAAGTTACTTAATTCAAACCTACCAACCGCGGCCGTAGTAGCCGTGTGGGTGGCCGTAGTAGCCGCGAGGCGGACCATAATAGCCGCGTGGAGGGCCGTAATAGACCGGGGCCGGGCGGTAATAAACCTGCTGTTGTACATACACCGGCGGTGGTGGCGCGTAATAGACTGGTGGTGCAGCGGCATACACCGGCTGCGGCTGGACGTACACCGGTTGTTGCACATAGACCTCACGAGGCTGGCTGGCAACGACGGAGCCAACTACCGCTGCGCCAACAAGTGCGCCCAACACTGCCGGGCCACCCCAACCACCACCGTGGGCGGAGGCTTGGCCGGCCATCGCAAGTGCACCGATCAGCAAGGCGATTCTGGGGATTTTACGAATCATGGTCATTCCTCGGTTAGCCCCTGCGCTTGTGGTCTGCAATCAATAGACTCAAGGATTGTCGCGGGGATACTTTTAAGACAACGGGTTTCAAAAAAACAGCACTTCCATTAGGTAAAGGTTGTGTAAGGTCTGTACCGATTTGCTTACTTCAAGGAGTTACCCATGCAGATGCACCCCAACAAGGACACCCAGCTGTGCATGTCACTGTCGGCGCGACCCGGGAACTTTGGCCTGCGTTTTCATAACCACTTGTATGAACAACTGGGTTTGAATTTCTACTATAAGGCCTTCAGCAGCCAGGACCTGCCCGGCGCGATCGGTGGTATCCGCGCCTTGGGCGTGCGTGGTTGCGGAGTATCGATGCCGTTCAAGGAGGCCGCCATTGCCTTAGTGGACGAACTTGACGATTCAGTTCAAGCCATTGATTCGCTCAATACCATCGTCAACACCAATGGCCACCTCAAGGCCTATAACACGGACTACATTGCCATCGAGCAATTGCTGAAAAAGCACGCCGTGCCGACTGACTCCACGTTCGCCCTGCGCGGTAGTGGTGGCATGGCCAAGGCAGTTGCCAGTGCCTTGCGTGATGGCGGCTATGCCCGCGGCGTGATCGTGGCGCGCAATGAAGCGGCGGGCCAGGCATTGGCGCGCAACCTTGGGTATGAATGGCAGGCGGACCTGGGCGACTTGCGCCCGCAGATGCTGATCAATGTGACGCCCATCGGCATGACAGGTGGGGCCGAGGCGGATGCATTGGCGTTTGAGGCCGACGCGATTGATCAGGCGGAAACTGTCTTCGATGTAGTGGCGATTCCAGCTGAAACACCCCTAATCGAGCGTGGGCGCGCCAAGGGCAAGCGGGTGATTACCGGGCTCGAGGTGATTGCAATCCAGGCGCTGGAGCAGTTTGTGTTGTACACCGGTGTGCGCCCGACGCAGGAGCAATTTCAGGCGGCGGTAGCCTTCGCCCGCAATTGAAGGCCGCTGTAGCGCTGATGTGGGAGGGGCCCCCCGATGACGGTGTATCAGCCCCAGATGCACTTATTGAACGCCTTCATCGGGGCATAGTGATCTACACAACTTCTGGTGTGGCGCTGTACCTGTGGGAGGGGGCTTGCCCCCGATGGCGGCCTTAGGGTCGACCAGGATCTTGGATCAGACCGAGTACATATCCATTGCTGCGGTAACGGCTGCTATGGGTTCCGCCCTTACGGCGCCTAAGATCAACAGCAGATCAAGATCAAGAGCGACTCGCTGCGCATCGTGGTTACCGGCTACACAGTTGTGTAGACACCCATGCTCATCGGGGGGCAAGTCGAATCGTCGCACCACCCCTCCCACATTTTTTACTGTGTCAGGCCTGTTCCAGTTGTGCCAGGCGTTCTTCCAATGCTGCAATCCGGGCTTCCAGTTCTTCGATACGTTCCAATGGGACTGAACTGCCAGGCCCACGCTCCACCGGAGCTCCCCGCGCCGTGAGTATCGCCTCGATGTCCGCCGGGTCTCCCAACGCATGGGTATACCGGTCTTCCCGCTGTCCCGCCTGACGCGGCACCAGCAATGCCAACCCCCGCGCTATCAGACGTTCCAACTGATGCACGACCTGCTCGGCATCCTCGAAATCATGCATGCGCCCGCTGCGGGTCAGCAGCTCATTGACCGTCTGCGGCCCACGCAGGAACAACAGCCCGGTCAAGATCACCTGGGCCGGCACCAGTTCCAGGGCCTTGTCCACACGGTGTTCCCAGCGGTCGGCGCGGCTGCCCATCACCAGGCGGGTAAAGCCTTGGCCTTCCAGCGCACGCAGGCTCTGGCCGACCTGACCTTGGCTGAGGTTCATCACCGGTTCGCGGCTGGTCTTCTGGTTGCAGGCCAGCACCAGGGCGTTGAGGGTCAGTGGGTAGGTTTCCGGGTTGGTTGCCTGTTTCTCGATCAGGCAGCCCAGGACGCGGATTTCCGTGCTGTTCAGGCGCGGCTCAGGGGTGTCGGTGTCGTGCTCGGCGGTCATCGCGCTTTCCCTATGCAGTGAAGGTCACCAGCGTAATCCTCAAAAAATAAAAGACAAGCGCCGGGCATGGCTATAATCGCCGCTGGTTCCAACCCTGCCATTACCGTGAGACTGCCATGACTATTTCCCTGTACGCCGCTTCTATCCCGGTCTTCAAGCAAATGCTCACCGCCCTGAGCGGTGTGTTGACCAAGGCCGAAGCCCACGCCACCGCCAGGAACATCGAGCCGAACGCCTTGCTGCAAGCACGTCTGTTCCCTGACATGTTCCAACTGGTACGCCAGGTGCAAATCGCCGTCGACTTTGCCAAAGGCGTTTCCGCCCGCCTGGCCGAGATCGAAGTACCCAAATATGAAGACAGCGAAGTCACCTTCGCCGACCTGCAAGCGCTGATCGCCAAGGTCCTGGCGTTCGTCGACACCATCAAACCCGAGCAGATCGATGGCAAGGAAGGTATCGAGATCGTCACCCGCCCTGGTACTCCGAAGGAGAAGCGCTTCAGCGGCCAGTCCTATCTGTTGACCTACGGCCTGCCGCAGTTCTTCTTCCACGTCACCACTGCTTACGCCTTGCTGCGTCATAACGGTGTGGAAGTGGGCAAGCGCGATTACATGGGCGCGTTCTAAGCCGCCACAAAAAAGCCCGGGAGCGTTCTTCAACGAACCATCCCGGGCTTTTTCATTGCTGGCTTTTAAGCCGGCTGTTCTTCCTTGCCCAGACACGCCGCCGCAGTAAACAGCACATCGGTCGACGAGTTGAGTGCAGTTTCCGCCGAATCCTGCAGTACACCGATGATGAAACCGACGGCCACTACCTGCATGGCGATTTCACTTGGAATGCCGAACAGGCTGCACGCCAGTGGAATCAGCAGCAGCGAACCACCCGCCACCCCCGATGCACCGCAGGCACACACCGCGGCAACCACGCTGAGCAGCACGGCTGTAGGCAGGTCCACGGCGATCCCGAGGGTGTGCACGGCCGCCAGGGTCAGTACGGTGATGGTGATCGCGGCACCGGCCATATTGATGGTGGCGCCGAGTGGGATCGATACCGAGTAGGTGTCTTCATGCAGGCCCAGGCGTTTGCTCAGCGCCAGGTTGACCGGAATGTTCGCCGCCGAACTGCGGGTGAAAAATGCGGTGATGCCGCTTTCACGCAGGCACATCAGCACCAACGGGTAAGGGTTGCGGCGTAGCTTCCAGAACACGATGGCAGGGTTGATCACCAGCGCCACGAATAGCATGCAGCCGATCAGCACCACCAGCAGATGGGCATAGCCGAGCAGGGCGCCAAAGCCAGAGGTGGCCAGGGTCGAGGCCACCAGGCCAAAGATGCCCAGCGGGGCGAAGCGGATCACCACGCGCACGATCAGGGTCACGCCGTTGGACAGGTCGTCCAGTACCGTGCGGGTGGTTTCGCCGGCATGACGAATGGCGATGCCCATGCCGATGGCCCAGGCAAGGATGCCGATGAAGTTGGCGTTCATCAGCGCGCTGATCGGGTTATCCACCACGCTGAGCAGCAGGCTTTGCAACACTTCGCCAATACCGCCGGGAGCGCTCACGGTGGCGTCATGGGTGGCGAGGACCAGGGAAGAGGGGAACAAGGTGCTGGCCACCACTGCAACCACGGCAGCAGCAAAGGTGCCGAGCAAATACAGGAACAGGATCGGGCGGATATGGGTTTCCTGGCCGTGTTTATGGTTGGCGATCGAGGCCATTACCAGTACAAACACCAGGATCGGCGCGACCGCTTTCAGCGCTGTGACAAACACCTTGCCGATAAAACCGGTGGCGCGGGCAGCCTCGGGAAACAGCAAGGCCAGCACGATCCCGGCGATCAGGCCGATGACGATTTGGGTGACCAGGCTGACGCGCATTAGACGTTGCAACAGGGAAGGGGCAGCAGTCATAAAGAGTTGTCTCTAGTTTTTTTAGTTGGGTACAGCATTGCAGGCAGAAAGTACTGTAGGAAGTAGTCGCGAAGTCTAACATGCTGTACGAAGCGTCTTGTTCGCTGCGGCATTCAGTCACCCGCGTCCGTCGAACTTGTCCAAACCCGGACATATCCTGTTAATATTCACCCCTCTCATCTTTCCTCTCCGTCAGCGGGCCCTCAGGGCTGTCGTTGATGTCGTCGTTTCTGGAGTTTTCATGTTGTTCCCTATCCTGCTGCTGTCGGCTGCCGGTTTTACCGTGCTGACCACAGAATTCATCATCGTCGGCCTGTTGCCGTCGATTGCCCGGGACCTGAATGTCAGTGTGTCCCAGGCTGGGCTGCTGGTGACGCTGTTTGCATTTACCGTGGCGGCGTTCGGTCCCTTTCTGACCGCGTACTGCGCACGATTCCAGCGCAAGCGCCTGTTTATCAGCATCCTGATCATGTTCGCGGTGGCCAATACCGTGGCGGCATTGGCGCCCAATATCTGGATAATGTCCCTGGCCCGTTTGATTCCTGCCTTGGGGCTGCCGGTGTTCTGGGCCTTGGCTAGCGAAACGGCGGTAGATATCGTCGGCCCGGAGTTCGCCGGGCGTGCGATTGAAAAAATCGGCTTCGGCATCGTCTGCGCCACGGTGTTCGGCATTCCGGTGGGTACGCTGATTTCCGATATGTTCGGCTGGCGCAGTGCGTTCGCCGTGCTCGCGGTGATTGCCCTGGCCAAGGCGTTGCTGCTGTTTATCTACTTGCCGGTTACCCGGGCGAAGAACGAGCAGGTCACCTTGCGCTCACAATTCAAGATCCTGCGCAGCCCGGTGATGCAGGGGCATATCCTGTTGTCGATCCTGGTGTTCAGCGGCATGTTCACCGCTTATACCTACCTGGCGGATATCCTTGAGCGCCTGGCCGGGTTCGACGGTACGCTGGTGGGTTGGTGCCTGATGGGCTTTGGCGCAGTCGGGCTGATCGGCAACTCTCTGGGCGGGCGCGCCGTGGATCGTCACCCGTTGATCGCATCCATGGTGTTCTGCGGGTTCATGATCGCGGGCATGGTGGCAGTGGTGCCGGCGATTCATTCGACTATAGGCCTGGCGGCAGCGATGGCGGTGTGGGGCGTAACCCAGGCGGCGATGTTCCTGGTCAGCCATGTGCGGCTGATGAAGGCCGCGCCCCATGCGCCGGCGTTTGCCGCATCGCTGAATATCGCCGGCGCCAACCTCGGCATCGGTCTGGGCGCAATGGTCGGTGGGCATGTCATCGATACCTTGGGCCTGGGCAGCCTGGGGTTTGCCGCTTCGGGCTTCATCCTGGTGTCGATCCTGCTGGCACTGTGGCTGATGATGGCCAAGCAATCGGTCGCCCCCAGCACCTGATAGATCAGGGCAGGGCGGTAAACAACTCCCGTCGGGCACCTTCGGTAATCGCCACGATGCCAGGGTGCTTGACCTTGCGCTCCACCGAAATCGCATAGAACGACTCGGTCACCGCATCGGTCTGGCCGATCAGGGCCACGCCGTATTGGCGTACCACCTCGTCGGCGATCACGCTGGGGGCAATAAAGATCCCACTGCCGGATTGCCCGAACGCTTGCATCAGCGCACTGTCATCGAACTCGCCGATGATCCGGGGCTGAACCTGCTGCTCGGCAAACCAGCGCTGCAAACGGCTGCGCACCACCGTCTCCGCTCCCGGGATCAATAGCGGCGCGCCCTGCAAACACTGTGGGAAATCACCGCCATATTGGTCAGCCAACGCCTGGGTGGCGAAAAAACTGATACCGCATTCCCCCAGCTTCTGGCTGTAGCCCTTGATGTCCAGATGCGTGGGCATGGGACTGTCGGAAATCACCAGGTCCAGGCGCTGGATCGCCAGGTCGGCCAATAAACGTTCCAGTTTATCTTCACGGCAGGTGATGCGGATCGGTTCGCTCAGCTCCATGGTTGGTGCGATCAACCGGTAGACAATGGACTTGGGTACCACATCCGCCACCCCGACCCGGAACGGAATCTGTTGTTCATCGGGCTGGGCTCGCAGCATCGCCTCCAGTTCATTGCCGGTCTGGAACATCTGCTCGGCGTAGGGCAGGGCCTGGCGCCCGGCTTCGGTCAGCTCAAGCTGGCGCCCTACACGCTGGAACAGCGCAATGCCGAAGGTGTGTTCCAGCAGGCTGATCTGCCCGCTGATGGTCTGGGGCGTAAGGTTCAACTGCTCGCAGGCGCGCACGATGCTGCCGGTCTTGGCTACCACCCAGAAGTAATGCAGCTGTCGATAATTGAGCATGACGGTCTACACTTCGTAAAAACCGAAGTATGCGCGAGAAAAATACGAATTTTCCTGAACTGTTTGCCTGCATAGAATGCCTCGCTATCGCGGGGCCACTATTTGGACCCAATGGTTCTAACGAGGAATACACCATGAAACTCAATTCCCTGGGCGCGGCGTCGTTGCTTGCGCTTTCATTGGTAATGATCAGTGGTTGTGATCAGGTCGAGAAAAGCGCGCAACAGGTGTTGGGCAAGGCCACCGAATCGGCCAAGCAGGCCATCGACGACACCCACAAGGCCGCCGAACAGGCATTGAGCGAAGCGACCCAGGGCTTGATCAGTCCTGAGAAGCAGGAAAAAGACGCTGAAAACGACGCTGAATCCGACACCCAAGAAACCTAATTTCCCAGCACCACCACGTCAGGACTGACCTATGGATTACCTTTTACAACTGGCCGCCAGCCCCACCGCCTGGGTGGCCCTGGCCACCTTGATCGTCATGGAAATCGTGCTGGGCATCGATAACCTGATCTTCATCTCGATCCTCACCAACAAATTGCCCGAGAAGCATCGGGCCAAAGCGCGACGCATCGGTATCAGCATGGCGTTGATCCTGCGCCTGGGCCTGTTGAGCACCATCGCCTTCATCGTGCAGCTGACGGCGCCGGTATTCGAAGTGTTCGGCCAGGCGTTTTCGTGGAAAGACATGATCCTGATCGCCGGTGGCCTGTTCCTGGTCTGGAAGGCAACCACCGAGATCCATCACAGCATGGACCCGGAACCCGAAGAGAAGGCCACCGTCAGCAACGGTGTGACCATCGGCTTTGCCGCGGCCATCGGCCAGATCCTGATGCTCGACCTGGTGTTCTCCATCGACAGCATCATCACCGCCGTGGGCATGACCGAGCACTTGCCGATCATGATCATCGCCGTGGTGGTCTCGGTGATTGTGATGCTGGTGGCGGCCGAACCTTTGGCCAAGTTCATCAATAACAACCCGACGGTGGTGATGCTCGCCCTGGGCTTCCTGATCATGATCGGCATGACGCTGATCGCTGAAGGCTTCGGCGCCCATGTACCTAAAGGCTACGTGTATGCGGCCATGGCGTTCTCGGCGGCGATCGAATGTCTGAACATCGCCCGGCGTAACCGGCACGCACGATTGCTTGCTGCCCGGCAGTAACGCTTGACCTCAAAAGCCAGCCGCGTTCATTAGAGCGCGGTTGGCTTTTGGCTATCTGGTAGAATTCTCCTACACGATAGTCAGAGGTTTTCCATGAGCGATCAGATTCGACTTACGCAGTACAGCCATGGTGCGGGTTGCGGTTGCAAGATCTCGCCCCAGGTGTTGGAAGTGATTCTGGCCGGTAGCGGCGCACAAAACCTCGATCCCAACCTCTGGGTGGGCAACGCCTCACGCGATGATGCGGCGGTATACGCCATCGACGACGAGCGCGGCGTGGTATCCACCACCGATTTTTTCATGCCGATCGTCGACGACCCCTTCGACTTCGGTCGCATCGCCGCCACCAATGCCATCAGCGACATCTACGCCATGGGCGGCGACCCCTTGATGGCCATCGCCATTCTCGGCTGGCCGGTCAATGTGCTGGCGCCCGAGATTGCCCGCGAAGTAATCCGTGGTGGTCGCGCTGTATGCGACGCTGCGGGCATTCCATTGGCGGGTGGGCATTCGATCGATGCGCCGGAACCGATCTTCGGCCTGGCCGTGACCGGCATCGTGCAAAAACGCCATATGAAGCGTAACGACACCGCCACTGCCGGCTGCCGCCTGTACCTGACCAAACCCTTGGGCATCGGCATCCTCACCACCGCCGAAAAGAAGGGCAAGTTGCGCGAGGCCGATATCGGCCTGGCCCGTGACTGGATGTGCACCCTCAACAAACCCGGCAGCCGCTTTGGCAAGTTGGCGGGTGTGATGGCCATGACCGACGTCACCGGTTTCGGCCTGCTTGGCCACTTGGTGGAAATGGCCGACGGTAGCGGCCTGACGGCCCGCATTGAATATGCAAAAGTCCCACGCTTGCCTGGGGTTGAGTACTACCTGGACCAAGGCTGCGTACCCGGTGGTACCTTGCGCAACTTCGACAGCTACGCCAGCAAGCTCGGCCGTGTGCAGGAGTTGCACAAGCGCGTGCTGTGCGACCCGCAGACCAGCGGTGGCCTGCTGATCGCTGTCACTCCAGAAGGCGACGCCGAGTTCCACGCGGTAGCCGCCGAGCTCGGCCTGGCCCTTGAGCCTATCGGCGAGTTGTTTGAGCGACAGAGCAACGCGGTAGAGGTGGTTTGATGGCGGCTGACATCACCGATTACCGCGACATCTTCCTCAACGACCGGCCGATGATGGATACCCGCGCACCGGTCGAGTTCAACAAGGGTGCCTTCCCAGGGGTGCTTAACCTGCCGCTGATGACCGATGATGAGCGTCAGCGGGTCGGTACCTGTTACAAGCAGCAGGGCCAGCAAGCGGCCATTGTACTGGGGCATGAGCTGGTGTCCGGGGCGACGAAGGCCAAGCGCATCGAGCAGTGGGCGCACTTTGCCCAGGCCAATCCCGACGGCTACCTGTACTGCTTCCGTGGCGGGCTGCGTTCGCAGATCGTGCAGCAATGGTTGAAAACCGAAGCAGGCATTGACTATCCCCGCGTGGGTGGTGGCTACAAGGCCATGCGTGCTTTTCTGCTGGAGACCCTGGAGCAGGCGACCAGCCAGTGTGATTTCGTGCTGCTTGGCGGCATGACCGGCACTGGCAAAACCGAAGTGCTTGGCCAACTGCGCAACGCCCTGGACCTGGAAGGCCATGCCAATCATCGTGGTTCCAGCTTCGGCAAGCGCGCCACGTCGCAACCGTCGAATATCGACTTTGAGAACCGCCTGGCGGTGGACTTGTTGAAGAAACGTGCACGCGGCATCGAGCAGTTTGTGGTCGAGGATGAGAGCCGCATGATCGGCAGTTGCGCCTTGCCCTTGCCGTTGCACAAGAGCATGCAGACATTTTCGATGGTGTGGCTGGAAGACAGCGTCGAGGGCCGCGTCGAGCGCATCCTGGGTGATTACGTGGTGAACCTTTGCGCCGAGTTCATCGAGATGTTTGGTGAAACCGGCCAGGCGTTATTCGCCGAGCGCCTGACCCAGAGCCTGGCCAATATCCACAAGCGTCTGGGCGGTGAGCGTTTCCAACGGTTGCAGGCCGTCTTGCAGGACGCTCTGGCGGAGCAGGCGCGAACTGGCGCCGTGGATCTGCACCGGGTGTGGATTGAAGGATTGCTGCGCGAATACTACGACCCGATGTACGCGTTCCAGCGTGAAAAGAAAGGCGCACGGATCGAGTTCGTCGGCGAGCAGGCAGCAGTGGTGGAGTATTTGCGTGAGCGCAGCGGACGACGAGGTTGATAAGTGAATTTCAAGGGCCTCTTCGCGAGCAAGCCCGCTCCCACATGTTGATTGGTGAACACGGTCAAAATGTGGGAGGGGGCTTGCCCCCGATGGCGGCCTGACGGCCGACCAGAATGTTGAATCAGACCGAGTACATATCCGTTATTTGGGCAACGGCCACTTATGGTTCCGCTTTTACAGCGGGTCACTTTGAAAAGCGCAAAGTAACCAAACGCTCTTGCCCCACCACTCGGCACCTCGCCCAGGCTCGGTGTGCCCGTATCCCTGTCGAATTCCGGCCAGCGTGGTTTAACGGGGCGCCTAAGATCAAGATCAGAAGCAGATCAAGATCAAGATCAAGATCAAGAGCGGCTCGCTTCGCATCGTGGTTACTGACGGTCGCTACGTCAGAGTTGTGTGGATACCCATGCCCCAACAGGGCCCTCAGCCTTAGCGCATCCCTAAAGAATCACCGCCCCAATCAACCCACACACCACCCCCACCAGCATGGTCAACCCGGCCACCGTCACCAGCACCCTCGCATCGAAATCCTTGCGCAGCATCAACAGCGACGGCAGGCTCACGCTTGGCAGGGTCATCAGCAACGCCACGGCCGGGCCGGTGCCCATGCCCAGGGTCATCATGGTTTGTACGATGGGAATCTCTGCCGCCGTAGGAATCACGAACAGTGTGCCGACAATCGCCAGCGGCACCAGCCATACCAGGCTGTCGGTCATCGCCCCGTCTACATGGGGGAACAGCCACACCCGTGCCGCGCCGAGGATCAGTACCGCCAGGATGTACACCGGGATGGTGCTCCAGAACAACTGCCATAGGGTGCGCAGCCAGCGCACCAGGAACGGTTGCGATTCCACGGTACTGACTTCGGCGACGGCTTCCAGCGCCGCCTCCGGTACCTGCTCCGGGCGCGCAATACGCTGCGCCACCAGGGATACCCCGACCACCAGCACAATCCCCGCCACCAGCCGCAGCGCGGTGAAGTCCCAGCCCAATACAAAGCCCATGAACACCAGGGTGGCCGGGTTCAACACCGGGTTGGCAATCCAGAACGCCAGCGCCGCGCCGACCGACACTTGCTGGCGCCGCATGCCTGCCGCCACCGGGGCTGCACAGCAACTGCACATCATCCCCGGCAGGGCAAACAACCCGCCGCGCAGGGTCGAGCCCAGGCCGGCACGGCCGAACAGGCGCAGCAGCCAGTCTCGGGGGATCAGCACCTGCAGCAACGAACCGAGGATCACCGCCAGTACGGCGGCTTTCCAGATCGCCAGGAAATACACCTGGGCATAGGCCAGCGCCGCCGCCAGGGGCGAGCTTTGCTGGTCATTGAGGATCGAGGCGCCGATGCTGTGGTTGTCGGCTGCTACAAACGCCTTGAGGTAGTAGGGCGACCATTTCACGTAGTAGAGGCCGATGCAGGCCACCAGGAGAAACAGCGCTGGTTTCCACCAGAACGACCAGCCCCGGCGGGGCTGGGTGGAAGCGAGGTTGGACATGGAGAGAATCCGCAGGTGAGTCAATAGCCGGGCATCATACGCCCCTGCGGCCCAAGCTTCAGATATCTGCACTGACCTGGGTCGGATCCGGACAGCTTTCCTCGCCGTTGTTCAGCCCCTGCTTATAGTTGCGGCTGAGCAGCGAGGCCTTGCCGTTGTGCCAGGTCAGTGTCAGCACGTACAGCGAGTCGTAGTCATTGCCGGACCAGTCTTCGGTGATGGTGTGCTTTTCGCCGACGGCTTCGCTGGCGACCTTGTTGATCAGTTCCGGCAGGTAACCGTGGGACCAGGCGGTATAGATCGTCGCGTTGTGATACTTGTCTTCGACCAGTTCGTCGGCGAGGGCGCTGGTGTCATTTGCCGAAAACTTGATATTCACCGGCAGGCCGAGCTTGATGGCGCTGGGGCTGATGGTCATCAGCGGGCGAATGTAGCTATAGGAATTATCCAGCTCGCCTTCCTCGACATTGCGCGTCGGGTTGGCCGCAAACACGTAGTTGGCCTTGCCGAATTTTTCCGGCAGCACCGTGGCCAGGTTCATGGCGCGGTTCAGGCCCTGGCAATTGAGCTGGCCCAGACCGCCGGCCGGTTTTTCGCCGTGGCGCAGGAATACCAGGGTTTGCACGCCGTCCACGGGTTGCGCACGGCTTTCACGGGCATCGAGGACGGTGACGATGGCCGCGCTGACCAGCAGCAGCGGTAACATCATGTATGAATAACGTTTGAGTCGTTGCACGAGGCGCAGAGGCTTGATCTTCATTATAGGTTCGAGTCTTCATGCGTCGGATTAAGGCGGACAAGCCCGGCCCCAGCGACGCTTCAAGCGTCCTGCGGTGTTCCCTGTCGATATAGCAAGGTGCCTCCTTTCACCCTTCGGGCGCACTTAAGAGTGCATTCAGGCGCTTTGGTTCGCCACTCGGGATGCTAACCGGGGAATGTTGCGCAACGATGACCCATGCACGACAACGGGTGGATGACTATCATGAGGCTTTTCCGTCCAGGGGTTCTTCAATGAATGCACTTGCCGCTTTCCCGATCAACAGTAAATGGCCCGCCCAGCATCCGGAACGTTTGCAGCTGTATTCGTTACCCACGCCCAACGGCGTCAAGGTGTCGATCATGCTCGAAGAACTGGGCCTGCCCTATGAGGCGCACAAGGTCAGTTTCGACACCCACGACCAGCTGTCCCCCGAGTTCCTGTCCCTGAACCCCAACAACAAGATCCCCGCGATCATCGACCCCAATGGCCCGGGTGGGCAGCCGCTGGCGTTGTTCGAGTCTGGTGCGATCCTGATCTACCTGGCGGAAAAAACCAGCCAGTTGCTCTCCGAAGACCCGGCCACCCGCTATGAAACCCTGCAATGGTTGATGTTCCAGATGGGCGGGATCGGCCCGATGTTTGGCCAGCTAGGCTTCTTCAACAAGTTCGCCGGCAAGGCTTATGAAGACAAGCGCCCGCGGGACCGCTACGCCGCCGAATCCCGGCGCTTGCTGCAAGTATTGGAAAAACGCCTGTTGGGCCGCACCTGGATCATGGGTGACGACTACAGCATCGCCGACATCGCCACCTTCCCCTGGATCCGCAACCTGATCGGCTTTTATGAGTCCGGCGACCTGGTGGGCATTGCCGATTTCCCTAACGTACTGCGCGCGCTGGACGGCTTTGTTGCACGTCCGGCGGTGATCCGTGGCCTGAACATTCCGAGCTGACGCATGCAGACTTTCGATTTCAAACAACTGGACGTCTTCAGCGAAGTGCCTCTCAAGGGCAACCCGCTTGCCGTGGTGCTCGGCGCCGACAGCCTTACCGACCAGCAAATGGCCGACTTCGCCAATTGGACCAACCTCAGCGAAACCACGTTTTTACTGACGCCTCGCGATCCGCGGGCCGATTACCGGGTAAGAATCTTCACCACCCTCAAGGAGCTGCCATTCGCCGGGCATCCCACGTTGGGCAGTTGTTACGCGTGGCTGCAGGCCGGTGGCGTGCCGCGTGGGGAAGAGATTATCCAAGAGTGCGAAATCGGCTTGGTGCGTATCCGCCGCCAAGGTAACGAGTTGGCATTTATCGCACCGCCGTTGTTGCGTGCCGGGCCATTGGAGGCGCCGTTGCTGGAGCGCGTGCGGCTGGCCTTGGGCCTGGCGCCCGAGGCCATTGTGCGCAGCCAGTGGGTCGACAATGGGGCGGGTTGGCTGGCGGTGATGCTGGCTGATCGTGAGGCGGTGCTGGGCCTGCGACCTGACTATTCGCAACTGCAAGATCTCGCCGTGGGAGTGATCGCCCCCTGTGACCCGGCACGTGACGCAATAGACGCACACTTTGAAGTGCGTGCCTTTGTCGCCGGCGACGGCGCCCCTGAAGACCCGGCCACCGGCAGCCTGAATGCCGGTGTGGCGCAATGGCTGTTGGCCGAGGGCCTGGCGCCCAACCGCTACGTGGTCAGCCAAGGCACGGCCATGGGGCGGGCGGGGCGTATTCACATCGAGCGCCAGGGGGATGAAGTTTGGGTAGGTGGCGCCGTGGCAGTGTGCATCGCAGGGCGACTACAGCTCTAGATCAATGAATTGTTACGTGCCTGGCAATACACTATTGGTCCCTTGGCATTTGTGTTGCCGGGACTTGGGGGCATAAGCTTTGGCCCCAAAGATTTCAGCCATTTTTTCAGGAAAGCCATGACCAGTCAGTTCCCCCAAGCCCGCCCACGCCGCCTGCGCCGTTCCCCGGAGCTGCGTGGCTTGTTCCAGGAAAGCGAATTCACC
This sequence comes from Pseudomonas sp. Root569, assembly GCF_001427465.1. Taxonomy (NCBI): domain Bacteria; kingdom Pseudomonadati; phylum Pseudomonadota; class Gammaproteobacteria; order Pseudomonadales; family Pseudomonadaceae; genus Pseudomonas; species Pseudomonas sp. Root569. The sequence continues at coordinate 222,844 of NZ_LMGQ01000006.1, read as the reverse complement.
CTTAACGATTTGGTGTTGCCGATTTTCGTCGAAGAAGAAATCGACGACTTCGTGCCGATCACCAGCATGCCGGGCGTGCTGCGTATCCCGGAGAAGAAACTGGCCGGCGAGATCGAGCGTTACGCCCGTGCCGGCATCAAGTCGGTGATGACCTTCGGCGTATCCCACCACCTCGACGCCAACGGCAGCGATACCTGGAAAGAGCGCGGCCTGGTTTCGCGCATGTCCTCGATCATCAAGGACGCAGTGCCGGAAATGATTGTGATGTCCGACACCTGCTTCTGCGAATACACCGACCATGGCCATTGCGGCGTGATGCACGGTGCCCATGTCGACAACGACGCAACCCTGGTCAACCTCGGCAAACAAGCCGTGGCCGCTGCCCGCGCCGGCGCCGACGTGATCGCTCCGTCCGCCGCCATGGACGGCCAGGTCCAGGCCATCCGCCGCGCCCTCGATGACGCCGGTTTCACCCACATCCCGATCATGGCCTACTCGACCAAATTCGCCTCGGCTCTTTACGGCCCATTCCGCGAAGCGGGCGGCAGCGCCCTCAAGGGTGACCGCAAAAGCTACCAGATGAACCCGATGAACCGCCGCGAAGCCGTGCGCGAATCGCTGCTCGACGAACAGGAAGGTGCCGACGCACTGATGGTCAAGCCAGCCGGTGCCTACCTCGACATCATCCGCGACATCCGCGAGGCTTCACGCCTGCCAGTGGCGGCGTATCAGGTGAGCGGTGAGTACGCGATGATCAAATTTGGCGCACAGGCCGGGGCGATTGATGAGGACCGGGTGGTGCGCGAGACCTTGGGGTCGATCAAGCGGGCGGGGGCGGATTTGATCTTTACGTATTTTGCGATGGATTTGGCGTTGGCGGGGATTTAAGGGCGGCGTTTTACCCTGTGGCAAAGGAGTTTATTTGTCGCAGGGGAATTCGTTAAGTCTGCACCGATTCAGCCCAGCGCTGGCAGAAATCATGCTGCTCTTGTATATCGTTGGTGAGGTCGTTTTCCTCGTGAGCGAATATATGCACAACTTCCCCGTCTGGTTGCCCCATTGCCAGCTCGTAAGCAATAAGTCCATTCGACATATGTGAAGACATACCTGACGTGTGGACGTTGATTTTTGCGCCTTTGCACAGAAAGACTGTATCTTTCATATCCGCTCTCAATACACCGAAGCAATCGTACAGATCCATTGCTGTATAGGTTTTTTTTGTCCCATTACGTAGCAAAAGATAAAGGGTGGGCTTGCCTCCTTCGTATTCGATCACAGCACTGTCACGTATACCATTTTTGATGATAGTGATTTCACGTGATTTCATGGGTATTTCCTATTAGGGTTCAATATCGTGTATCCCTTGAAGGTGCCGTCTTCATTGACTGGGGATGCACCTAAAATATCCTTCGTATCTATTCGTCCTGGAATTGCTATTTCTAATTCATTCTTATGTTTGGAACGCATGCCCAACTCCTTGTTTACGTCTATTCCAGGGATTTTTCTCAATGTGTAAAGAAAGCCTTCTTCGAAGCCAAAATTTGAAGCGAACTCCAACGCTTGTCTCCTTGAGATCGAAGTGGGGACGAAATTGCTAGGAGGGCTGGCATTATTCAACGTGTGTAGGAAAATGTCTGTGCTTGCTCCTCTACTTTCAAATCCATTTTCAAAGATTTCATCGGGTTCTCTTAAATCTCCGCGATATAGATATTCTCTTTTTTTATCTGCGCCAGGCAGCGAAGGAGCCCCCTCATTCACCTTTGCCTGTTCTTGAGAGGTTTCCGTATTTTGATGCGGCTTACATTCCTCCGCGCCTGGACACCTACTTAAGCCTAGCGGATCCACCCACCCTGTTGGATTGGGCACGTATCGGTAGGCATTGACCCCACCCGCCAACTTCACCGGATCCGGCGTCAGGTAGCGACCAATATCCGGATTGTAGTAGCGATGGCGGTTGTAGTGCAGCCCGCTTTCCTGATCGAAATACTGCCCTTGGAAACGCAGTGGATTGTCGATCTTGCCTACGTCGAGTCGGGCGATCTGGCCGTAGGCGCGGTAGTGGGCGGACCAGACGATTTCGCCTTCGTGCGTGGTGAGTTCCTGCGGTGTGCCGAGGTGGTCGAGTTGGTAGTGGTAGGGCGTTGTGGCTTGTGGCCCGAAGCCTTCCAGTAGCGCCAGTGGACGAAAGCTGTTCGGTTCGTAGATGTAGCTGCGATGACAATCCGCATGGTGCTCGGCAATCAGCTTGTCGCCTTGCCAGAAAAACTCGGTGGTCTTGCCATCTACGGTCTTGCTGATACGCCGCCCAAACGGGTCATAGCGATAACTGGCGGTTTCGCCATTGGGCTTCGTCACGCTGATCAGCCGGTGCTGGCAGTCGTAGCGGTATTCAGTGACGAGCTGATGGCCCTTGCCGCGTCGTTCGCGGATGAGGTTGCCGAAGGCGTCGTAGTCGTAGTGACGGTCGCCCTGGATCACCAGGCGGTTCGCCGCGACGATGTCCGGGCCGGGGCGGTCTTGCATGAGCAGGTTGCCCGCCGGGTTGTGGGCGAAGCGCTCCTGCACGTCTTGGGAGTGGTCGGCGCGGGTCAGGCGGGCGAGGGGGTCGTAGTGGTAGCGGTGTTCGCCTTTGCGCGTGTCGAGCAGGCGGGTGAGGTTGCCGGATTTGTCGTAGTCGTACTGGCGCTGGTAGCGGTGGTTTTGTTGTTGGGTGATGGCGTGGGCGTGCAGACGATTCTGGTCGTCGTAGTGGTAGTGGCTGAGCAGCTGGCCTTGTTGGCGTTGGTGTTCACGACCGGCACGGAACAGGTGCGAGGTGAGCACTTCGCCATTGAGCTCGACGGTGGCGAGGTGGCCGCCTTTGTCGTGGTTGNTTTTTCAGCTGGCCGCAGGCGTCGTAGCCGTAGCGCAAGGTGCCCCAGCCTTGGTGTTCGGCGGTGAGGCGGTTTTGCCGGTCGTATTCGTAGGCCAGGGCCCAATGGCCGTCTTCGACGCTGAGGAGGTTGCCTTGGCGGTCGTAGGCATAATCAACCAGGCTGTCATCGGGCAGGGTTTTTCGGACGAGGCGTCCGGCGTGGTCGCGCTCGTAGCGGGTAATGAGCTGACTGCCGTCGTCGCCGTATTCGGTCTTTTCCTGCAGGTTGCCGTTGAGGTCGTAGACGTAGGCGGTGCGCTGGCCGTCGAAGCCGGTTTCCTGTTGGAGCAGGCCGTTGGGGTGGTAGGCGAGCTGGTAGGTTTCGCCGACTTCGTTTTCGATCTCGGTGAGCAGTAAGCGAACGTTGTCGTAGCGATATTTGACCTGGGTGCCGTCGGCATTGATGCGGCGGCTGATCAGGTGCAGGCCGCCTTCGTATTCGTAGCGGGTGACGTGGCCGAGTTCATCGCGCTCGGCGATGATTTTTCCGTAGGGGTTGTAGCCCGTAGGGGTTGTAGCTCAATTCCCGGCAAGCGCCGCCGGGCTGGGACAGTTTCAGTAGACGTCCTACGGCGTCCCATTGATACTGGGTCAGCGCCCCGTGTTCATCCTCACGGGCAACCTGCCGCCCTAGATCGTCATAGCGATAGCGCTTGATCCCGCCAGTGGGCAATTGCTCCTCAAGCAACTGCCCACGCTCATTCCACACCAGCCGATGACAGCTGTGATTGGGATACCAAACCCCGGTTAGTTGCCCACGTTTGTTGTAGCTGTAGTCCGTGACCTGCCCGTCAGGATCGGTCCTGCGCGTAACATCGCCCTGGCTATTACGCTCATATTTCCAGACCGCCTCGCCACGCCTGACTACGCGTACGAAACCATTGTCATGCTCGTAGGACGTCGGCTCGTCATCCCCCGGAAACAGCGCCACCAAGCGTCCGGCTTCGTCGTACTGATAGGCCGTCACCGCACCCAGCGGATCCTGCTCGACGGTCAGTCGACCCTTGTCATCGTAGGATTTGAAATGCTGGGCGCCGTCCGGATCGATGCGCTGCACCAGGCGTGCACGCTGATCGTGGACATACACTTCCTGGCTACCATCAGCGTTATGCACGGTGACACGGCCGTCATCCGCCCAGGCATACCGCGTGTCCATCTGCGAAAAACTCG
>NZ_LMGQ01000006.1:68569-218709 GCF_001427465.1 Pseudomonas sp. Root569 | reverse complement strand
ATCGTGGACATACACTTCCTGGCTACCATCAGCGTTATGCACGGTGACACGGCCGTCATCCGCCCAGGCATACCGCGTGTCCATCTGCGAAAAACTCGCCCAATGCCGGACGCARCGYGCCGCCTTGCCGGAGCCTTCCCACGCCCAAAAGAAACTCGCTCCACCGGCCAACTGCCGCTCGACAATGACSTGCTGCTCGTCGTACCGATAACGTTCGCTTTCACCGACGGCATTGGTCGCGCAAACCAGTCGTCCGTCTTCGTCATAGGCGTAGGAAACAACGTTCTGCTCGGTCTCCCAGACGTAGGGCTCGCGCCCTTTGGCGCGATGNTTGGTCGCGCAAACCAGTCGTCCGTCTTCGTCATAGGCGTAGGAAACAACGTTCTGCTCGGTCTCCCAGACGTAGGGCTCGCGCCCTTTGGCGCGATGCACCTGGTAGTCCACCGCCACGATTCGATCCAGCTCATAACGCAGCAGCAGCGAGCGACCAGCACCGTTATCCAGCCGCTCGATCCGCCCGGAAGGATCACGGCAAATGCGCAGGCGGTTGTCATACGCATCGCTGATCGCAGTCAGTACACCGTCGCGAAAGTGATAGAACCGCGACGCCTGGGCCAGCACTAACTCATCAGGAGCCGAGCCCAAGTAGATCGCCGCTTCCGCCAGGCTGTTGGTAATCGCAGGCCGAGCAGAAGTCGGCAAGGGCAGGGTAGTCGAGCGGTTCTCATGATCGGTCCACACCACCGAATCGCCCGACACACAAAGCCTGTGCGCCAGCGCATGACTCCAGCCAAACCCCAACCCACAATCCACTTCTACCGCACTGGTGCGATACAAGCGCGTCGATCCCGTCCAGCGCACCATCGGTGAGGGTCAGCAATTCCTCCCCGGTGACCATCGACACCGGGCAGCCATGAGTGACCGTCTTGTCCGCAGGCGCCGTCGCATCCCCCTTGGGATTCGAAGCCATGGCCGGCGCATCATCGACATGCTCCTGCCGTAACAGTACCGTCTGCCGGGCCTTGCTTCGCACTGCGGGCACCGGGTTCGAAACCAGTTGATCCCCAGCCTTCAACGGTACAGCCGGCACTACCTTGACCGGCGTCGCCGCACTGCTCAGCAACAACGGCTTAGCCGCCTCCACATGCGGCCCCAACCCCGGCCCCACAAGCTGCTTGGCCAGCATCTCCAACAACGCCCGCGCTCGCCCGGACCTGATAGGGCTGAGCACCTGAGCCCCCAACCGCGCCGCCACGCCCATCGCCCCCAAGACGCGAATCAGCAGCAACCCGATCAGTACCTCACCGGTGATTTCGCCCCACAGCTCACTCATGTCCGGCGGCGGCAACATGCGCATCCAGCTGACCATCGCCGCCACGTAGATAAACAACAGTGGCTCATCACTGAGCACCAGCAGGCCCTGGGCAATCGCGTCTGTACCCAGCGTCAACAGCTCATCCAATTGCGCTTGAGACAGGTATTGCAGCAGCTTCTCGCTGTTGGGCTTGAGATCGGCCAACAGGTCGTACAGCTGGGTAACGTTGTCCCACAGGCTGTAAAGCGCCTTGCCCATACCACTGAGAAACGCCGTTTCCAGCAACTGACGTCGGTCAAGCGGTGTCGCGTCCGTGTAGCCCGTCCACTGCGCCTGGAACCTGCTGTCCCACGTTTCACGCAGACGCACTTCCAGCCCGCCGATGACTGACTGATAAGACGCATACAGCGCCTTGACGTGATCGCGGGAAACGTTGGGGTAAAAACTGACCCGATATTGCTGGTTGCGATCACACTCGGTGATCTCGAGAATGCCGCTCGGGCCGATGGTCTTGTGGATGGGGTCGCCCAGTGCGCCGCCGTTTGGATCAACGCGTTGCAACATCACCGGCGTGTTGCCGACAGGTACGAACCGGGTGCTCTGGAACATATGCACCAGGGTCAGCGTCCCGCTGGCCGGGCATGTGGCGACGGTGCTGCTGGGAAGCAGGGAACGGTTGATCGGTGCAACGAGCGCCACTTCATCCCCGACCTTGAACACCTGCTCCACATCCAGCGCCGAGAAGCTCCAGAAACTCTCGGCCCAGGCGTCAAACGTATTCAGGCAATCGCGAAAATCGCGCAGAACCCCCTCAGCGTTGGGCGTCTGCACATCCATCGGGGTCAGGGCCAGCCTGCCGATGGCCGGGTTCAAGCAACAGCCCCGACAACCGGGGCTCTGACGAAAAAAGCCATCTGCAATCCCTCGCACTGTTCAATCAGGCGAGGAACTTTGCAGCGGTTCCCGGGGCAGGGGGGTAGAGCTTATCCGGCAGTTATGTGGGATGTTTCAGCTACGACCAGGCAGCCGGTTCTGCACACCGACGAACCCCGGTTAGACTTACCTGTCGATATCTGCACTGTCCGGCCCGTCGTTCATCAAGGAAGCCCCATGTATTCAAGCCGTCTGCTCCTCTGCCTCATGCCTTTGCTGGTGCTCGCCGGTTGTTCCACTTCACGCGGCCCGCAGCAGCCTGAGCGCAGTGAAGCCGAGGTGAAGGCGCAGATCGTGCGCCTGCTGCCGGCCAAGGTGGCGGACCGCAACGGTTGGGCCCAGGACATCTACACCGCCTTCGACACCCAAAAGATCTACCCCAGCACTGAAAACATCTGCGCCGTACTGGCGGTGACCGAGCAGGAGTCCACTTTTCAGGTCGACCCACCAGTGCCCGGCATGGGCAAGATCGCCCAGGATGAAATCCTGCGCCGTGCCGGCAAGGTGCATGTGCCCGCGTTCGTGGTACGCAGCGCGTTGCAATTGCGTTCGCCCACTGGCAAGACCTATGCCGACCGCTTGAATGCCGCCCGCACCGAGAAGGACCTGAGCGCGATCTTCGATGACTTCATCAGCATGGTGCCCCTGGGCAATACGCTGTTTGGCGGCTTCAACCCGGTGCACACCGCAGGCCCGATGCAGGTCAGTATCGACTTCGCACAAAAGCAGGCGCGGGGTTATCCCTACACGGTGGACGGCACGATTCGCCGCGAAGTCTTCACCCGTCGCGGTGGTATGTACTTCGGCATCGCCCATTTGCTCGGCTACCCGGTGAGCTACGACCAGCCGCTGTACCGCTTTGCCGATTTCAATGCCGGTTGGTACGCCAGCCGCAATGCTGCGTTCCAGGCCGCGGTCAGCCGCGTGACGGGCAAAGAGCTGGCGCTGGATGGGGACTTGATCCGCTATGGCTCCCTGCTGCCCGGCACCACCGAACTGGCGGTGCGCTCACTGGGGGCGAAGCTGGATATGCGCAACCCGAGCATCCGCAGCCAGTTGGAGCAGGGCGACCAGTTGGACTTCGAGGACACCACGTTATACAAGCGCGTCTTCAGCCTGGCCGATCAGGCCGCGGGCAAGCCGCTGCCACGGGCGATCCTGCCGGGCATTGTGCTCAAGAGCCCGAAGATCACCCGCAACCTGACCACGGCATGGTTCGCCAAGCGCGTGGATGAGCGCTATCAGCGCTGCATGAAACGCTGACGCAGCAACTCGCCACGCATGGCGGGGAATTTGCGCGGATGATGGTAATGGCGGCTGCGTGACGCTTGGCGTACACCTTAACGCTCGTTCGCAGGAAGAGCCGCCATGACCACCCATGCCATTCCTCAAGGCTTTGTTCCATTACCTCGCAGCAGCCCATTACTGGACCTGCTCGGCCCGGCGTACTGCCGGGGCGAAGGCTTGCAGCTTGAAGTCGGCCTGCGCGCCGATAACCGTCACGCCAATGGGCGCGGTACGGTGCACGGTGGGGTGCTGGCAACCCTGGCGGATATCGGCATGGATTACGCCATGGCGTTTTCCAGCGAGCCGCCGTTACCGTTGATTACCGCCAGCATGACCGTGGACTACCTGGGCGCCGTGCAGGTGGGGGAGTGGATGGTGGTGCGCTTGGACAGCCATAAGCGCGGGAGGCACATGGCGTTTGCCACGCTGAGTTTGCAAGTGGATGAGCGCGTTGTGCTGCGGGCGAGTGCGGTGTTTGCGGTGCCACAAAGTGACAGGCAATGAGATCGAATGTGGGAGCAGGCAAGCCACACATTTTGACCGAGTTCATTCAGGGGTATCGATAAAAGAAAAGGCGTGGCTTTTCGTGGAGCCAGGCCTTTTCTGTATTGCTCGTTATGTCTCACCTGTAGGAGCGAGCTTGCTCGCGAAGAACTCACAGGCAACACGTTCTAACAGGAGCGCTGCGTGATCGTTGACGATTTTCGCGAGCAAGCTCGCTCCTACAGGTCAGCTGCGTTCGAGCGCCAGGGCCACGCCTTGGCCGCCGCCGATGCACAGCGTCGCCAAACCTTTCTTGGCATCGCGCTTGATCATTTCATGCAGCAGGGTCACCAGCACGCGGCAACCTGAGGCACCAATCGGGTGGCCGATGGCGATCGCGCCGCCGTTGACGTTGACTTTATCGGCGTCCCATTCCAGCTCTTTGCCCACTGCCAAAGATTGCGCAGCGAAGGCTTCGTTGGCTTCGATCAGGTCCAGGTCTGCCAACTGCCAGCCGGCCTTGTCCAGGCAGCGGCGGGTGGCCGATACCGGACCGATGCCCATGATGGCCGGGTCCACGCCCGCATTGGCGTAGCTGGCGATACGCGCCAGTACTGGCAAGCCGAGGGCGCGGGCTTTGTCGGCGCTCATCAGCAGCACGGCGGCGGCGCCGTCGTTGAGGCTGGAGGCGTTGCCGGCGGTGACGCTGCCGTCTTTCTTGAACGCCGGCTTGAGCTTGGCCAGGGATTCGGCCGTGGTACCGGCGCGGGGTTGTTCGTCCACCGCGAAAGCCACCGGGTCGCCTTTGCGCTGGGGAATCAGGATCGGGGTGATCTCGTCGGCAAAACGTCCGGCCTCAATAGCGGCGGCGGCTTTTTGCTGGGAGGCGGCGGCGAAGGCGTCTTGGGCTTCACGGCTGATGCCGTACTTGTCCACCAGGTTCTCGGCGGTGATACCCATGTGGTAATCGTTGAACGCATCCCACAGGCCGTCGGTGATCATGCTGTCGATCATCTTTGCATGGCCCATGCGCAAACCGGTGCGCGCGGCGGGCAATACGTACGGGGCCAGGCTCATGTTTTCCATGCCGCCGGCAATGATCACCTCGGCGTCGCCGCAACGAATGGCCTGTGCGCCCAGGTGCAGGGCCTTGAGGCCCGAGCCGCAGACCTTGTTCAGGGTCAGGCTCGGCACGGCGTGGGGCAGGCCGGCGAGGATCGAAGCCTGGCGCGCCGGGTTCTGGCCTGAACCTGCGGTGAGCACTTGGCCGAGGATCACTTCATCGACTTCGGCCGGGTCCAGGCCGGTCTGTTCCAGCAGGCGGCGGATCACCGCAGCGCCCAGTTCCGGGGCCGGAATGCTCGCCAGCGAACCTTGGAAGCTGCCCACGGCGGTGCGGGTGGCAGCAACAATCACGACGTCTTGCATGGAATCTGTCCTCACTGGAAGTGCATTTCTGGAACGTGGTCCGGGACGATCAGTTTACCGGCGGTCTTGCTTACAATCTCTTCAACGCTGACGCCAGGTGCGCGTTCCTTAAGGACAAAAGCGCCATTTTCGATTTCCAGGTACGCAAGGTCCGTCAGTACACGCTTGATGCAGTTCGCGCCGGTCAGAGGCAGGCTGCACTGGCTGAGCAATTTGGACTCACCGTCCTTGGATGCGTGGGTCATGATCACGATGATATTTTCCGCGCCAGCCACCAGGTCCATGGCGCCGCCCATGCCCTTGACCAGCTTGCCGGGGATCATCCACGAGGCGATGTTGCCTTGTACGTCCACTTCAAATGCGCCGAGCACGGTGAGGTCGACATGCCCGCCGCGAATCATTGCGAAGGACTCGGCAGAGGAGAAGATCGATGCGCCGATGCGCGCAGTGACGGTTTGCTTGCCGGCGTTGATCATGTCGGCGTCGATAGTGTCTTCGGTAGGAAACGGGCCCATGCCGAGCAGGCCGTTTTCCGATTGCAGCATCACTTCCATGCCGTCGGGGATGTAGTTGGCCACCAGGGTCGGAATGCCGATGCCCAGGTTTACGTAATAGCCGTCCTGCATTTCGCGGGCGACGCGTTGAGCCATTTGTTCGCGGGTAAGCGCCATGGTGATTTCCTCTTATTGTTCTGGACGTGGATTATTTGCGGACGGTGCGCTGTTCGATGCGCTTCTCGAAGGTGCCGCAGATGATCCGGTCGACGTAGATGCCAGGGGTGTGGATCTGCGCCGGGTCCAGCTCGCCCGGTTCGACGATTTCCTCGACTTCGACCACGGTGATCTTGCCGGCGGTGGCGGCCAGCGGGTTGAAGTTCTGGGCGGTGTGGCGGTAGATGACGTTGCCGAAGTGGTCGGCCTTCCAGCCTTTGACGATGGCAAAATCGCCGGTGATGGATTCTTCCATCAAGTAGGGGCGGCCATTGAATTCGCGGGTTTCCTTGCCTTCGGCAACCGGGGTGCCGACGCCGGTGGCGGTGAAGAAGGCCGGGATACCGGCGCCGCCTGCGCGCATTTTTTCCGCCAGGGTACCTTGGGGAGTGAGCACCACTTCGATTTCGCCGCTGAGCAGCTGCTTTTCGAACAAGGCGTTTTCACCTACATAGGAGGCGATCACTTTGCTGATCTGCTTTTCTTCCAGCAGCACACCCAGGCCGAAGCCATCGACGCCGCAGTTGTTGGAAACCACTGTCAGGTCGCGGGTGCCTTTGCGTTTGATTTCGGCGATGAGGTTTTCCGGAATGCCACACAGGCCAAAACCGCCGGAGAGCACGGTCATGCCATCTTCCAGACCTGCCAGCGCTTCTTCATAGGACGCCACGCGTTTATCGAAACCTGCCATATGCACCTCTTTTATTGTTTGTGGTCCAGCCAGTGAACCGAGTGTTGCGCTGATGGATTGATTTGTTAAGTTGTTTTTTAAGGTTGATTGATTTAGAAAACAGCATAGTCGATCCTTCGTCCGGAGCAGCTCCATGACCGTTAAACAGATGCGTGCCTTTCTCGCCGTGGCCCAGAGCCTGAGCTTTGCCGCGGCCTGCGAGCGCCTGCACCTTTCTCAATCGGCTCTCAGCTTAACGATCAAGGGCCTGGAAGAAGGGTTGGGTGGACGCTTGTTCAGCCGTAACACACGCAATGTTGCGCTAACCCCTGAAGGTGAATCGCTGCTGCCCCTGGCACGTCGATTGATCGCTGACTGGGACAATGCCGAGGACGAACTGCGCCAGCGATTCACGCTGCAACGCGGGCGGGTAACGGTAGCGGCGATGCCATCGTTCGCCGGCAACTTGTTGCCGCCGATCCTGAAGATATTCCGCGCACGTTACCCCCAGGTGAATGTGACGGTGCATGACCTGATCAATGAACAAGTGCTGGAGATGGTGCGTGATCGCCAGGTCGAGCTGGGCGTGGCATTCGAGCCGTCCGAAGGTTCATCGTTGGCCTTCACGCCGCTGTACCTGGACCGCTTTATTGCCGTGGTGCCGGGAGATTCGCCCTTGGCGCAATGCGCTGAAATCGACTGGAAAACCCTGTTGGAGCATCCGTTCATTACCTTGCAGCGGCCATCTACAGTGCGGGTGATGCTGGAAGATCACTTGGGTGCTTTGCAAATGAAGCTGCCCGTGGCGCTGGAAAGCCATCAACTGGCAACGGTGGGCAAGATGGTTGCCAGTGGCTTGGGGGTCAGTGCTGTGCCTGCGTTATGTGCGCGGCAAATGGAGGAAGCGGGGGCACATTGCATTACCTTGAGCGGCCCGGTGATCGAGCGGCCGATAGGAGTATTGACCAAGCCCGGGCATGAACTATCGGCGGCGGCCCAAGTATTGTTTGATATCTTTTGCGATGAAGCGGGGAAGGGCAGGTTTCCAACTTTTTGAACAACTCACAAAAAAGTATGGGAGCTGGGAAGCCAACTCCCACACTTGATCGAGTGATGCTTATTAGTAGTAGCGATCGATCACTTTAACCTGCGAGTTATCCTTGAAAGATGCCCAGGCATTGTTAAGGGTATCGAACACCTGCTCGATAAAATTGCGGTCGGCCGCAGCTTTCTTGCCGACATAACCCTGGCCCCGGCGGTACATCTTCAGGCGCGCCGCCAGCTCACGGTTATTGCGGTCGAACTCGGCCTCTTTGGTGTTGGGAGCCAGGCAGTCAATTTGCACTTCGCCCGATTTGCCAATCCACAGGATATGGTCGTCGAGTGTGTCTTTCTGCGCTGCGAACATCTCAGCCAATTCATCGATAGTTGGTTGGTTGTTCAGATTCATGTGTAAGCCCCTTGACCAGTTGGCGATCTATCAGTTGATTCGTTAAAACTCTTTAGTTGTCTCCGGTTCGGAAAACCGGGCGTCAGTGACGGTCTGCCGAATACGGGCAGGGTCTTGAGCCTGATGCATGTAGTCTTGCTGATGAACTGCTACGCAATGCTTTCATAACGAAGACAAGCAGCGTTTAGGCTCCTTGTACCTGTCCCTCTCGGGGCTGGTCAGCTTCATCAATCCGCCTTGTGGGCAGTGCACATCCGGAAAAACAGCTCGGCGGTCAGACGAGCCTGTTCAAAACGCGTGTTACCAACGCTCCCGATCCGGGAGACGTCTAGATCATGCAAGGACAAAAAGCTTACGTCAACGATTATGTAGTGATTATTTTTGCTCACTACATAAATCGTTGTAGGGACGGGAGAATGCGGGAAAACGTGACTTGGGCGTCATTTTTTGGCGGTGTGGGTCTGGAGCCGGTCGACCAATAACGGCAGAAGCTGCTCGCAGGAAGCCTGGATTTTAACCTGCAGCAGCTCATCTCCTCGGGTCTTGCCCAGGTTGATCGCAATCACCGGCTTACCCTGTCCGACCATCGCCTTGCACAAGCGGAACGCCGAATAGGCCATCAGCGACGACCCCACCACCAGCAAACCGTCAGCATGGTCTACCGCACTCATCGCCTTGAGCGCCGTCGCCGGTGCGACGTTCTCGCCAAAGAACACCACGTCAGGTTTGAGACGTTCGCCATTGCAATGGGGGCAGCGGGGCACCTGGAAGCGCTGTTCGAACGCGGTGTCGAGCAAGCTGTCGCCATCCGGCGCTTGCACGGCATGCACCTGCGCCATGTGAGGGTTATCGACGTCCATCTGCCGCTGGATCGCATCGCGTGCGCTGCGCAGTTGGCAATCCAGGCACAGCACCCGATGCAGGCTGCCATGCAGCTCAATCACATCGTGGCTGCCGGCCTGGTCATGCAGGGTGTCGACGTTTTGCGTGATCAGCCCACTGATCAGCTCGCGCTGTTGCAGCGTCGCCAGCGCCCGATGGGCCTTGTTTGGCTGGGCAATGCGCACCCGCGGCCAACCCAGCATCGCCCGCGCCCAGTAACGGCGCCGCGCCTCTGGGGTGGCGAGGAATTCCTGGTACATCATTGGGGCCTTGCCGCGGCGCACACCCTCACTGTCGCGGTAATCAGGGATGCCCGACGAGGTGCTGATCCCTGCACCGGTCAGCACCACAAAGTGTCGTCCGGCCATGGCCCGGTGCAGGGTGTCGAGGTGGTCTTCCTGATGTACCAAGGTGTCGAGCATGGGTTCCCCTATTCGCCGCGGATGTACTGCTCCAACTGCTGGATCAAGGCTGCTTGTTCGGCAATGGCTTCCTTGACCAGGTCGCCGATGGACAGCAGACCAAGCAGTTTGCCGTCTTCGACCACCGGCAGGTGACGCAGGTGACTGTCGGTCATGATGTTCATGCATTCCTCGACACTTTTATGGGTGTCCACCGTTATGACTGGCGAACTCATCACCTCATGGACCTTGGTGGTGACCGACGACAGGCCCTTGAGCATGATTTTGCGCGCGTAATCACGTTCACTGATGATGCCTACCACCACGTCATCCTTGACCACCGGCAGAGCCCCGACGTTTTTTTCCGACATCCGGACCAAGGCTTCAAAGACGGTGTGATCCCATTTGATCGTGTGGACGTCCTGGTTTTTTTGGTCCTTGGCTTTAAGCAATTGTGCGACGGTCTTCATGGCGGCCACTCCGGTGTTGTTGTAGGTAGTCCAGATCCCCTACAGAATCCTAGACGGCCCACGGCAGGGCAAGACCCAAAGCGGCGTTAAACCCGTCGAAAAACGTCATTTGCCGGATTTTTTCCGGTATTACCCCGCCGTTGTCGGTTTTTTCGCCCGTTTGGGGCTGGCTGCCGTCTTACGTGGGGCGCTCTTGCGTTTCTTCTTCCAGGGTGTGGCGCCTCGGCCTGCGGGGCTGGCTGGGCCAGTGATGGTCATGCGCATGCCGTTGCAGCGCGCCACCTGCTTGCTCATCCACGCCGCTTGCTTGGCGACGAATTCCTCAAGGCTCATTTCGCCGCTTTGCACCATGTCCAGCGCCTGCTCCCAGATGGCGGTGGTGCCTGGGTCGGCGATGGCGCGGGGTACTGCGTCGATCAGGCTGAACGCCGCCGGGGTGGCCGACAGGGCCTTGCCGTTCTTCACCAGGTAACCACGGTCGAGCAAGCCCTGGATGATCCCGGCGCGGGTGGCTTCGGTGCCGATGCCGGTGGTGTCCTTGAGCTTTTGCTTGAGCAGTGGGTCTTCCACCAGCTTGGCGACGTTTTTCATCGCCTTGATCAGGTCGCCTTCGGTAAAGGGTTTGGGCGGTTGGGTCCACAGGTCCTTGAGATTGACTTTGGCTACGGCGTAGTCCTGGCCCTGCACCAGTGTCGGCAAGGCCTGTGGCGCGGGCGCTTCTCGGCCTTTGGCGGGGGCCAGGGCTTCGGGCAATGCGCGTTTCCAGCCTGGCTCGATAATGACTTTGCCTACCGCGCGCAATGCCTGGCCCGCACAGTCGAAGTCCGCCTGGGTGCGGTCATATTCATGGTTGGGCAGGAACTGCGCCAGGTAGCGCGCACGTATCAGGGTATAGACCGCACGGTGCTTGCCGGTCAGTTGGCTTAAATCCTTGCCCGCCCCGGTGGGGATGATGCCGTGGTGGGCGCTGACCTTGGCGTCATTCCAGGCCCGCGAGCGGCGCTGGGGGTCGATATGCGGCATCAGCTCGTTGACTGCCGCATCCGCACGGCCCAGGGCCGCGAGAATCTTCGGTGCTTCACTGTGCTGGCTCAGCGGCAGGTAGCCGCAATCGCTGCGCGGGTAGGTGATGACCTTATGGGTCTCGTAGAGGGACTGGGCGATATCCAGGGTTTCCTGAGCGCCCAGGCCGAGCTTCTTCGAGCAGATTTCCTGCAGCGTGCCGAGGTCGAAGGGCAGGGGCGCCACTTCGCGCATGCGTTCGGTGCGCAGCTTCACCAGCCGCGCAGTGGCGGCATTAAGCATGGCGTCGGCCGCGTCCCGCGCCAATTGCGGGTTAAGGCAGCGGCCCTGATCGTCGCAGGCATCGTCATGGGCGCGCCACTGGGCAGTGAAGGTCATGCGCTCGTGGCGCAGGTCCACATCGATGGCCCAATATGCCACCGGCACGAAATCCGCGATGCTGCGGTCGCGGTCCACCACCAGGCGCAGGGTCGGGGTTTGCACCCGGCCTACCGGCAATACGCCCTGGTAACCGGATTGGCGCCCCAGCAGGGTAAACAGGCGGCTCATGTTCATGCCGATCAGCCAGTCGGCGCGGGAGCGGCCCAGCGCCGAATGATACAGGCTGAAGGTTTCTGCACCGGGCTTGAGCGCAGCCAAAGCCTTGCGAATGGAGGCGTCGTCAAGTGCCGACAGCCACAAGCGCTGGATCGGCCCGCGGTAGCGGCAATGCTCCACCAGTTCGCGGGCGATCATCTCGCCTTCGCGGTCGGCATCGGTAGCAATTACCAACTCCAGGGCTTCCCCCAGCAAGCGCTTGACGGCCTTGTATTGGCTGGCGGTCTTGGGCTTGACCAGCATCTTCCATTTTTCCGGCACGATCGGCAGGTCGGCCAGCACCCAGCGCTTGTACTTGGCGTCGTAGGCGTCGGGCGGAGCGGTTTCCAGCAGGTGGCCGATGCACCAGGTGACGGTGACTCCATTGCCCAGCCAACAGCCGTCGCCGCGGCGACTGGCGCCGAGCACGGCCGCGATATCCTTGGCCTGGGAAGGTTTTTCACAGAGGTACAGCCGCATGGTCATCCCATCAGATTGGATTGATGCCTTGCAGGATGCTCAGTCAGAGGGATTTGAGCAACCATTATCTGTATGGATGTACAGCAATATGTGTGAGCAACAACAACCGAATATGGGAGGGGGCTTGCTCCCGATTGCGGTATGTCAGCCATGAAGATATTGACTGAACCACTGCTATCGGGAGCAAGTCGAATCGTCGCACCGCCCCTCCCACAGGGGATCTCCAATGTTCAAACGAACTCAGTTGTTATCGATATCTACATGCCGGGTTTCTTTAAGACAGAACAACCCGACAACCAGGCTAACCCCCGTCACCACCACTGGGTACCACAGGCCATAGAAGATATCGCCGGTGTACACCACCAGGGCAAACGATACCGTCGGCAGGAACCCGCCAAACCAGCCGTTGCCGATATGGTAGGGCAGGGACATCGAGGTGTAGCGGATGCGTGTTGGAAACAGCTCCACCATCAGCGCCGCCAATGGCCCGTAGCACATGGCCGCGATCAGGATCAGCACGACGATCAGCACCACTACCATGACCTTGTTGACCTGGGCCACGTCCGCCGATGTGGGGTAGCCAGCCAGGGCCACTGCGCCACGCAGGGCCGCCTCATCAAAGCCGTCGATACGCACATCGCCCACGCTCACCTGCACCGGGCTGCCCGCTGGGGCGGCGGCGCTGCTATAGGGCAGGCCCTGTTTGACCAGGAAGGTCTTGACCTTGTCGCACGGGCTGTCAAAACGTGCCTTGCCCACCGGGTCGAACTGGAAGGTGCAGGTTGCCGGGTCGGCCAGTACGGTAATCGGGGCTTGACGGCTGGCCTGGTCCATCGCCGGGTTGGTGTAGTGCGCCAGGCCCTTGAAGATCGGGAAGTACAGCGCGGTCGCCAGCAGCAGGCCAAGCATCAGCACCGGTTTACGCCCGACTTTGTCTGACAGCCAGCCAAACAGGATAAAGAACGGTGCACCAATTACCACGCTGATGATCAGCAGCATATTGGCCAGGGCGGGGTCCATCTTCAGGAACTGGGTGAGGAAGAACAACACATAGAATTGCGCCGCGTAAAAGGTCACGGCCTGCCCGCCGTTAATGCTGAACAGTGCGATCAGCACCACCTTGAGATTTTCCCATTTACCGAATGACTCACGGATCGGCGCCTTGCTGGCCTTGCCTTCCTCTTTCATTTTCAAGAAGGCCGGCGACTCGTGCAGGCTCATGCGGATCCAGGTCGAGATGCCCAGCAGCACGATGGAAAACAGGAACGGAATGCGCCAGCCCCACACTTCAAACTGATCGCCCGTGAAGTAACGACAGGCCAGCACCACCAGCAACGACAGCAACAGGCCGAGGGTGGCGGTGGATTGAATCCAGCTGGTATGCAGCCCGCGCTTGCCCGGCGGCGCGTGCTCGGCCACATAGGTGGCCGCGCCACCGTATTCGCCGCCCAGAGCCAGGCCCTGTAGCATGCGCAGCACGATCAGGATGATCGGTGCGGCGATACCGATGCTGGCGTAGGTGGGTAACAGCCCGACGCAGAAGGTCGCCACGCCCATCAGGATAATGGTGACGAGGAAGGTGTACTTGCGCCCGATCATGTCGCCCAGGCGGCCGAACACCAACGCACCGAATGGCCGCACCACAAAGCCTGCGGCAAAGGCCATCAAGGCGAAGATAAACGCCGTAGTGTCGTTGACCCCGGCGAAGAACTGCTTGCTGATCACCGCCGCCAGGGCGCCATAGAGGAAAAAGTCATACCACTCGAACACCGTCCCCAGGGACGAGGCGAAAATGACCTTTCTTGATTCGTTGGCGGTGCTTGCTCTGGCCGCCGAGCCCAGGGGTTGAGCATGTTCTGACATCGGGTGTCCCTCACAGTGATTATTTATTGTTGTTCCACTGTCGGCGCCAGCCTCAGCGCCGCTATTTCTCAATTTCCATGTAGGAGCGAGCTTGCTCGCGAAAATCGTCAAGTGTTACGCGGGGTGCCCTGTAGTGCGCGGTGCTGGTGGGTTTTTCGCGAGCAAGCTCGCTCCTACAGTAGTCGGTGAAAGGATCAGCTGCGCGGCCTTCTCCGCGATCATCAGCGTGGGTGAGCAGGTATTGCCGGAGGTGATGCGCGGCATGATCGACGCATCGGCAACGCGCAGGCCGGGAATGCCGTGCACGCGCAGTTGGCTATCGACCACGGCGTCCTGGTCATTGCCCATGCGGCAGGTGCCAACCGGATGGAAGATGGTGGTGCCGATACGGGCAGCGGCTTCGTGCAGTTGTTCTTCGGTTTGCAGCGCGTCGCCGGGCAGGTATTCCACCGGTTTGAACTGGCTCAGGGCCGGTGCGGCGACGATGCGTCGGGTCAGGCGGATGGCGTCGGCGGCCACGCGCAGGTCCTCGGGATGGCTGAGGTAATTGGGTTGTATCAGCGGCGCATCCGCCGGATTGGCCGAGCGAATATCCACGCGGCCGCGGCTTTGCGGGCGCAGGTCGCAGACCGATGCGGTAAACGCCGGGAAGCCGTGCAACGGCTCGCCAAAGCGCTCCAGGGACAGCGGCTGCACATGGTATTCAAGGTTGGCCGAGGTCTGCTCCGGACCGGAGCGAGCAAACGCGCCCAGTTGGCTCGGCGCCATCGACAACGGGCCGCTACGGTCATACAGGTAGCGCAGGCCCATGCCCATTTTGCCCCACAGCGTGCCGGCAATCTGGTTGAGAGTGCGGGCATTTTCCAGCTTGTAGATCAGTCGCAGTTGCAGGTGATCCTGCAGGTTGCCGCCGACCCCAGGCAATTCATGCACTACGCCAATGCCCAGTGGTTTAAGCACATTGGCGGGGCCGATCCCCGAGCGTTGCAGAATGCCCGGCGAGCCGACGGCGCCAGCGCACAGTACGATTTCCTTGCGTGCTTTCCAGCTTAGCGGCTGGCCGTGTTGACGGCCCAGCACCTGCGACGCGCGGCCATTTTCCAGCAGCACCCGGTCAACTTCCACGTCAGTCAACACGGTCAGGTTGGGCCGCTGGCGGACTGGCTTGAGAAATGCCTTGGCCGCATTCCAGCGCACACCGGCCTTTTGATTGACCTGGAAGTAGCCGCAACCTTCGTTATCGCCCTGGTTGAAGTCATTGATATTGGCGATGCCGCTCTGGGCTGCCGCTTCACGAAACGCATCGAGGATCGGCCACGACAGGCGCTGTTGTTCGACACGCCACTCGCCGCCATCGCTGTGGAATTCAGAACCGCCGGCAAAGTGGTTTTCGCTGTGCTTGAACAGCGGCAGAACGTCCTTCCAGGCCCAGCCGGGGTTGCCTGCCGCCGCCCAGCCGTCGTAGTCCTGGGCCTGGCCGCGCATGTAGATCATGCCGTTGATTGACGAGCAGCCGCCGAGCACCTTGCCCCTTGGGTAACTCAAGGCGCGCCCTTGCAGGCCGGCCTGGGCTTCGGTCTTGAAGCACCAGTCGGTACGCGCGTTACCAATGCAGAACAGGTAACCGACTGGAATGTGGATCCAAGGGTAATTGTCGCGGCCACCGGCTTCCAGCAGCAGGACGCGGTGGGCGGGGTTGGCGGACAGACGATTGGCCAGCAGGCAACCGGCGGGGCCGGCGCCGACCACGATGTAATCGTATTCAGCAGTTGCAATGGGCATCTGGGGTCTCGCTTGTTTTTCTTATTGCCCCCATCCTAGTTGTTAGTTTTCGTCTTAAAAATGTTAGTTTTTACCCAGCTGCTGTGCGTTTTTAAACAGCGTGGGCCGGGTTCAGGCAAGGGAGGCGACATGTTCGACTGGAATGACCTGCGGTTTTTTCTCGAGTTGCAGCGCAGTGGCCGCCTGCTCACCGCCGCGCAACGCTTGAAGACCACGCATGCCACCGTGGCCCGGCATATCGAGGCCATCGAGAAAAGCCTCGGTACTGCGCTGTTCGTGCAGCATGCCCAGGGCTATGAGCTGACGCCTTCCGGCGAAGCGCTGCTCAAGCATGCCGAAGCCATGGAAAACCTGGCGCTGCTGGCCGAAGACGAACTTACCCACTCCGCTGCGCCCCTGGGCAAGATCCGCCTCGGTGTCGCCGAAGGCCTGGGCGTGATGTTCCTTGCGAGCCGCATGGGTGGATTGTTCGAACGTTACCCGGGTTTGGAAGTGGAGCTGGTCGCGGTGCCGCGCTTTGTCAGCATCCTCAACCGCGAAGCGGAGATCAGCATCCACTTGGAACGCCCCAGCGTCGATCAACTGGTGACGCGCAAACTCACCGACTACCGCCTCGCGCTATATGCCAGCCGCGCTTACCTTGCGCGCAACCCGCCCATCGAAAAACGCGAAGACCTCGCGGCCCATGCCTGGATCGATTACGTGGATGATTTGCTGTTCAGCCAGGAACTGAAATTTCTCAGCAGCTTCTGCCGTAACCCCAAGGTGGTGTTCCACAGCACCAGCGTCATTGCCCAGCACCAGGCGGCGCGTTCGGGGTTGGGCATTGCCGTGCTGCCGTGCTTCATGGCGGCTGGCGATGCGGACTTGGTGCCATTGCTGCCGGGGGAGAGCATCCAGCGCAGCTACTGGATCAGCTCGCGCCGGGAGCTGCACAAGTCGGTGCGGTTGCGGGTGTTGTGGGATTATGTGGTGGAGTTGTGTGCCCGGGAGCAGGGTTTGCTGCTCGGCGAATCCGACTGACGGAACGGGGAAAATGTGGGAGGGGGCTTGCCCCCGATAGCAATGGTTCAGTCCCAGTTGCATTGACTGATACACCGCCATCGGGGGCAAGCCCCCTCCCACATTTGATCTGAGTTTAACTTTAGAGCTTCACGACTTGATGCACCTGCTCGGCACACGCCCGAGCCTCGTCAATCATCTTGCCGAACGCATCACTGGCCACTTCCTCATGGGTCAGCCAGCGCTTCTTCTGGCTCAGGCGATAGTGATACCGCAGCGAACCTTCCTCCAGCTTCCCATCCAGGTCGAGGTCGTACCATGGCGAGCGGACTTTGCAGCCGGGGACGGCTTTTTCCATCTGCCCGCCGCTGAGGGTAACGGTGTAGTCGTAGGTTTCCGGATTGCCAACGTAGAGGTCGGTCTGTTGCCCGTGGCGACGGTAGTTGATGACGTTGTCCCAGCGCTCCTTCAACGATTGGTCAGTGTAGACGTAGTCGTTCGCCAGTTTCTCCAACGCACGTCGGTCATTCATCCGGGCGGTAACCTGGTAGCCGTCATGCACCACAAACCCGGTGGGTTGGCGAGTGATCTTGCAGTCGCTGACGCCATTGCCGAAGTTGGCGCAGATGTCCTCATCGGTAGCGGTAGTGCCTTGCTCGCGGTCGGCGACGCTGAGTTGCATCAGCGGCAGGCGGCTGAATGTGATAGTAGCCTGGGTAGCGCCGTTGCCTTGTTTGTCGAAGTGCACCAGTTTTTCCATGCGCAGGGCGGTTTCCGGGCGCTCCATGGGGATGTGCTCTTCGCGTACCTGACCCTGTGTGTCGTTGACCAGTACCCAGCGGTCCTGAATATCGGGCATGATCTGGCCGGGGGCGAAGACCGGATTGGTCGGGTCCAGCCACCAGACCTGACCGTCTACTTCGGCGCGGACAATAACGTGGTCTGGCGCGTTGGGCCCGGGAATCAACAAGGAATTCACTACGTAGCCACGTTTGACCCACGCGGTCTCGGCCTTGATGCCACTGGCTTTGAGCATGGCGCTCAGCAGGATCGCCAGGTCTTTGCAATCGCCATAACCATGCGCTTCGATGGCCTTCAGGTCGAACGGTATATAGCCGCGCCCCGTCGCGCGCCAATCATCCAGGTAACGATAGTGATCGTTGATGTGCTGCATCAGGACGGTTACCCGCCCTGCGGGTGGAAGGGCACGCGCTCGGGCCACGGTCGCCGCGCTGTCGGGAGGCAGCCCCGCGTCAAGTATCTGCTTGTAGCGTTGGGCCAATTCACCGAAATAGGCCTGGCGTTCCAGAGTACTGCCCACTTCGATATGAGGCCGACGCCGATACGCGCTATCGGCCGGCTCATTGATGTAATTGCGGTAGTGTGGGCCCTTTAGCACTATCTCCAGTGCCTTGCCGTCGTCTGACGGGGTCACGGTGAATCCGTCGAAATATTCACTGCGCCACTGGATAGGTTCTTCGGCAGTAAAGCGCGCCTTGAAGTGATCGCTGCGTATGGGGACGTCACCGAACATGAGGATGTAGTGAAACTGGGATATCAACGTTTGTGCAGGCTGATATTTACGTACAGTGTAACGAATCTGTGTGCCAACGCGCAGGTTCGGAAAGGCCAGGGAGGTCTGTTTTTCCCGAGTAAACCCGTGCCCGGAATCGGGTGCGGTGCGGGTGTCGATTTGCTTGGCGTCCAGGGGGACAGGCTTACTGCCAGGCTGGATGGATTGCGCGCTGACGACTTCAAATGTGTCGTCTTCGGAGTAATCGAAGTCGATGCGCGAGAGCATTTCGCGGCCGCTGGGCTTGAGGATGGTGTAGTGCTCGGTGGTGGTGCAGTCGGTGCTGGCGTCGCGGTTGAAGTGGCAGTGCAGCTCGGTGTCGCTGGCCAGCGGAGCTTCGGCCGTGGGCTGCAGTGCAGCACAAACAGAATGGCTGACCAGCCCCAGGCTGATCGCGATCAAAGGGCGGTGAAACGAAAAACGGTACATGGGCGCCTCGGGTGACACATTGAAACAACTACCCTGCGGGTAGCGAGAAGGCGCCGGATGATAATGGATCTCAACGGTGAAAGCCAGGATTGTTCGACAATTTATCCGGCTGAAAGGCCCGTGCTAGAGCCTTTTGTTTGATTCAGATCAAGGTTTTAACAGTTCGAATTGCGCGCTGGCGAGGCGCTCGCCGTTGATCAAGACATGCACCCGATGTATGCCGGGATAGTGCTTGCGCGTGGTCAATTCGCGGATGTGCTGCTCGCGGTTGATGCGCTGCCGCGCGCCTGCGCCCAAGGTAAAGGCTTTGAGCTTGAATACTTTGGACGCGCTATGGCCAGCACTTTTGACGTAGTCGATGGCGTAATCCACCACCAGTTTTTGCGCGTGGGGTGCGGTGGATGCCAGGTTGAACGACAGATTGATGCGCTCGCCCAAGCGGATCGCTGCCGGGGTGACACTCAACTGATCAATCGTCACCTCGGCCTTGGCCCCGGCGCCCATGATCGTCAGTGCGCGGGTGTTGCCTTGCTTGATCAGACTGCGCAGCGCATGGCGGGCGATCCAGGCAGTGTGCGGGTTATCCAGGTCCCAGCCTTCGATCAGGCTGAGCACCCAGCCCGGATGGTCCTTGGTGATGTCATTGAGGTGGTTGGCCACCGACTTGCGCACGTAGAGGCTGCTGTCGGCCTTGAGGTTATCCAGGACCGACGCACACAGCTGGGGGTTGGCTTGCACGTTGGCCAGGCGAAACGACCAGGGCAGGCGAGGGCGAGAGCCTTCGCTGGCCAGGCGGCGTACGTGTTCGTTGGCATCCAGCGACCATTGCTGCATCACCGCCAACGTGCGCTCGAAGTCGTGCAGCAAGAAATGGCGAATGGCGAACTCGGCCGAGCCAAAGGTGGTGAAAAATTTCAGCGCCGCCATGGAACGCTTGAAGTCACCTAGGCCATAGCTCGCCACATAGTGCGGCAAAAACAGACTGACAAAACCACTGTTGATACGCGGCGCCAAGGCGTGAAGGAGCTTGAGGGTTTGCGCGTAATCCAGCGGGATCACCGCGTGCAGGCTCTCGCTGACCCGCGCCATGCGCTGCATCACCGACAGCTCGGCCAGTCCGGCTGTGGCGTGCGTGAGAAAGCCCTTGGCGTCGAACGCCGGGTACACCGCGCTCATCTCGCAGGCGATATGTTGCAGGCGTTCGACGTTGAAGAGTTCCTTGAGGGCCGGGGCGCTTTGGTCGGTCATCGGTGCTTCCGTGGGGTTGAGTCAGAGAAACCAGCGGTATTCCCGCGCATGGATTTCCTGCTGAAAGGCCAGGTGATCCTGGCGTTTGTTTTCGCAATACACATCGACAAATTCTGCGCCCAGCTTATCGCGCAATAGCGGTTGATGCTGCATGGCGCGCACGGCATCGAGCATTTCCACCGGGAAGTCGGTGCCGCTGCTGCGGTCCTCGTTCAGCGGCGCGATGGGTTCACGCTTGGCTTCGAGCCCATGCTCCAGCCCCGCCAGAATCGCTGCCAGTACCAGATAGGGGTTGGCATCGGCGCTGGCCAAGCGGTGTTCGATACGCAGGTTGCGCGGGTCAGATTCGGGGATGCGCACGCAGGCGTCACGGTCTTCAAAGCCCCAGCTGGCCCGTGTCGCGGCGTTGACGGTGCCACCCAGGCGACGGAAGGCGTTGTGGTTGGGCGAGAAGATTGGCATGCAGTGGGGCAGCAACTCCAGGCAGCCGGCCACCGCATGGCGCAACGCCTGCTGTTGATGAGCCGCGAGCAGGTTATTGCCCGCCGCGTCGTAAAGGCTGACATGCACGTGCATGCCGCTGCCGGGAAATTGCAGGTAGGGTTTGGCCATGAAGCTGGCGCGGTAACCGTGCTTGAGCGCCACGCCACGGGTGCTGCGGCAGAACAGGGCGGCCCAGTCGGCGGCGCGCAGGCCATCGTCGCAGTGGCCGAAATTGATCTCGAACTGGCCGGGACCGATTTCGGCGGTGATCACCGTGATGTCGATGCCCTGGGCCTTGGCGGTTTGCGCCATGTCGTCCAGCACTTCGCTGAAACGCGAAAGCCGTTCGATATGCAGGTTGGGCTGGTCGTCGGCGTCATCGCTCAGCGGATCGCGGGCAAATTGTGGCAGGCCGTTGTCGAGCTTTTTATCGAACAGGTAGAACTCCAGTTCAAACGCTACTACCGGGTGAATGCCCTTGTGCTGCAAGCGTTCCAGCACCTTGGCCAGGACTTCGCGGGGTTCGAACTCGATCGGTGCCTCGGTGCCGTCCGAGGTGATGAGCATTTGCCCCAATGGCTGCGACTCCCAGCTCACCGGCTTGAGCGTACCGGGCACCAGTCGCCGGTTGGCATCGGGGTCACCATCGTTGAAGCAGTAGTCGCCAATCTTGAACAACCCACCCTGGGCCCCCAGCAACACGGCGTTCTGTGGCAGCTTCAACGGGCTGCCGGCGGCAACTTTCTCAAGCATCTCCACCGGGTAGCGCTTGCCGTAGAAATGCCCGGGGATGTCCAGGGCGATCAGGTCGACATAGCGCACGTCGGGATGGTTCTGGCGAAAGCTCCGTACTTCGGCCAGCAACGTGGAGGAATGGCTTTTCACGGGTGCAGCTCCTAGTTGTAGACCCACAGGACGCGGGCGGGCAGGTCGGTCAGGTTGGCGTAGCGGCAGTGGGCGAAACTGGCCAGGTGGAAGCTGTCGCCGGGGCCGAGGGTGACCGGGTCGGCCTCACCGTCCACCCACAGGGTCAACTCGCCTTCCAGCACAAAGCCGGCCTGTTCGGCGCGGTCACTCATGCTTTGTTCGCCGCTGTTGGCGCCGGGGGCCAGCAGACTATCGAGCATCGAAAACGCGCCGTTCATGCTCGGCGACACCAGGATGTCGGTGATGCCATTGGCGTAATACACCGTGCGCCGCTCGTTAGGGCGGGTGACCCAGTCCACGGCCTTGGGTTTAGGCAGGCTGTAGAAATAGGTAGTCGGTACGTCAAGGGCGTGGCTGATGGCAGTCAAGTCGGCCACGGTCGGACGCGACAGGCCGCGTTCGACCTGGGACAGGAAACCCACCGACCGCTCGATTTTTTGCGCGAGTTGGGCCAGGGTGAGCTTCTTGTGTTTGCGCAGGTCGTGGATCAGCGCTGCGAGGGTGGCGAGTTCTTCTTGTGGGGTCATGAAATTTGTATCGGATAATTTCATGAAAAATTACAGGATTAATTTCACGGAGGCAACGGTGATGGAACTTGAAGCGCATTTATTCGCGCTGGAACAGGAGCTTCAGGCGTATACGACGCGCTCTGATGCACACCGGCTGGGGCAACTGCTTGCGGATGATTTCGTTGAGTTTGGTGCCAGTGGCACTGTCTGGGGTAGCAAGGCCGAGGTGATTGCCGGGTTGCAGGATCAGGTGTTTTCCGAGCGGCGCATGACTGAATTTGCGCTGAAAATGCTCAGCACCAACGTGGCGCTGGTGACCTATCGCGGTCATCGCCAAGGCGTAGGGAGTTCATTGCGCAGTTCGGTGTGGCGCGAAGAGCAAGGGCAGTGGCGGATGGTCTTTCACCAAGGCACACCTGCGCAGTGACTCCTACCTTGTGGTAGGCGCTTGCTGCAAGGTGAGCAGGCTGAATGATTCTGTGTCGTTGCGGTCGGACACTGGGTACGCACCATTAATTGAAGGAGCACCCATGAAGTCTAAAACCCTAGCCGCCTGCCTGCTGGTCGCCGCCGGCCTGTCCACCGCCAGCTTTGTCGTGCAGGCCGGTGATACACCCCAGGAAACCGTGCAACCTTCAAACATCAATGCCCGGGACCTGAAAGAAGGTGACCGCGCCCCGGATATGCTGATGCGCAAGGAGTCAGCGGTCAGCGATTGGAAAAAGCGCGGTCTGAAGGCTCCGGGGGATGATAATCAGTGGGCGCGGGTAGGCGACAAGTTCGTACTGCTCAAGACCACTAACGGCACGATCCTTGAGATCACCCCGGTGAAGAAATAATCCACCACCACCACCTGCTGCTTTGCAGGTGTTCTATTTCATAGCCGCGTCGATGAAGGCAAATCATCGAGGGTGAGCTTGCCGACGTTGTTGCTCTGCAGCTCGTAACGCAGCTCATCCACCATCTTTTCCACTTCTTGTGGGGTCTGCAGGCGGTTAGTGCTGATGCCGGTAACCACCAGGTCGACCCGGCCGGTCTCGGCGTCGTAGACCTTGAGGGTCAATGACGCATCCCGGCACAAGGTGAATTCGCACGTCAGCGGTGACAGGCCTTCTTCGATGCAGTTGCGCAGTTGGGAGAGGGTAAACATGCGGGTTCCTTCAAGGCAAAAGTACGATCCCTTGAAGGTTATTGATTGCACCGCCGCCCAATAAGGCGAATTCGCACTAGCTCGACTAGTGCATTTGTATGTTCAGCGCTTGTTTTTAACCCGCAATTCGCCGGCAAACAGCCCGCGTTCACGGGCCCAGACGATGGCTGCACTGCGGCTGTGCACCCCCAGCTTTGAATACACCGTGGCCACATGGTTACGCACAGTATTGGGTGCCAGTTTCAGGCGCGAGGCGATCTCTTTGTCGGCCAGACCCTCGCAGATCAGACCCAGCACATCACGCTCCCGGGCGGTCAGGTCGGTGAAGGCTACATTGGGCAGGTTTGGGCTATTGACGCTTTTGGCGTTGGCCAGTTTTTCGATCAGGGTCTGGCTGAACCATGATGCGTCCTGCATCACCTCCTCAATGGCCGCTACCAGCTCAAGCTCAGAGCGTTTGCGTTCGGTGATGTTCATCAGCACCATCAGGTAGCAGGGCACGTCCTGAATGATCACGGTATCGGCGGACACCACGCAATCGATCACCTCGTTGCCTTTCTTGCGCACCTTGAGGTCCTGGCCGTCGAGGTTGCCGGCTTTCTCCAGTGTGGCAAACAGTTGCGCACCGGCCTGGGGGCTGTCGATAAAGTTGATTTCTTCGATGGATTTGCCGATCAGTTCCTCACTGATATAACCGGTGATCGTCATGAAGGCTTCGTTGATATCCACTACTTGGCGGTTGACGGCGCTGCACACCAGGGTCGGCACTGGCGTCAGGCGGAAGGATTTGGCGAAGCGCTCTTCACTCTGGCGCAGGGCAATTTCCGCTTTGCGCCTGGGCTCCAGGTCGGTAAAGGAAAACAGCATGCAGTCTTCCTCGTTCATGTCCAATGGCTGACCAGCCACAATCACTAGTTTGCTGCCGCCTTCGGGCAGTTTCAGTTCGGCCTGCATCTGCGGGATGGTCGCGCCTTCGCCCAGGCGCTCGATGGCCAGGTCCTTGCGCTCTGCTTGCTCCAGCACATCCAGTTCATACACGGACTTGCCGATGACCTGGTCGCGGTTGTAGCCGGTCATCTCCAGGAAGCCCTGGTTGACCTTGATATAACGCAGATCGCTCAAGCGACAGATCACTGCAGGCGCCGGGTTGGCGTTGAAGGTTTTCTCGAAGCGCTGCTCGGCGCTGGCCCATTCGGTGGCGTCGCTCAGGATCAGCACCAGCAGCTCCGGCTCGCCCTTGGCGTCAGTCAACACCAGGCTGCGCAAACGATGTACCCAGTGACGACTTTCATCGGCGGCGGGGGTGACCTCCACCACCACATCGCTGAACTCTTCACCGGCTGCTACGCGGCTTAAGGGGTAGCTGTCCAGTTGTAATGGATGATTGTTGCGATAGCGCAGGGCAAAACGCTTGGCGTACGCCTCGGTGTTCGCGCCGAGCTCCTCGACTTCGCTGACTCCATGCATGGCCAGCGCGGCCTCATTGGCCCAGAGGATGGTCTGGTCGACCTCGGCCAGAATCACGCCGTCGGACAGCCCGGAGATGATCTGCTGCAATTGACGGCGGTTGGTTTCTTTGGCGAGAACATCCTGGGTCATAACTTCTCCGTGAGGGCGTGTCTAGGGCGCATGGGACTACGACATCCCGGCTTCAGGATAGTGCAGAGCAATTAACCCAGGGGCAGTGCGAATGCACTACCTGGCCTGGTGCATATGGCCCACGACTGAACGTATGTCGTTTCGCCACACTCCCACTCCACAAGGCGCATTGCCTTGCTCCTGAAACTGAAAAGGACCTTTGTATGACCACTGTCTATGAAACCAATCGATCGCTATTCCGTGTGTCGTGGAGTTCGGTACTGGCCGGTAGTGCAATCGCACTGGTGACCTACCTGGTATTGAGTGTGTTGGGTACGGCTATTGGCGCCAGCGCTGTGGACCCCATGGAAGCGGGTAACCCCTTGAACGGTTTCGGCACCGGCGCGGGCATCTGGCTGTTTGTCTCGACGTTGGTGGCTGTTGCGCTGGGTGCCTTCGTGGCCGGGCGCACCGCACCGGATCGTGGTGGCCTGCACGGCGTATTGACCTGGACCCTGACCACTTTGCTCACCACCTGGCTGCTGGCTGGTTTGGCCGCCAGCGTCGTCGGCACTGCCGGCAACGTAGTGGGCAAAGGCCTGTCAGCTGCCGGCAGTGGCATTGCCGCCGCTGCGCCGGGGATCGGCAACAGCCTCAAGCAGCAGTTGAACGAGCAAGGCATCCAGCTTGACTGGAACAGCCTGCAAGGCCAGTTGGACACCTTGCTCAAGCAGAGTGGCAAGGCTGAACTGGACCCGGCTAATGTCGAGCAGAAAGCCGACCAGGCTGGCGCTGATGGCAAGCAATCGGCTACCGATGCAGCGACCAACCCTGCCCAGGCCGGCGATGAGTTGAAGCAGTGGTTCGAACGTGTCAAAGCCTCCGGCGAGCCGGCGCTGAATGCGGCGGATAAAGAAGCATTGGTCAACATCGTTGCTGCCCGCACCGGCAAGAGCAAAGAAGAAGCGACGCAGATCGTTGATAACTATGCCCAGGCTTATCAGCAAGCCATGCAGAAGGTCGAGCAGCTCAAGCAACAGGCTGAGCAGAAAGCCCGTGAAGCCGGTGAAGTAGCGGCCAAGCAACTGTCCCGCGCCGCCTGGAGCACCTTGGCTATGCTGCTGTTGGGCGCGGCCTTGAGCTTCTTTATCGGCCGTATCGCGTTGACTACCCGTCGCGTGCCATTGGCTTAAAACTGTCTGCGGCAAGGACGCCGCCTGTGTGAACGGGTAAAATGCTGGCATTTTACCCGTATCACGCAAAGGTGCACCTTGAGCGCAGGCAAAGCCGCAGGACTGTTATTACTCACCTCTCTGTTGGCGGCGTGCGGCACCTCGCCGCCGCGCACGCCGAACGATATCTGCGGCATCTTTCGCGAAAAGGATGACTGGTACGACGCCGCCAAGGTCACGCAAAAGCGTTGGGGCGTACCGATCCAGGTGCCGCTGGCCATCATGTATCAGGAATCGGGCTTTCGCCACGACGCCAAGACCCCGCGTAAATACCTGCTGTGGATCATCCCCTGGGGCCGCGTGTCCACCGCTTCGGGCTACGCCCAGGCCAAGGATGAAGTGTGGAACGACTACCGCAAAGCCACCGGCCGCAGCGGCGCTGATCGCGAAGACTTCGACGACGCCATCGACTTTATCGGCTGGTACATGGACAAGACCTACACCATCAATGGCGTCTACAAATACGACGCTTATGGCCAATACCTGAACTACCACGAAGGCTGGGGCGGCTACCGCCAGCGCACCTACGCCAGCAAAGCCTGGCTGCTACCGGTGGCGAGCAAGGTGCAGGCGCGTTCGCAGATGTACGCACGGCAATATGCCGGGTGCAAGAATGAGTTGGGGCGCGGGTTCTGGAGCCGGTTCTGGCATTGGTTGTAAAGGCCGACACAGCGACCTCTGGATGCAGGTAGATTAAATGTGGGAGGGGGCTTGCTCCCGATAGCAGAGTGTCAGCCAATGATGAGGTGGCTGATGCGCCGCCATCGGAAGCAAGCCCCCTCCCACAGTAGATTGCGGTACGACGCTGGATCTGTGGCGAGACTGTTGGCAACGAAGACTAGCCACGCAATGTGAGCGGCGCAAGCGGTTGGGATTCTCTCGGAAACGTCCTTCAAGTTAAAGAGAGATGTCATTGTTCCGACTGTTCCTACACTTGCCAAACCCAGCCGATTCTGGGAAAACCTCAGCCTTTCACGCCTTCAACGAGCCCCCTATGAGCAACGACGAACTGCAGATCACCGACATCCGCCCGGGCACTGGAAAAACCGTGGTCAAGGGCGCGCTGATCACGACCCAATACACCGGCACCCTGAAGGATGGCACCGTGTTCGATTCTTCGTGGGAGCGGGGCAAGCCGTTCCAGTGCGTGATTGGCACCGGTCGCGTGATCAAAGGCTGGGACCAGGGGTTGATAGGGATGCAAGTCGGCGGTGTACGCACGTTGCATGTACCGGCGCACCTGGCCTACGGCGAGCGCTCCATGGGCGCGCATATCAAGCCCAACAGCGACTTGCGCTTTGAGATCGAGTTGCTGGAAGTGCTGACCCGGGATGACTGAGTAGCGCCTATAAGGGTGGGAGGGGGCTTGCTCCCGATGGCGTTGCATCAGTCATCACATCATTGGCTGACACTCTGCTATCGGGAGCAAGCCCCTCTCACATCCAAACTTCAGTGGTTTCAAAAATACAATTCCTGAACCCATCCTGAAGAATCTTCTTATTCCTCACGCGGTAACTTTCCTACGGTTTACTCCGCTCAGATCGCGGCGTAAGCTTCGCGCGTTTTCATCAATAGCGGAGACCCTCAGTGGGTACTTGTTCGAGTGACAGTTGTCGGCCGGTCTCGCTAACCGGCGCATACTTGGCAAGATAACGCGCATGTTCCAGATGCCGTTGTCTCGCCTCACAAAGCGAGAAGCGGCATCCCGGCAGTGACCAGTCCTGGCGCCTGCCTGAATCCCTCTCATCGACGCTGACCAGCATCTGGGTAACCTCGGATGCTACGGACGCGCCTGCCTTTTTTACGGTGGGCGGGCCAGGTTCGGCTGTGCCTGTGTGACGGGCGCGGTGCGGATGGGCAGTACCTGCACGACGGGTTTTCCTCGCGCAGGAGTAACACCATGAACCTCACGCTGCTCAAAGAGTTCTTCGCCGGCTTCCTGCGGACCCGGCATATCGCCCGGCATTTTCGCCGGCTGGCAATGCTCGAAACCGTGACCGACGCCAGCGTCAGCCGCGAAGTCCCGCCAAACCTGGCGCACACCCTGGTGGCTGCGGCCAATGGCAGTGCCGTGCAGTTGCTGGGTGTGCTGGGCAGTCATTCGGCGGGGCTCACTATCCAGGAGGCCGACGCCCTGCGTGTGCAATACGGCCTCAACGAAGTCGAGCATGAGCAGCCGCTGCCGTGGTGGGTGCACCTGTGGCACTGCTACAAGAACCCGTTCAACCTGCTGCTGACGTTGCTGGCAGTGATCTCCTGGCTGACCGAGGACATGAAGGCCGCCACGGTGATTTTTTCCATGGTGGTGCTGTCGACCCTGTTGCGCTTTTGGCAGGAGGCCAAGTCGAACAAGGCGGCCGACGCCTTGAAGGCCATGGTGAGCAACACCGCCACCGTACTGCGCCGCGATGCCGCCAAGCGTATTGAACTGCCGATCAAGCAACTGGTGCCGGGCGACCTGATTGTATTGTCGGCCGGTGACATGATTCCCGCTGACTGCCGCGTGCTCAGCGCCAAGGACCTGTTCGTCAGCCAGGCGGCGATGACCGGTGAATCCATGCCGGTGGAGAAATTCACCCACCAGCAGGATGCCCATACCCGCAACCCGCTGGAGTTGGAGAACATCCTGTTCATGGGCACCAACGTGGTGTCCGGCGCCGCTACTGCGGTGGTCCTGGCTACCGGCAACAATACCTATTTCGGTGCGTTGGCCCAACGTGTCACGGCCACTGATCGCGCGACCACTTCGTTCCAGCACGGGGTCAACAAGGTCAGCTGGTTGCTGATCCGCTTTATGTTCGTGATGGCGCCGCTGGTGTTGTTCATCAACGGTTTCACCAAGGGCGATTGGACCGAGGCGCTGTTGTTTGCGCTGTCGATCGCCGTCGGCCTGACCCCCGAAATGCTGCCGATGATCGTCACCTCGACCTTGGCCAAGGGCGCGGTATTCCTGTCGCGCAAGAAGGTCATCGTCAAGCGCCTGGACGCGATCCAGAACTTCGGCGCCATGGACGTGCTGTGCACCGACAAGACCGGCACGCTGACCCAGGACAAGATATTCCTGGCGCGCCATGTGGACGTGTGGGGTGAGGAGTCCGACGACGTACTGGAAATGGCCTACCTCAACAGCTACTACCAGACCGGCCTGAAAAACCTGCTGGACGTGGCGGTGCTTGAGCACGTGGAAATCCATCGCGAGCTGAAAGTC
This sequence comes from Pseudomonas sp. Root569, assembly GCF_001427465.1. Classification (NCBI taxonomy): domain Bacteria; kingdom Pseudomonadati; phylum Pseudomonadota; class Gammaproteobacteria; order Pseudomonadales; family Pseudomonadaceae; genus Pseudomonas; species Pseudomonas sp. Root569. Next base: position 189,617 of record NZ_LMGQ01000006.1, on the reverse strand, counting down.
GGCACCGCGTTCCATAAGGTCGATGAGATCCCCTTCGACTTCAACCGCCGCCGCATGTCAGTGGTGGTGGCCGAGCAGGACCGGCCGCACCTGTTGATCTGCAAAGGTGCGGTGGAGGAGATCTTGTCGGTGTGCACCAGCGTGCGCCACGGCGACGTCAATGAAGCTCTGAGCGAAGAACTACTGGCGCGCATTCGCCAAGTGACCGCGGCCTTTAACGAAGAAGGGCTGCGTGTGGTGGCGGTGGCGGCGCAGCCGATGCCGGCCGGGCGTGACACCTACAGCCTGGCGGATGAAAACAACCTGACCCTGATCGGCTACGTGGCGTTTCTCGACCCGCCCAAGGAAAGCACCGCACCCGCCCTCAAGGCCCTGAAAGCCCATGGGGTAGCGGTGAAAGTGCTGACCGGTGACAACGAACTGGTCACGGCGAAGATCTGCCTTGAAGTGGGCCTGGAGCAACAAGGCCTGCTGATGGGCAACGATATCGAAGCCATGGACGACGCCGAACTGGCCCAGGCCGTGGAAACCACCAATGTGTTTGCCAAGCTCACGCCCAGCCACAAGGAGCGCATCGTGCGCCTGCTCAAGGTCAATGGGCATGTGGTGGGGTTTATGGGCGACGGCATCAACGACGCCCCGGCATTGCGCACGGCCGATATCGGTATTTCGGTGGACAGCGCGGTGGACATCGCCAAGGAAGCCGCTGACATCATCCTGCTGGAAAAGAGCCTGATGATTCTGGAGGAGGGCGTGCTGGAAGGTCGGCGTACCTTCGCCAATATGCTCAAGTACATCAAGATGACGGCCAGCTCCAACTTCGGCAACGTGTTCTCGGTGCTGGTGGCCAGCGCGTTCATCCCGTTCCTGCCGATGCTGCCGATGCATTTGCTGGTGCAGAACCTGCTGTATGACATCTCCCAGATTGCGATTCCGTTCGATAACGTCGATGACGAAATGCTCGCCACACCGCAACGCTGGCAGCCAGGGGAGGTGGGGCGCTTCATGCTGTTTTTCGGGCCGATCAGCTCGATCTTCGACATCACCACGTTCGCACTCATGTGGTATGTGTTTGATGCCAACACCCCGGACCACCAGACCCTGTTCCAATCCGGCTGGTTCGTGGTGGGGCTGCTGACCCAGACCCTGATCGTGCACATGATCCGTACCCCGAAAATCCCCTTCCTGCAAAGCCGCGCGGCGCTGCCGTTGATGCTGATGACCGGGGTGATCATGGCCGTCGGGATTTTTCTGCCGATGGGGCCGCTGGCGCACTACTTCAAATTGCAGGCGCTGCCGTCGCTGTATTTCGTATTTTTGCCGGTGATTCTGCTGGCGTACATGGCGCTGACCCAGGCGGTGAAGGGCTTTTATATCCGCCGGTTCGGCTGGCAATAACCCTGTAGGAGCGGGCTTGCCTGCGAGAATCGTTAACGATGACGCGGGCCTTCTGACGGACCGCGCCGCCCTCAGGTTTTTCGCGAGCAAGCTCGCTTCTACAGGTCATCAGGTCATGGAGATCTTTTTATGCAGGCAATCAACAACATCAACCTCAACTCCCTGGTCGACACGGTAGTCAGCCTCAGTGCGGCGTTTATCCTCGGGGGCCTGATCGGCTTCGAGCGCCAGTACCGCCAGCGCACCGCTGGCTTGCGCACCAACGTACTGGTGGCGGTCGGCGCGGCAATTTTTGTCGACATGGCCAACCGCCTGGGCGGCGCGGAAGGCGCAGTACGCGTGGTCGCCTACGTAGTGTCGGGCATCGGCTTCCTCGGCGCCGGCGTGATCATGCGTGAAGAAGGCAATGTGCGCGGGCTCAATACCGCCGCCACCCTTTGGGCCTCGGCGGCAGTGGGTGCCTGTGCCGGCGCCGACCTGATCCTTGAGGCGTTGCTGGGCACGTTATTTGTGCTGGCGGCCAACACCTTGCTGCGGCCGATCGTCAATAACATCAACCGCCAGCCGTTGGACGTGGTGTCGGCGGAGGTTACCAACATCCTCTATGTGATTGCGCGGCGCAGTCAGCAACAGGCGGTGATGGTGTTGCTGGAAGCCGAGTTGGCCCGCTGCAACTACCCGGCCAGCGATGTCGACGTGCGACCGTTCGGCAGCGAAGAAGTGGAAATCGAGGCCACCCTGGCGGCGACGTCAGTCGATGGCGACGAGCTGGATGCGCTGGTGGCGCGCATCTCGACCTCGACTCTGGTGGTACAGGCATTCTGGAGCCCGAGTACCACCGACTGAGCGTTATGGATATGCCGCGGGTGGCTAAACTTGATCGTGGAAAAATCCTACAAGTAGTCAGGATTATCCCTTCAATCTAAATATTTATGCATTGTTAAGGTTGGGCACTTACAGCTGGAGGGCCCACAAGGCCCGGCTGCTGTGCGTGTGGTGTTGCGATTGAATGGGCCAGGCATCGCTTGGTTATCTTCCTGAGTTTGCGCAGTGCCGTTGGTCGGAACTGTTATTTCTCACAGGTACCCAGGTCCGATGTGATGTGTAAGGGTATTTTGTCCGTATAGGGAAGTTTATGAGCAAAGCATTAATTGTGGACGACCATCCGTTTATCCGTGCAACGGTCAAGCATCTGCTGCAGTTGGAAGGGTTCGACAACATCTATCAGGCAGGTGATGGTGCAGATGCCATGCAGTTGGCAAGGGAACAGCGCCCAGATTTGATCATCCTCGACCTGGCGATGCCAAAGCTGGGTGGGCTGGAAGTGATCCACCGCATCAAGACCCAGGGCCTGCCGTGCCGCATCTTGGTGCTCACCTCTTATCTTGCGGTGTTCTTTTCCACCCGCTGCATGCGCGCCGGAGCCATGGGGTTTGTGGCCAAGACCGGCGAGTTGGACGAGTTACAAAAGGCCATTAAGGCGATCATGTCGGGCTACAGTTGCTTCCCCAGTTTGCCGACCAGCTCGGTACGCCGTGACGACTTGCAAGAAACGGAGCGACAGATGATCGAATGCCTGTCTGACCGTGAATTGACCGTACTGCAAAAACTGGCCCTGGGGCTGGGCAACAAGGAAATTGCCGAGCAGATGCTGTTGAGCCACAAGACCATCAGCACTTACAAGACTCGACTCAAGGAGAAGTTGCGTATGTCCTCGGTAGTGCATTTATCCAAGTTTGCCCAGCGCAACCATCTGATCTGAAATGATCACCACCGCGTTTACGAGGTTCGCCACGATCCTTTGGATGAGCCTGTTACCCCTGATCGCGGTGGCCCTTGACGAGCCCCACGCTTTGCGACTGCTGGGGCATTCTCATATTGAAACCCCCGAAGTGACACTGGACGAGGCAGATTGGCGTTGGCTGCGCGAGCGGCGCACGCTGTTGATGGGGGTTTCCGCCCCCGATTACGCGCCTTTTGACCTGACCAATAACAACCACGAACTCGAAGGCATAACTGCCGATTTTGCCGCACTGATCGGCCAGGCTCTGCATATCGCCGTCGAAGTCCGGCGCTACGACACCCGGGATGAAGTGATCGAAGCCCTCAAACAGGGGGCCGTGGATTTTCTCGGGTCTGCCAACGGCTACGAAGCGACCGACCCGCAACTGCATCTGTCTCGCTCCTACGCCAATGATCAACCGACCCTGGTCACCCGCACCGGTGAAAGCCAGGTGTTGAGTGACGACCTGGCGGGCAAGCGTGTGGCGATGCTGTACCACTACATGCAGCCCGACGCTGTACGCGCCTTTTACCCCGATGCCCAGTTGGAGCTGTTTGCGTCGACCTTCGAAGCCATCGGCGCCGTGGCATTTGGTCGTGCCGATGTGTATCTGGGGGACGCCATCAGCACCAATTACCTGATCAACCGTAACCACCTCAATAATGTGCGCATGGCCGATTTTTCGACCCTGGAAGTCAACCCGTTTGCCTTCGCCGTGGCTCGGGACAATACACGTCTATTGCCCATCCTCAACGCCGCGCTGGAGGCGATTCCTGCCAGTGAGCAGATGGAAATCCTGCGTCGTTGGAGTGGGGGCAACCTCGGTATCGTCGGCGTTGATCGGTTGCAACTGAGTGCCAGTGAGCAACGCTGGGTGCAGAAGCATCCACGGGTCAAGGTCGCAGTGCTGAACAACTTCCTGCCGCTGTCATTCATCAATGATCAAGGGCAGTTCGAAGGGTTGAGTGCTGAGGTGTTGGCGCGTATCAGCTTGCGTACCGGCTTGAAGTTCGATGTGGTGCCGGGCACCTCGTTACCGCGCCAGATCAATATCGTCAATGCGGGCACGGCGGATATGCTGGCGGTCGTGACCCCCAGTGTCGAGCGCGCCGAGAAGGTGCGGTTTACCCGTCCCTACCTCACCAACCCCTTTGTGCTGGTGACACGTGGCGGAGACTACAGCCCGGCCACCCTGGAAGATATGCTCGGCAAACGCCTGGCAATGGTAACCGGCAACGGCCTGCACGATGAGATCGCGCAGAATTTTCCCGGCATCGCGTTTGTGGATGTGGAAAATCCGGAGCAAGCCATGGCGTTGGTGGCCAAAGGCGACGCCGACGGCGCGGTAAACTCGCTGATCAGCGCGCGCTATGTGATAGCCCGGGATTATCGCGACCGTTTGCGTATCGCCAGCACTGTCGGCACCGAGCCGGCACGCGTGACATTCGGGGTCAATCGCAGTCAATTGGAGCTTTATTCGATCCTGGACAAGGCGCTGCTGAGCATCACGCCGCAAGAAATGGACGAGCTGATCGGGCATTGGCGCAATGAGATCATCATCGAGGACAGCTATTGGTTGCGCCATCGCAACGTCATCCTCCAGGGCTTCGGGCTGGCAGCACTTTTGCTGGTGATCACGCTGGGTTGGGTCATCTATCTGCGCAGCCTGATTCATAAGCGCGTACAGGCCGAGCGGGCGTTGAGCGACCAGATGCGTTTCATGAGCGTATTGATTGACGGAACCCCGCACCCGATTTATGTGCGCGACCGCCAAGGGCGGCTGATGGCCTGCAATAACGCTTATCTCGACGTTTTTGGGTACAAGCTCGAAGACGTGATCGGCAGGACCGTGGTGGAAACCGACACCAGCAACCTGCCCCAGGCCCAGTCGTTTCATGAGGATTATCTGCGCCTGATGGCCGGTGGCGAGCCGCAGATTCATGATCGGATACTCAAGGTGCCCAGTGGCGAGATCCTGACGATTTACCAGTGGATGCTGCCGTACCGCGATGGCGACGATAAGGTGGTGGGCATGATTGCCGGGTGGGTGGATGTGAGCGAGCGGCAGCGCTTGCTTCGCCAGTTGCAGGAAGCCAAGGACGATGCCGACGCTGCCAGCCGGGCCAAGACGACCTTTCTGGCAACCATGAGCCATGAGATTCGGACGCCAATGAATGCCGTGATCGGCATGATCGAGCTGGCTCTGAAAAATGCCGAGCAGGGGCGCGCCGACCGTGATGCGCTGGAGGTGGCATCGGTGGCCTCGCGCGGCATGCTGGAATTGATCGGCGATATTCTCGATATCGCGCGAATCGAGGCTGGGCATTTGTCCCTGGCCCTTGAACCAGCCAACCTGCAAGAACTGCTGGCATCGCTGGCACGTGTGTTCGAAGGGTTGGCGCGGGCCAAGGGGCTGGCGCTGCAGGTGGAACTTGACCCATTGATTGATCGGGTGGTGCTGGTCGACCCGCTACGCTTCAAGCAGGTGGTGTCGAACCTGCTGAGCAATGCGATTAAATTCACGGCCAATGGCCAGGTAACACTTGGGGCCAAGGCAGGCCTGGAAGGCGAGCGATTGCGCTTGCAGTTGTGGGTGCAGGACACTGGCATTGGTATCAGTGTCCAAGACCAGCAGCGATTGTTCAGCCTCTTTATCCAGGGCAGCAACAACGAGCAGTCGGCGCGCAGCGGTTCTGGGCTGGGCTTGGTGATCAGCCGCAATTTGTGCGAAATGATGGGTGGCCAACTGCATTTGAACAGTGTGCTGGGGCAGGGCACCCGGGTGGATGTGACGTTGGCATTGGCCATGACCAATAGAGTGCCCGCGCACGCTGCGCCAATGGAAGACTTGGCCCCCCCGAACCGCGCGCTGAGCATCCTGGTGGTCGATGACTATCCGGCCAACCGTTTGTTGCTGGCCCGGCAATTGAGCTTCCTCGGGCACCGTATCATCACCGCCGAGGATGGTGTACAGGGGCTCGAACAGTGGCGCAGTGGTCAGTTCGATTGCGTCATTACCGATTGCAATATGCCCTACAAGAACGGCTATCAGTTGGCACAGGATATCCGTGCACAAGAACGCGAGCGGGGATTGTCGCCTTGCCTGCTGTTGGGGTTCACCGCCAACGCACAACCGGAAGAAACCGAACGCTGTCGGCAAGCAGGCATGGATGGCTGTCTCTTCAAGCCTACCGGGCTTGACGATTTGCGATCAGCGTTGGCGACGCGCGCGACCGAGCCTGCTGCCCTGCACCTGGCGGCTTTTGACTTAAGTTCGCTGATTGTGTTGACAGGTGATGACCGCCCCGCGCTTATCGAGTTGCTGGAGCCGTTGCTCGAGAGTCTGAAGGCTGATCGTGCCTTGCTGGCCCCGCTGCAAAGCCACGCAGACTTCGCCAAGCTCCACGATCTGGCCCATCGCGCCAAAGGCGGCGCTCGGATGGTCAAGGCTCACGGGTTGATCAGCTGTTGTGAGGCATTGGAACAGGTGTGTGAACAGCAGGACCGTCAGTCATTGGGGCCGACGGTCGAGGAAGTGGGTGAAGCGATTGATACCTTGCATCATGGCCTGAGCGTTTATTGCAATCAGCCTTGACTGCGGTGGATCACCATTCGGAGAATTTGGGAGAACTCCTACGTGAACGGGGAATATGCCTGATTTTGTCGTCGGCATATGTCTGGAAAATGGGTCGCGCTCACTGCCGAGCACAGCCTGTCCAGGGGTTTGCCATGCCGAACAAAGCACTGACCATCCTGATTGCCGATGAGCAGCATCTGCAACGTTTATACATCGAGAAAATGCTCAACCAGTTGGGGTATTACCGGATTGTGCCGGTGCAAACGCTTGAGGAGGTGCAGATCCTGACCGCCATTCCGGCGGAGCCCTTCGACGTACTGATCATCAACGCGAGGCTGATGACCCCTATCTGTGAGCCTCAGGCCCAGGTGCGCCATGTATTGGTCTATGACCACCCGCAATCGAATACGCCCACGGGCCTAATGCCAGGGCTGCGGGTACGCCTGCCCGGGGTGCCGGATAACCTCAGGCTCGAACACTTCATGGACATCATCGACCCACCCGAGGCCAGTCAAGGCCTGCGGGTATTGCCGTGGCTGCGGGAGTTGTCCCGTATGCCGGTGGCCGGGGCCTAGTCCCACTTCGGCGCGATGCCCTTGGGGCTGGTCAAGCGATGGCCACGCTCCAGATCGGCAATCTGCTGGCGCGTCCTGTAGGAGCGAGCTTGCTCGCGAAAAAACGTCAACGATAACGCGGGCTTTCTGAATGAACGCGGCGCCGGTAAGTTTTTCGCGAGCAAGCTCTCCCTACAAAAAGCTCTAACTGACTGACATCAGGGCAAGCCTCACATTTTGTCCTGCGTCAATCTGCTGTTTTGTGGTGTTCGCGCAAGCGCTCTGCCGCAGTGCGCAGCAGCTGCTCGGTAGCGTCCCACCCCAGGCAACCATCGGTCACCGATACGCCGTATTTCATCGACGCGCTCAACGGCTGGCAACCCTCGAACAGGTGGCTTTCAAGCATCATGCCGATCAGCGATGTATCGCCCTGCAAGCGCTGTTCCAGTACCTCGTTGAATACTGCCGGTTGACGCAACGGGTCCTTGCCGCTGTTGGCATGGCTGCAATCGACCATGATCCGCGCAGCCACCTTGGACTTGGCCAGGTCATGCTTGATATGGGCGACGCTTTGCGCATCGTAGTTCGGCCCACGATGACCGCCGCGCAGCACCAAGTGGGTGTCGGGGTTGCCCGGGGTCTGGATGATCGCCGGATGGCCCTGGCTGTCGACGCCGAAGTGGCGGTGGGGGTGTGAGGCGGAGCGCATCGCATCACAGGCAATCGCGACGCCCCCGTCGGTTCCGTTCTTGAAACCCACAGGCATGCCCAGCCCGCTGGCCATCTCGCGGTGGATCTGCGACTCAGTGGTGCGTGCACCAATCGCGACCCAACTGAGCAGGTCATCGAAGTAGCCGGCGGCCATGGGTTGCAGCAGCTCGGTAGCGACCGGCAGGCCCAGGCGCAGCATTTCGCGCATCAGCTCACGCGAGAGCCTCAAGCCGGCGGCCATGTCATCGCTGCCATCCAGGTGCGGATCGTAGGCCAGGCCTTTCCAACCGATGGTGGTGCGGGGTTTTTCGACGTAGGCACGGATTACCAGCAGCATCTGGTCGCTGACTTCAAGCGCGAGCTTCTTCAGGTTGCGTGCGTATTCCATGGCAGATTCCGGATCGTGGATCGAGCACGGTCCGACAATCACCAGTAAGCGTGAGTCTTCGCCATTGAGGATGGCGCGCGTAGCTTGGCGATGTGCGTGGATCTGTTCATTGAGGAACGGGCTGAGGGGCAACTGATGCTTGAGCTCCAGGGAGCTGGGCAGGCGCAGGGTCAAGGCTTCATTGGCGCTGTTCAGGGCAGAGACGGGCAAAGCGGCGACGGAGGAGTTCATATTCAAGGCTTCCTGGGCAAGCGGCGGGTGATTCCCGCACGCTTGGCCTACTGGGGTGTTCGACAATTGGCCGTATCGGCTGTACGTGTTGGCTTGCCACCAAGAGGTGACCGGTCGGAGGCGGCAGGCTGTCCCGAACGGAGCTGGCTAAATCGCCATGCAGTGCAAGTGTCGTAGCGGTAATAAGTGGTGTAGTTCATGGCGCGGTTCCTTTAAGTTCTTGATCAAACAAAATAAAAAGAGGCTGAAAAAACAAAACCCCCGGTCGGGGAGCCGACCGGGGGTTTAGATTTCTCTGGTAGGCGACCCCTTGAGTAGTGGGCGCCGATTTCAGGTATCAGGCGCGCCAGTGGCTAAACCAATACCCAAAATAAAAGCCAGCCAGTGCGCTCGAACCGTTCACGCGGGTAGCCGACACCGAGCGCAAGGCGCTGGCAGCAGGGCAAACCTGAGTGTGGGTGAGTTGCAACATGAGTAGCTCTCCAAATGTTGGGGGGAGCTTACTAGAGGCGTACGGTTGGATTCAATCAGTAATTTCTATTGCGTGGGGGACTTACGACTATGGGTGTGTGCCGATATGCTGATGACACTTAAACAATGATTGCCAGGACGCGACCATGACTGCCTTGACCCTTGCTGCGGCGCAAACCCTTTCCATTGCGGGCGATGTTGCGGCCAATATCCAACGGCACCTGGTCATGATGCAGGCTGCGGCCGAGCACGGTGTGCAATGGTTGGTGTTTCCGGAACTGTCGTTGACGGGCTATGAACCATTCCTGGCGGCGGACCTGGCTATCGCCCCCGAGAGTGACGTATTGGCTCCGTTGCGTGAAATGGCGCGGGAGTTGCGTTTGACAGCTGTGGTGGGCATGCCGGTGCAGCTGGCGCCACAAGCGGGTGTACTGATTGGTGCGCTCGTGCTGGGAGCGGACGGTTCAATTGGCGTCTACACCAAGCAGCATCTGCACTCTGGAGAAGAGCTGGCATTTACGGCCGGGCAGGGTGGCGAGATTCTGGGATGGGAAGATGAGCGCATTGCGCTGGCGGTGTGTGCGGACTTTTCCCACGCCAGTCACCCACGCCTGGCGGCGGAATCGGGCGCCACGGTATATGCCGCCGGCGTGCTGGTCAGCGAGGGTGGGTACGCGGCGGACAGCGCGCTGCTTCAAGGCTATGCGGCTGAGCATGGCATGCTGGTACTGATGGCTAATCATGGTGGCCCTTCGGGAGGCTGGGCTTGCGCAGGCCGCAGTGCGGTCTGGAGCGCAGATGGCAATTTGCTTGCCGCTGCGCCCGGTGTCGGCGACGCGTTGGTGATCGCCCGTCGCGAAGGCGGGTTGTGGACTGGCCAAGTGGTAGCCCTCTGAATGACGTTTCACTTGCGCCAGGCGACGGACCAAGACCTGCCCTTTGCCCGAAGCCTCACCTATGAAGCCATGAACCGCTATTACCTGCAGTACGGCTTGTTGTGGTCCAACGCCGGCTTCGATACTGCATGGGCGGGTCGCGAAAACTGGCTGGTGTGCAACGATGATGGCGTAATGGGGTTTGTCAGCCTGAGTCGCGACGAGAAAGCTCTGTATATCCGCGAGCTGCACATGCTGGAGCGCTGCCGCAAGCAGGGGGCGGGCAGTTGGGTGCTGGAGCAGATGGCGCTCAAGACACATACCGAGGGCCTGGGCTTGTTACGCTTGACGGTATTCAAGACCAACCCGGCAAGAGGGCTGTATCAGCGCCAGGGGTTGAGTATCGTGGGTGAAGAGGACTGCTTCTGGCGCATGGAGCGTGAGTGTCGGGCACTCACCTCGGACTAAAACAGTCACGCCGTGCGAATAAGCGCATACTGCTGTCAGTTAACGCCTTGCTGATCTTGGGTTCGAGCTTCGGGCTCATCCACGATAATCCCTTCTTTCATGCCCAACAGGACCGCCACCTTATGGGCCTCTCCACGCCGTCCCTTTTTTCGCCCAGCGAGCACTTGATAGGTGGTTGCCGGGTCCACGCCATGCTCCCGGGCAAACGCTTGAACTGACTTTCCTTGGTGTTCAAGCCAAGCCTTGGCTTGTGCAGCAGTGCGGATACCGGGCATAGTTCAAAACCGTTCAAGTTTGTTTAACGAAGTGATGGTGTGTCACCTCTTGGGGTGTGCCAATCTAGGATCATACATCCAAATGAGTGGAATCGGTTCGCGCTTAAGGCAAGAAAGAGAGCGGCTTGGCCTGTCGCAGAAAGTTTTTGGTGAAATAGGAGGCGTGGAAGCCAACGCACAAGGCAAATATGAAAATGGCGGTCGTGCACCCAAGGCCGACTATCTGTCTCGTGTCGCCGAAAGAGGTGTGGACCTCCTTTACGTGTTGACCGGCAGCCCAACGCCAATCCAACTGGATAACCTCAGCCAGGTCGAAGAAAAAGTATTGGGTAACTACCGCGCCATGTTCAAGGAAGACCAGGATGCAATCCGTCGCTTGACCAGCACATTGGCCGAGCATTCATCCGTATTGAACGGAAAATCCAAGCCTACCGCCCCGGATTCCTGACCTTTCACCCAGGAAACAACGCTGTTTGCCTCCCGGCAAACAGCCGCAGCGCGTCAAAACTCTATATATATGCCACTTGCACCTAGGTCTGCGCCTTGGTTTTTTGCTAAGGTGTTCAGCAATCTATAAGACCATATCGCGAGGTGTCTGCTTGATTAGGGTGCTAGTAGTCGATGACCATGATCTCGTTCGTACAGGCATTACACGAATGCTGGCTGACATCGACGGCCTGCAAGTAGTCGGCCAGGCCGAGTCCGGGGAGGAATCCCTGATCAAGGCCCGAGAGTTGAAACCCGATGTGGTGTTGATGGACGTCAAGATGCCGGGCATCGGCGGCCTGGGCGCCACGACCAAATTATTGCGCAGCCATCCCGACATCAAGGTCGTGGTGGTGACGGTGTGCGAGGAAGACCCGTTTCCGACTCGCCTCTTGCAGGCCGGTGCAGCCGGTTATCTCACTAAAGGCGCGGGCCTGGCGGAGATGGTGCAAGCCATTCGCCTGGTGTTTGCCGGCCAACGCTATATCAGCCCGCAGATTGCCCAGCAATTGGCCATCAAGTCTTTCCAGCCCACCAGCGATTCGCCGTTCGATGCGCTGTCGGAGCGGGAAATCCAGATTGCCCTGATGATCGTCGGTTGCCAGAAGGTGCAGACGATCTCCGACAAGCTGTGCCTGTCGCCCAAGACCGTCAACACCTACCGCTATCGTATCTTCGAGAAGCTCGCCATCAGCAGTGATGTTGAATTGACCCTGCTCGCGGTGCGCCACGGCATGGTGGACGCCAGCGCCTGACATGACCACACCGTTTGATCCAAGTGCCTTTCTCTCGACCTGCAGTGGCCGCCCCGGCGTGTATCGCATGTTCGACAGCGAGGCACGCCTGCTGTACGTGGGCAAAGCCAAGAACCTGAAGAACCGTCTGGCGAGCTACTTCCGCAAGACCGGCCTGGCGCCGAAAACCGCCGCTTTGGTGGCGCGCATCGCCCAGGTGGAAACCACCATCACCGCCAATGAAACCGAGGCGCTGCTGCTTGAGCAGACGCTGATCAAGGAATGGCGGCCGCCCTACAACATCCTGCTGCGCGACGATAAATCCTATCCCTATGTGTTTCTATCGGACGGCGATTTCCCACGCCTGAGCATTCACCGTGGGGCGAAGAAGCAGAAGGGCAAGTACTTCGGCCCCTATCCCAGCGCGGGCGCGATTCGTGAAAGCCTGAGCCTGCTGCAAAAAACCTTTTTTGTGCGCCAGTGCGAAGACAGCTTCTACAAGAACCGCACGCGGCCGTGCCTGCAATACCAGATCAAGCGCTGCAAGGCGCCCTGCGTAGGCTTGGTGGAACCGGCAGAGTACGCCGAGGATGTGCGCCACTCGGTGATGTTCCTCGAAGGGCGCAGCAATGCGCTCACCGATGAGCTGTCCGTGGCCATGGAGCAAGCCGCCAGCACTCTGGATTTCGAGAAGGCCGCCGAACTGCGCGACCAGATCTCTTTGCTGCGCCGGGTCCAGGACCAGCAAAGCATGGAAGGCGGCACCGGCGACGTCGATGTGATCGCCGCCTTCGTCAACCCGGGTGGTGCCTGCGTGCACCTGATCAGCGTGCGCGCTGGCCGGGTGCTAGGCAGCAAGAACTTCTTCCCGCAGACCGGTATCGACGAAGACGTCGCTGAGGTGATGGCCGCGTTCCTTGGTCAGTACTATGTCAGCAGCCCCGAGCGCGACCTGCCGTCGGAGCTGATCGTCAACGTGGTACATGAAGACTTTCCCACCTTGATCGAGGCCATCCACGAGCTGCGCGGCCGTGAGCTGGACATCAGCCATCGCGTACGCGGCACCCGCGCGCGCTGGCAGCAATTGGCGGTGACCAACGCCGAACAGGCCCTGGGCGCACGCCTGGCCAATCGACAGCACGTTGCCGCACGCTTCGAAGCCTTGGCCGAGGTCCTCAACCTGGACGAGCCGCCCCAGCGCCTGGAATGCTACGACATCAGCCACTCCAGCGGTGAGGCCACGGTCGCCTCTTGCGTGGTGTTCGGGCCGGAAGGGCCGATCAAATCCGACTACCGGCGCTACAACATCGAAGGCGTTACCGCCGGGGACGATTACGCGGCGATGCACCAGGCCCTCACGCGGCGTTTCAGCAAATTAAAGGACGGGGAGGGCAAGCTGCCCGATATCCTGCTGGTAGACGGCGGCAAGGGCCAGTTATCCATGGCGCGAGACGTGCTCAACGAATTGGCCGTGCCCGACCTGATCCTGCTCGGCGTGGCCAAGGGCACCACGCGCAAGGCCGGTTTCGAGACGTTGTACTTGAATGATGCCGCCCATGAGTTCACTTTGAAGGGCGACTCACCCGCGCTGCACCTGATTCAACAGATCCGCGACGAAGCCCACCGTTTCGCCATTACCGGCCACCGGGCGCGGCGTGGCAAAACCCGGCGAACCTCAACCCTGGAAGGGGTTGCCGGGGTAGGTCCGACACGGCGTCGCGACTTGCTTAAACATTTTGGTGGCTTGCAGGAGCTGTCCCGTGCCAGCATTGACGAGATAGCCAAAGCACCCGGTATCAGTAAAAAGCTCGCTGAGCTGATTTATGCAAACCTGCACAGCGAATAGAATGCCTTCTCACCTCGTAGCCAGTTGTGCCGATGAATATCCCTAATCTGATTACCGTTCTACGCGTCCTGCTTATCCCGATTTTCATATTGTTGTTTTATTTGCCGTATGAATGGAGCTATGTAGCCTCAAGCTCCGTGTTCGCCTTCGCAGCCGCCACCGACTGGCTCGACGGCTACCTGGCCCGCCGCCTGGAACAGAGCACGCCCTTTGGCGCGTTCCTCGACCCGGTGGCCGACAAGCTCATGGTGGCCGTCGCCCTGGTGCTACTGGTGCAGGAGCACGGCAACCTGTGGCTGACCCTGCCGGCTGCGGTGATCATCGGTCGCGAGATCGTCGTCTCGGCCCTGCGCGAATGGATGGCCGAAATCGGCGCCCGCGCTCACGTCGCCGTGTCGAACATGGGCAAATGGAAAACCGCCGCGCAGATGCTCGCGCTGGTCATCCTGCTGGCCAACCCATCGGACTTCTCGTTCTGGGTCCTTACGGGCTACGCCTTGCTGCTGATCGCCGCCGGCTTGACCCTGTGGTCCATGCTCCAATACCTGCGCGCCGCCTGGCCCCACCTACGTACCACCGTTGAAAAGAAATAAAACTTTTTTGAATCAAGGGCTTGACGGGTGCTGAGGATTCTATACAATGCGCATCACCAAGCGGGAATAGCTCAGTTGGTAGAGCACGACCTTGCCAAGGTCGGGGTCGCGAGTTCGAGTCTCGTTTCCCGCTCCAAGCATTAAAGAAAAAAGCCACTCTAACGAGTGGCTTTTTTTTGCCCGCGATTTGTGAAATAGACGCTTTGGCGTCTTTTTTGTTGTTGGAGCAAAACGCTCGTTCCGGCAGTAATGGGCATCTTACTGTCAGCGGCCTTCGCCGCGCTGGCGGTGTTCAATAACCTCACCGCCAGCACCTCAAATGTCAACTTCGACCAGCAATTACTGAGCCTGGACGCCACTTTCTCCGGCAGGGTCGTCATGTCGCACGCGATGCCCGCACCGGATGTCGGGCTTACTTCGTGCAGGTCAGGCGCGAGTACGTCGGCGGCTCAAGCAGGATGCCCGGGGTCATGAATGTCGAGCAGTTGAATACGCGTCCCTTTGCTGTCGTGGCTTTAAACGTCAGTTCAGCACCACCTAGGAAGTCTTCCTTGCCTTTGGTCACTGGGCCCATGGTCAGCTCATCCGTTGAAGCGAGGCCGATCGCCTCGGCGGTGACTTTGTGCATCTGCAGAACATTGGGGGTGGTGGAGCAGCCTGTTAGCAGGCTGGCCAGTACAAACAGTAAGAGAGTGGTTGAGGTTCTGGTCACGGGTGTGGCTCCTTGCGAGTGGCGGCGGCAGCGAGCAGGGAGTTTTGCTACATGCCGCTTGTTCGAATCTTCGAAGGGACAGGGATTTGCCCTACGGCTGCGGAGTCTAGGAACACGTAATTGCTCCCACAATCACTTGGACGAAATCGAGACGGAACCCACGGCAGATATTTCTGGAGCTGTAGGAAATCAGCTACAGCAGGGTTTAGCGGCCCGTTGTTGCTTATCGGTCACGCGGCGGACGCTGATTGATCAAGCTATGGAAACGGCCCATGTCTGATTGAAATGAGCGCGTTGTCATGTTCAACCAACGGGGCTTTGCGGCATAGAAATTGGGCTAGGTGAGCGTCGTGTTTATACCCAGCGAGCCCGCATCGTGAACGGGGCAAAAAAAGACAGGGAGTTACACAAGGAGCAAGGAACGGCTCGCAACGGTTATCGACTTCTGGACGGGAGGGTGTTGGCGACAGGCTCCCGGCAACGTATCCAACCCCGCAGATACTTCATCGTCCGCCGCCCCATGACGGCGTCACTTTTTATGGGTGAGGGCATTCGGACCCGCTGGTTTCCCTGACCGCAAACATCAGGCATCGCACCGCTTCACGATCCTGTTCCGACAAGCAACGGTAGTTGCGCACCAGTTGCTCTTCCTCTCGAGTGAGCTGGTGGGGGTGCAGGGATGTACCGGGGGCAGTACGCAGTGTGGGAGAGTGTGGAGTACTTGGCATGATCCTGATTCTTCATGAGGTGAATGGAGACGTGGGCTTCTTGCCCAGTACAACTGAATACATAACGTTTATTTTGGAAAAGAGCTCGTTATTTTTCGTGACTGTTGGGTATTTCAGATGGGGCCGTCGGAAGTGCTTGGCAAAGATGTAGGAGCGATCTTTCAATGGAGGTGGAAAACACGCGATGAGGGGGACGCTACCGCAGATCGGGTCCTATGCAGTGCCTGAGAGGTCCGGGTGATGGCTTTCGATGAGGCAGCCGCGGGCGTCATCCCGATAGTGAATGTGCTCGCAACCAGCGGATCTTCTTCCCAGAGCAGGTTGCCCTGGGCATCGTAGCTGGAGCGATAGGTACGCCCGGCAGTGTCGGTGACTTCGACAGGCAAGGCCCAGTGCCGCAGGTAGCGGATGTGTTCGCTACGCCCCAATGGGTCACGCGTCTCGATCAGGCGGCCAAGGCTGTCGGTGACGTGAGTTTCACCCCGTTCCAGGTCGTTTTCGAATCGATATTCTTCGCCGTTCGCTGTCCCAGTGGCGGGAGACGCGCCATTCGAATAGTGGCAGAAGTTGGTACGCGGTGCCGTCTGCACGCTTGGGTGTGGGGCGGTTCTCGGGGATGGCAAAGCGCGCCCATTCGTACTCGCGGGAGCCGGTCATCGTATTAAGGCTGCTTCGGTTGATGGCTTGTATTCAGGGCGCGGTGCGTGACTCCAGGTCTATTTCTACTGGCCATCGCACTCTGGGGGCCAAGCGACGCGCGAGATTGAAGGTCACGTCTTCGTTGTTCCAGTCGCGGGGTGGGCGGGGGAAAGCGGGCATCGCCGTGCCAACCCGCGCACCTTCACTTCGAGCGTCCAGGCGTTCCAGCCACCGGGCCTTTAAAACCCAGCGACGCGGTACGTTGATCGGCGATGCCCGAGCGACGCAATCGGCTGAGCAGGTGGTGATCATGGAGATTCTCGACCCGTTCAATCAACAAGCGGTTGCCAGTTTTGTCGAGCATCCTAGCGAGGGGGTGTGGAAGGAGTTGGTGGTCGCCAGCCCAGGAAGGCCGACGTCTGTGCCGCCCCAACGCTCATTGGCAAATTTGAAGCGTGCCGCCGATCAACTGACCGCGCAAAAACAGGACATTCGGCGCTCGATCCATTTCCAGATGAAAAAACTGCAGGATCCGACACGCCGCGAACACGTCGACCCGAGGGATTGGGAGGTCATGCTCACGCAACAAGCCAATAAGCTCAACGCGATCATCCAGGAAATTGAAGCGGCCCACGCGGACAAGCCCGGTGTGGCGGCGTTGCTCGGCGAGTACAGTAGCGAGGTTGCCAGCCTACTCGAAGAAGGGCGCGATTACCGCAGCACAGGCTACAAGGCGCAACGCCCGTCCCAGGAAAATGTTGACTACCTGTGGACCCACCGCAAGGTCGATATCAATTTGGTGCATCGGCGCCAACCCACTGCCAGTGGTGACTACGTCGCTGAATTTTCAGTTCGGGAAAAGCACCAGCCGCACGTGCTCTGGTATGCGCACTTTCACTATGCCGACACCGAGGTGGCGGACGATGCCTACCGCGTCGCCCACCTCAAATTGGCCCACCAGCGCTTCCTGCTGCAGAAGGATCTGGTGCGAGACTCCGGCGCCAACGACAGCGCGGTGTTGAAGGTGATCTATGCTGATGTGACGCCGCCGTTGGATCACAAGCTGTTTCTTGGGTTACTGGCGAGCGTGCGGCAGTAGTGCCTGCCTGGCCCCCGCCGCGGGCAGGGCGGACGCGGGGGCCTAGCCAGCCGCCGTGAAGCGGTACGAGGCAATCAGCTTTTGGCGGCTATCGGCGTGGCATTAACTCTGCGCGCAAACGTCTGGCAGCGCACCGCTTCACGAGCCTGTCCCGACAAGCAACGGTAGTAACGCACCAACTGCTCCTTATGATTGAACCGGCCGGGGCGCAGGGATGTACTGCGCTGAAAGCCGGAGTTGCAACGGGAGATGTCGAAACCATAATAGGCTCGCCCAGTGACTGACAGCCCCGGCTGACACCGAAGATAATCTTTTTTCAATTCATCCCCTCCCGCAAAGCTCTCATCCGTTCGCGCAAAGGCCTTGGCAGGTCTGCACCTCGATAATCGCCCTTCACTCAACCCTGCCGCTGCAACCGAGCACCGCGTACCATGAACCTGCGCACCTTCATCCGTCCCTACTGCCTGAACTCCAGGCTCGCCACGCATGCACTGACCCGTCTGCACAAGTCGCTCTCTTTGCTGGTCTCCTACCTGGCCCAGCAAGGCTTCGATTCCAACACCTGGCCGACCAGCCGTGACGAAGGCGCTTACGACCGTCGCCTCAACAGCCTGTGCCCGGAGTTGGCCGCCACCGTGTTCAGCCACGCGCGCGACGGCATTATCCTCGTCGACCCGTTCGGCCGGGTTATCGCGGTGAACGAGGCGTTCACCCGGCTCACCGGCTACGGGCAGGACGAAGTGCTGGGGCGGGAGTTGAATGCCCATCGCCTGGTGCGTCGGCTCGCGACGTTTTATACGCCAATGAAGAACGCGCTGGATTTCCACGGGCATTGGTCCGGTGAGATCCAAAGCAGCCATAAGAACGGCCGGGAGATGACCTCCCGTATCAGCATCAGTGCGGTGCATGACCGGCACGGGAATGTGCAGCACTATGTAGCGCTGTTCAGCGATGTGACGCAGATGAAGCAGCGCCTCCAGTTGCTGGAGCGTGATGCCCGGTATGACGCGCTCACGCAATTGCCCAATCGGCTGCTGTTGGCCGAGCGGATGCGCCAGGCGCTGGGCAAGGCGCGTCTGCATCAGCAGAAAGTGGCCATCGCGTTTATTGACCTCGATGGGTTCAAGGCGCTTAACGACAGTTATGGGCATGATTGGGGCGATCGGGTCCTGGAGATTGTCGCGGCACGGATCAATGCGACGTTGCGTGAAGGCGATACGCTGGCGCGGCTGGGGGGCGATGAGTTTGTGGCGGGGCTGGTAGGTTTACAGGCCGTGGAAGACAGCGAGCCTTTGCTCAAGCGGATGCTGCAGGCGGCCAATGCCCCGATTGTGATTGGCGCGCAGACGGTTGAGATTGCGGCGAGTATCGGGGTGGCGTTTTATCCTGAGCATGGGGTGGAGATCGATGGGTTGATCAGCAAGGCGGATCAGGCCATGTACCTGTCGAAAAAGGCCGGCGGTAACCGTTTGGCGTTTTGTCCGACGCGGTTCATTTCGCTCAATAGCGAAGCCTGACGGTGGTGCCGAGGGTGCGTTCGCTGCCGGTCATGACGCCGTAGTCACCGGCGCCGAGCAGTGAATACACGGCGGTGATGTAGTGGCGATCGAAGAGGTTGCGCACCCAGCCTTCCACCTCCCAGGCACGGTCCTGGCTGCGCAGCCCCAGGCGCAGATGGGTGAGGCTGTAGCTGGGTTGATAACTGCCTTCGCCGCCTTCGAGGGTGCCGTAGTAGCCGGACCTGAAGCTGTAATCGATGCCGCTGTAGGCTTCCAGCCCATGCGGCAGCGGGTGGCTGTGGTCGAGGCTGCTGCTGAGGTTCCATTGCGGCGCGTTGTAGAGGCGATCGCCACTGAGGTCGCAGGTCCATTGGCCCGAGGCGGGTGGGCATGGCGCGTTGGGGAAGCTGCGGTAGCGCGCATCGCTCCAGGCCAGGCCCAGGCGCCAGGTGAGTTGAGGCTGCAGTTGCCAGGCGGAATCCAGTTCGATGCCGCGCAGGCGGACTTTGCCGACGTTGATCAGGTTGTCGCGCAGCGGGGGCGCGAATAGCGATGTCGGCGGGCTATAGGTCAGCGCTTGATAGTTGTCGACGTCGGCCTGGTAGACGGCGAGGTCGAGCATCGCGCGCTCGTCCCAGAAGCGCGTTTTAATGCCCAGTTCCAGAGACGTGGCGCGCTCCGGCTCGAAAGTAGGGGCGGTGAACGGGCCAACCACATCGAAATTGATGCCGCCGGCCTTGTACCCCCGCGACCCGCTGACATAGCCCATCACGGCATCATTGAAGCGGTAGCTGGCACTGAGCAAACTTGAGACGTTGTGCTCTTCAATCGCATCTTCACGGTAATAACCACCGCCCAGGGCGATGCCGCGCAACAATTGCCCTCCCGCTTGGAAAACCGCGGGCAAGCCATTTAGCGGGGCGAGGTTGCTGACGTCGCGGGAGACCCAGCCGTCTTTGCGATCCTGGCTGTAGCGCAGGCCGCCGGTGAGTTCCAGCGCGTCAATCGGGCGCCAGGAAAGCTGGCCGAAAATGGCCCGGCTGTCGCCCCTTTGCTCGCCGTCGTAACGTTGTCGGGCGCCTTCGAGCAGCATGGCCGGCACCTGCTTTGGATCGGTGAAGTTGATGCCGTAGAGTTTTTTCAGCGGTTCCAGTTGATCGCCGACGAACCAGGGCGCGGCGTCCTTGCCGAATTCGACGTCGATCTTACGGTCGAGCTGCTGACGCAAATAATAGAGCCCGGCGACATAGTCGATGGACGAGCCGGCGGTGCCGGACAGGCGCCATTCCTGGCTGAACTGGCGGTGACCCAGCTCGGTTTCGGACTCGGCCACCGATAGCGCAGTGCTGTCGCCGTCGCGAGCGGCGCGGTAGTCCCAGTCGCGGTAGGCGGTGATGCTGGTCAAGCGCAGCGCCGCGTCGAGGTCCCAGTTCAACTCCAGTGAGACACCGCTCTGCAAGGTGTGCGGACGCCCCGGCGCGTCAATGCGGGTCTCGCGCTTGTAAGGGGCGGGTTCTGCCAGCGGATAGCCGAGGAACTTGGCGCGCTGACGAGTCTGGTCACTGTAGTGATTGACCAGCAGCACGTTGCCGGCCTCGTTTTGCTCGGCATGGTCGGCGATCAGGCGCGCGCTGAAGTCCGGGTTTGGCGTCCACAATAATTGCCCACGCAGGCCCTGGCTGTCGGCGTCGCCGAGGCGGGTGCCATCTTGCAGATTGTCCACTGAACCATCGACCGAACTGTTGAAGACGTTCAGGCGCCCGGCCAATACGTCGTCCTGCAGGGGGCCGGAAATCGCCCCGCGATATTCCCGCAAACCGTGCTCGCCGTAGCGTGCTTCAAAGTTGGCCTCGGGTTGAAAGGTCGGCTGGCGGGTGATGATGTTCAGTGCCCCGGCGGTGGTGTTCTTGCCGAACAGGGTGCCCTGTGGCCCGCGCAGAATTTCGAGGCGTTCGATGTCCATCAATTCAGTGAAGGCCATGCCCTGGCGCGCCTGGTAAACGCCGTCGACGTAGGTGCCAACGCTGCCTTCCAGGCCATCGTTGTAGGCGGTGGCGCCGAAGCCGCGCAGGCCGAACCCGGCGAACCGCGCATCGTGACCGGACACCACCAGGCCGGGCACCCGTTGTTGGATGTCCTGAAGCCGATGCAGGCCGGTCTCGTCCAGTTGCTCGCCGTAAAGCACGCTCATCGGAATCGGCACGTCTTGTGGGGCTTCCTCGCGGCGTCGGGCGGTGACGGTCGTGTCGTCGAGCGTGAGGGTGCTGGGCGCCTGTTGTCCGGCATTCACCGACGCCCAGGGCCAAGCCGCAAGGCAAAGCAAGAGCAGCCGATAACCCGAGCCCGGCATGCTAGAACTCCCGAGCCATTGCGCGGCGCACTGTATCCGTGCAGGCCAGCATCTTGACCCAAGCCAGCAATTCTCGGCTATCGACGGGCTTGAGCAGTACTGCATCGAATACCAGATTGTCTGGATAATCCTGCGGCCGGCGTGGCGGGACCGCGGAATACAGCATCACCGGCAAGTGGCCCCAGCGCTCGCGTACTTGCCGCAACAGTTCCCAGCCGTCCATGCCGGGCATCATCTGGTCGCTGATCAGCAGGTCGACCGATTGTCTGGCCAGGCAGGCCAAGGCGTCTTCGCCGTTCGCCGCCATGCTCACGTCAAAACCGTAGCCGGCCAGCAGGTCATACAGCCACTCGCTGTTCTGCTCGACGTCATCGACCAGCAGAACGTGCTTGCCCTGGCCATCGAGCGGCGTGGCGTAGTTGTCGACGAGGCCGAGTTCCAGGTCTTGTTCCTCAGCGCATCTGAGCCGCAGGCGAAAACTGAAGTGGCTGCCGCCTTGCTCGGTGGCCTGGGGTTCGAGCCGGCTGTCCATGCGCTCCAGCAGTTGGGTGACGATCGACAAGCCCAGCCCGCTGCCGTCGTAGCGCTGCGCATTGCGGCCGCGGCGGAAGGGTTGCAGCAGTTGTTCGAACTCTTGCGGATCAACGCCGATGCCGGTGTCGATCACGCTGAAACGCAATTCCACCTCATCGGCGTTTGCCCCCGGGTAACCGCTCACTTCGAAACGGATCTGGCCGTTGTGGGTGAATTTTGCCGCGTTAGCCAGCAGGTTCATGAGAATTTGCCGAAGGCGTTTGAAGTCGGCCTCGACCAGTGGCGGCAGGTCATCGGCCAGCACCGCTTCGAAGCTGTTGCCCTGACGCGCGGCGAGAAAGCCGCCTTCGTCGACGATCTCCTTGAGGAAACCGTACAAATACCCCGGCGCGAGGGCCAGTTGCATTTGCTCCAGCTCGCCACGGGAGAATTCGAGCATCTCATCGATCAGCTCCAGCTGCTGGCGGGCATTGCGTTCGATTGTGGCTGGGTAGTCGCGGTTTGGCCCGGCGTGCATCAGGCGCGCGTAGTCGATAATGCGTACCAGCGGCGAGCGCAGGTCGTGGCTGATTCGCGCCATCAACGCACTGCGAGCCGCGAGGGAGTCGCGCAATTGCGCGGTGCGCAGTGCAACGGTCCTTTCCAGGCGTTCGTGCTCGGCCTGGCGCTGTTGTTCGAGGCTGGACAGCGCGTGCTTCTCGCGGTCGCGGCTGCGGGCCACTTCCATGATTAAAGTGCACACCAGCAACGCCACGCCTGCCAACGTGGACGATAGGCTGTATTTGCTTTGCGCAGACTGCCAGGGCAGCTGTTCCTGAGGGAAGAAAATCCGCATCAGCAATTGGCCCAGCAAGAGCCCTGGCACCAGCCAGGCCATCCAGCTGTAGCTCAGGCGCCGGCGCCAGGCCATGAATAATGTCGCGAGCAGCACTGCGTAGAAGCTCATCAGCGATACTTGGACCAGCTGCGCGCCCTGGACTGCATCGACTTTCAGCCACCAGAGTCGGCCGAGGATGCAGTCCGACAGCGGCACCCAATAGCTCCAGCCAATGATGCGGGGCAGGCGGGACACCTGCAACAACACGCGCATGTAGGCCAGAAACAGAACGAACGAGACCGCGCTGGCGCAGGTCAGCAACTCGCGTGTCCAGCCCAGTGCGGTGGGCCAATAGACCAGGTAGCCGTTCAGAATGCAGGTGAGCAGGATGTAGCTCAGCACCGCGCCTGCGTTCACGGTCAGCAATCGGGAGCGCAGGATCCAGCCGACGATCAGGCCGAACGGCACGACCAGCAGGACAATGCCGAGGGTGAGTCCATCGCTCAGGTAGGTCTGTTGCTGACTGCGCAGCAGCGCCGGTTCGGACCACAGTTGAGGTTCCAGCAGTATTTGGAAATTGCTCGCCACTCGGACGAACACCGTGACGCTTTCCCGCGCCGCCAGCGAGACCGGGAACGCCGGCTGGCGCGCAGGTAGCTGGGGCCATTCGGCCAGGGGGTGAGCGCTTCCCGCATGCATATCACTCCAACGTCCGCCGGTGGACTGATAGACGCGGATGTCCTCCAGGCGCGGCGCCCCAACCACCAGCAGGCGCGAACAGGCCGCATCGCTTGAATTGGTGAGCTGCATTTTTAACCAGAACGCGGAGCGGCTATAGCCTTGGGGCGGCCAGTCTGGGGTCGGGGTGTTGAAACGCGCTGCGGGCAATCCAGCCACTTCGTCCAGGCTCAGGCTGGCCTGGGTATCCTCGAAAACTTGCAGCGTGGGCATCAGGTCCAGCTGCTCGGCCTGGCAACTTTGCACAGGGGCGGCGCGCAGCAGGCCTGCGGATAACAACGCAAGCGTCAGTAACATGAGCTGTAGAAGCCGCATCAGGTGCGTCCGGCCAGCTCTGCATCCTCAAGGCCCAGGGTTTGCCGACGAAACTGACTGGGCGTCATGCCGATTCGCTGGCGCAAGGCGGTGGCGAAGTTGCAGGCATTGCGAAAGCCCACCAGCTCGGCGACGTCTTGCACGCTCATGGCGCTTTCGCCGAGCAGTTCCTGGCCGCGACGCAGCCGGGCATCGCGTATATAGGCGAACACGGTCAGCCCCAGGTGCTCACGGAAGATCGCGGTGAGACGTTTTTCATGGGTGCCGACTTTTTGGGCCAGCCAGGGCAGGGAGGGTATATCGTCCAGCTGGTTTTCAATCAATCGCATCGCCGCCCTCAGCACGATTTCATCACCTTGTGGTTGCGGATCGACCGGGCCGTCCTGAATGGCCGGCGGCGCTCGCCAAGTCAATTGCAGGTGAATCTTGATGCGTGCCAGCACTTCTTCGGGGGCGTAGGACTTGGGGATGTAGTCGACCGCGCCGACCGCCAGCCCCTCGAGGCGCTCCAGTGGCGTATTGGCCGACGACAGAAACAGGATCGGAGTAAGCCGGGTGGCCGGTGCCTCGCGTAATAGCCGGCACAGGCTGAAACCATCCATCTGTGGCATGTGAACATCCAGCACGATCAGATCCGGGCGCAGGCTGAGTGCCCGTTGATAGCCCTGATGGGCGTCGCTGGCCAGCGAAAGGCGCCAAGGCTGGGTCTTTAGCAGAACGAGCGTGGCACGGATATCTTCAGGAACATCGTCGATCAGCAGAATATGCGGCAACGCGTCGGACACCGCCGTCGCTGCCCGCCTTGCGTATTGTCCATTGTCCATTGGCCACGTTCTCTTATGGTGTTTCGCCAGGTCATTGCGGCGACATTGCCAGCGAGCCCCCCGGAGACTCGCAGCAGGAGTTCACTCAAGAGTTCTGCCTGCCGGATTGCCTTGTCGACAGTTTGCAAGATAAGGCACGTTACGGACGGCGACAAATCGATATAGCAATAGCGGCAGGTGAAGCGAGAACTGAAGCTATCAAATTTTTACTCGGCGATAAATGGTCGGCCTCGTTCGAGATGGCTGCGGTTGCAAATATCTACCATAGACACTGCGGTTCGAATCTTCAGCTCCCGCAACAGCCGGTTTCGACCAGGGCTTAGCTGCCGCCATCGTCAACGAACATCTGGCGATGTCCGGCTTGCCTCCAGCACTGATCGCGTCGGCAAACAGCCTCCCGACAGCACCCGCTGTGCTCAGGTCAGCCGGCAACGCCAAGGCTAGGGCCCCGCAATAGCCTTGTCTGGATTACTTGATTGATGTCAACCGCAGGCGTCGGCCTGCTCTGTATCCTGCTGAAACCCACTCTGCAGGCTTGAACCTGAATGTTGGCGCGGCGGTGTTGCTTGTGCATCCACCCGGCATGACCGCAAAGGTGTTGGCCAAGATCGCCGACGAAGCACGGCCTGACGGTTCCCTCGCCGTAAGTCAATCGTGTCCAGCTCAAATGAGAGCGAGTACCCCATGCTCTATCCGCTGTTTCTGACGTTGCATCTGTTTGCCGCGCTGATTTTCATCGGCACGGTGTTCTTCGAAGTCCTGTTCCTGGAAAGTATTCGTAAACAGCTGCCGGTCAAGGTCATGCTGTTGGTCGAACAGGGTATCGGTCGACGCGCGCGCACCCTGGTTCCATGGGTTTTGCTGGTGTTGTTTGGGGCCGGGGCGGGGATGGTCTGGTTGCGCTATTTGCCGACCCTTGCCACACCATTGGCCTCATCGTTCGGCACATTGTTGATGTTGAAGATCGCAGTCGCCGTCAGCGTGCTGCTGCACTTCCTGGCCGCCATGTATCTGTTCAGAAGTGACCGGATGACTGCTCGATACCTGCATTTCATCCATGCCAGCCTGTTCTGCCACATGATCGTCATCGTGCTGCTGGCCAAAGGGATGTTTTACCTGACCTGGTGACCAGGTTTGCCCGGCGGTCTGTTGCGCCACCAGCATTGGCTTGCGCTTGATACAAATCAAGACGCATTGAACGCCAGGCCCTGACACTGGTAGTGCGCAGCCAGTCTCGGAGACCCGTCATGCTCAATCCATCTCACAACCGCGGCGAGCTGAACGTTCGGTACGATCAAGGCGTGCTCGATCCCGACTGCCCTGTTGGCACTGAAAAGTTCCATGAAGGGATCGGTTCCCTGGATTTGCTTCGCGCTTTACGTGTCAGCCGCCAAAAATGCCGTCCGCTGTCGCTGAACGTGCAACTGCCGGCTAACCCGAGGCCTACCTTGTGTTCCCCGGACGATGTTTCATGCGAGCACAGGGACGGTGAAAACTACCTTCGGCGTCTGCAGCACGAGATTGACCTCGTCAGTTGTCACCTGGGCACGGGGCAGCGGGTCGAGCAGTTTCATCTGGCGGGCGGTATACCCGCAATCGCCCAGCTCAAAAGGCTGATGAACCATCTTCGTGGCCGATTCAACCTTCTGGGGCATGAGTGCGGTGAGTACAGCATTGACGTTGACCTGCACCACACCGACTGGTCGACCATGGGCGTGCTGCGCGACCTTGGATTCAACCATGTCAGCATTGGCGTTCCGGACATCGGTGCCGACAGTGATATGTCGGTGGACTGCTACCAGAACCCGGCCCCCATCCATTCGCTTATCGATGCCGCGCGTACCTTTGGTTATCGTTCCATCAATGTGGATCTGGGGTATGGCCGTGCCTGGCAGACGCCGGAAAGCTTCGCATTGAAATTGGCCACCCTTATCGAACTGGAGCCGGACCGGCTGCTGGTATTTGACTACTCACGGCCACCCCAACGCTATCGGGCGATGGCCGGGGACGAAATCAGAGCGCTGTGCAGCCTGGATGATAAAAGCGCGATGCGCCAGAGCTGTTTTGAACAGTTGCTCGGCGGGGGGTATCACTACATCGGCCTGGGGCAATTTGTCCGGCCCGACGATGATTTGGCGATAGCGCAGGAGCGCGGCCGGTTACGTCGCACCAGTGAAGGTTTTACCCGCCACGGGTATTGCGATCAAATCGGGTTCGGTTTGGGCGCCATCAGTCAGATTGACGAGCTGTACGCGCAAAACACCGACCAACTGCAACGGTATCAACAATGCCTGGACATCGACCAATTGCCGACGAGTCGTGGCTGGCGTTGTGAGCCACGCAGCCAGATCCGGCTCATGGTCATGGAACGCCTGGCGTGTGATTTGGAGCTGGATATCCAGGCCATCGAGACGCGTTGCGGACTGATCTTTCGCCAGTACTTTTACGCCGCCTGGCCTGTGCTGGAGCAATTGGCCGGTGACGGGTTGATTGAGCTGTCTGAGCGTTTCATCAGTATCCTTCCGGCCGGTCGGCCGCACGTAGATGCCATCTGCAACCTGTTTGAAAAGGACTCGAGCGGCGCGGGGCGTGAACCCTATAGCGAGTGGATTGATCATGACACCTTCATTTGATTTCAATCGCGCCCTGGTCGAAAAATATGACCGACCGGGCCGCGCTATACCTCCTACCCAACCGCACCGCAATTTCATCAGGCGTTCGCCGTCGATGACTATCATTGTGCCGTCACCGATAGCAACCTGGCGCCTGTGCCCAAGCCCCTGTCGGTGTACATTCACATTCCGTTCTGCAAGAGCCTTTGTTACTACTGTGCCTGCAACAAAATCATTACGCAGAAAACCCACCGTGCCGTCGAACCAGGATGTTCGGTTGGATCGAGTACATATCCATTGTTTAGGTGACGGCCGCTATTGGTTCCGCCCTTACGGCGGGTCACTTTTGAAAAGCGCAAAGTAACCAAACGCTCTTGCCCCACCACTCGGCACCTCGCCCAGGCTCGGTGTGCCCGTAATCCGACAGGGATTTGGGGGGCCGCCGCCACGCGCCATCCATGGCGCGGGGCGGCTAAACCGGCATCCCTGCCGGTTTACCCCCCAAATCCCTGTCGAATTCCGGCCAGCGTGGTTTAACGGGGCGCCTAAGATCAAAAGCAAGATCAAGAGCGGATCGCTTCGCATCGTGGTTACTGACGGTCGCATGTCAGAGTTGTGTAGATACCCATGGTTGCAGATGGGCAACCAGCCGCATTGCGCGCAACGGCCGCCCACAGCACGGGGGGGGCTCACGCAATCTCGACAGCAGCGCATCCGGCTGATCCAGCCAGAGCGTGCGAAAGGGCGTGTGCCGGACATTGCCCACCGAGTGCTGCCACCAATAGGTGTCCGGGTGCACTTCGCCGGTATTGTCGATATTGGCGATACCGCTGCCCGAGGCATTGCCGCCCCAGGCGCGAAGCATGTTTTCCAGGTGCGGGTAGTGCGCAGGCAAGCGGCTCGCGGCCCATTGCAGCAAGAGAATGGCGTCGGCATCGTTGTTGCCAGAAGCAGATCGAGGCTTTCATTAAGTACCCGATGCTTGAGCAAGACGCGGGCCATGCCTGGAGGCCTTTATTTATGGGGATGGGAAGGCGCGGGGGTAAAAATGACCCTGGCCGATAGGGTTTGAATAACCGCATCAGGGTTATTTTTACCCTGACCTGTTCACCGTTGCAGCCGTGCAGGCCCGCACCGGCAATAAGTCGCCTCAGGGCACGGCCCTTGCACTCTTGATCTGCGACAACGGCGACTGATCGCCTATACCCGATGATGCATCCGGATTTACCTCGGCACTCGCGACTAAGTGTCAGGTCGGCAACAGGTTAGAGGAGTGGCGTTATGCAAGTGCTTGAGCGGCGTAAAGCGATGGCGATCCCGCCGCTGTTACGGCTGGCCTTCCGGCCTTTTTTCCTTGCCGGCTGCCTGTTTGCGGTGTTGGCCATTGCGCTGTGGCTGGCAGCCTTCGGCGGTTCGATTTCCCACTGGACTCCCGCAGGCGGTTGGCTGGGCTGGCATCGGCATGAACTGCTGTTCGGCTTCGGGCTGGCGATCATTGCAGGTTTTTTGCTGACGGCGGTGCAGACCTGGACCAGTCGCCCCGGGCTCAGCGGCAAGCCGCTGGCTGCCCTGGCGCTGTTGTGGCTGTGCGCACGGGCGGCCTGGTTGCTCAATGCGCCCTGGCCGCTGCTCATGGTGCTGGAATTGGCATTCCCACTGGCGGTGGCGTTGCTCATGGGGTTGAGCCTGTGGAAGGTGCGACAGAAACGTAACTATCCGATTGTGATGGTGTTGCTGTTGTTAGCCGTGGCCGATGGGTTGTCGCTTTATGGCGTACGCGAAGGCCATGAAGGCTGGCAGCGCCAAGGCGTACTGGCGGGCATCTGGCTGGTGGCAGCGATGATGGGGTTGGTCGGCGGGCGGGTCATTCCGTTTTTCACCCAGCGTGGTCTCGGTCGGGTCGAGGGGGTTGCTCCATGGCCTTGGCTGGACGGGGTGTTGTTGATCGGTGCGGCGCTGGTTGCGTTGCTGTATGCAGCGGGTCCGGCCCTCAACCCCAATGTCTGGGTAGGGCTGCTGTTTGCGGTGTTGGCGGCGGGGCATCTGGTGCGCCTGGTTCGCTGGCATGATCGGGCGCTCTGGCGTGTGCCGTTGTTGTGGTCGCTGCACCTGGCCTATGGCTGGTTGGCAGTGGCGTGCCTGGGCATGGCGCTGTGGCATTTCGGCATGCCGGTCAACCCGAGCCTGGCGGTGCATTGCCTGACGATCGGTGCCATGGGGGGGTTGGTGCTGGCGATGATTGCACGGGTCAGCCTGGGGCATACCGGTCGGCCACTTGAGCCGCCCTCGGGCATGACCCTGGCGTTCATCTTGCTCAATCTGGCGTGTCTCAGCCGGGTTGTGTTGATTGTGTTCCTGCCCTTGCCGGCGCTGTGGCTGGCCGGCCTGTGCTGGGCGCTGGCGTTTGCGTTGTACGCCTGGCGTTACGGGCCGATGCTGCTGCGCACTCGGGTTGACGGTCATCCGGGTTGAGCCGGCGAATGTATGGAGGTGGACAGTGATATACCCCTTTTTGCTGGTGACCCACTTGCTCGCGGCAATCGCCTTCATTGGTACGTTGTTTTTCGAAGTGGTGATCTGGCATCACGCCCGCCAGCAGTTGCCGGATGCGCCACGGTCGACGGCCGATCAGGCCATTGCCCTGCGCTCGCGCAAGGTCCTGCATGGCGTGGTGGTGCTGTTGTATGGCGCCGGCATCAGTCTGGCGTGGCAGTACCGGGGCGCCTTGAGCCAGCCGCTGGCCAGCAGTCTTGGCACGTTGTTGAGCCTGAAGATCCTGTTGGCCCTGAGCATCATCGGGCATTATTTGCTGTTGGCCTATTGGCTGAAAAACGCCCGGCTGAGCGCTCAGCGGGCAAGCTGGATTCGCCGCAGCATCCTCGGGCACATGGTGTTGATCGTGATCCTCGCCAAGGCCATGTTTTATTGGCATAGCTGATCGATAAAAGTGCCCGGCAGACAAAACCCGCGACAACCGATGGGCTGGCGCGGGTGGGTTGCAAGCGGCAATCGATCAGTGCCTGGGGGTCAGGGCGTTTACGAACAGCACATTGTTTTCCAGGTGGATGTGTTGCATCAGGTCGTTGCGAAACTCCAGCAGCCCGCGATACAAGGCACGCCAGGTGTTACAGGCATCCGCTGGCGGGGTGATGTTGTTGGTCAGGGCCAGCAGTTCCTCCAGTTGGATTTCAACGGTTCCCCAGCCTTGTTGCATCCGGCATGCCATGTTTAATGGATTGATAAATAACGATTAATTATTAGGTGTGGTGATAGTTACCCTGACGCTCTAGGGTGAATGCCACCATAGAGGGTGATGACTACCATGCTGCGAGAAAGCCTGGCCGCCGACTTGATCGTCGAGTTGCCCAATGCCGTACGGTTCCAGCGCCTGGTCCAGACCCTGCGCGAATATTTCAACAGCGGTGCCGTGGGCTTGCTGCGCCTGGATGAAGATAGCCTCAGGCCTGTCGCGACAGTGGGGTTGGTCCACGAAGCGTTGGGGCGCCGATTTGTCATCGCTCAGCATCCTCGACTGGCTGCGATCATGGCGTCGCGCGAGCCGACGTGGTTCGAGCCGGACAGCCGCCTGCCGGACCCCTACGACGGCTTGCTCGACAACCACGTGGGAGAACCGTTGCCGGTGCATGACTGCATGGGTGTGAGCCTTTACGTGGAGGGACGCATCTGGGGCGCCATTACCCTTGATGCGTTGCATGCCGGCACCTTCGACAGCCAGGCGCGGGAGGAACTCAAGCGTTGCACCTTGCAGATCGAAGCCGCCGTGCGCGTCACCCGTCTTGAACAGGAAAACCGCAGCTTGCGCTTGTCCCGCAGCGGCCTTCAAGACGTTCGCTTGCCCGCCGATGAAGGCGAAATCCTCGGCCAGAGCGAGGCGTTGCACCAGTTGCTCAATGAGCTGGATGTACTGGCCGATTCCGACCTGCCGGTATTGCTGTTGGGCGAGACCGGTGTCGGCAAAGAGTTGTTCGCCCGGCGCCTGCATCGTTTGTCGGGGCGCAGCCACAAGCCGTTGATACAGGTCAATTGCGCCGCCTTGCCGGAATCCTTGGCAGAAAGCGAGTTGTTCGGGCACGTCAAGGGCGCCTTTTCCGGCGCCACCAGTGACCGCGCCGGACGTTTCGATGCGGCCAACGGCGGCACACTGTTTCTTGATGAAGTCGGTGAGTTGCCGCTAAGCGTGCAGGCCAAGCTGTTGCGCGCATTGCAAAACGGCGAGATCCAGCGGCTGGGGGCGGATAAACCGTTGCACGTGGATGTACGGATCATCGCCGCGACCAACCGGCACCTGCCCGACAGTATCCGCGATGGCCTGTTCAGGGCTGACCTGTATCACCGGCTCTCGGTGTACCCGGTGCCGATTCCGCCTCTGCGCGAGCGCGGTAACGATGTGCTGATGCTCGCCGGGCATTTCCTCGAGCTCAATCGGGCACGGCTCGGCTTGCGCGGTTTGCGCTTGTCGCCCGCGGCCGAGCGGGCCTTGCTGGCCTATACTTGGCCGGGCAATGTGCGCGAGCTGGAACATGTGATCAGTCGCGCTGCGTTGAAGCAACTCAGCCGCGGCACCAGTCGCGCGCTGATCATGACGCTGGAGGCGCAAATCCTCGATCTTGACAGTGCGATGGGGGCGTCGGGAATGCTCGTCGAGCGCTCGCTGGAGCTGATGCCTGATGCGCCGTTCCAGGCCTTGGGCGCTGCGGTGGATGACTGTCAGCGAGAAAAAATTCTTCACGCCCTGAGTCTTTCTGCCCACAACTGGGCGGGCGCCGCACGGCTGCTGGACGTCGACCCCAGCAACCTGCACAAATTGGCCCGGCGTCTTGGCTTGAAGTAAGCCGTGGCGGCGCCGCCTGTTGATGGCGATCAAGGTGAGGTCAGCCAGTGGCTTGCACACTGGGACAAACCCCCACGGAGATCACCGTTATGCCACTTTCCCTGGCTCAGATGCGCCGTAACTACACCCTCAACGGTCTGCTGGATGAGGCAGCGCCGGACGATCCACTGGCCATGTTCCGCCAATGGCTGCAGCAAGCGAGTGACACCGAATGCGCGCCTGTCGAGGCCAACAGCATGATGTTGGCAACGGTCGACGGTGACGGGCAACCGCACTGCCGGGTCCTGCTGCTCAAGGGCTTGAGCGACGATGGCTTCACGTTTTTCGGCAATTACCAGAGCGACAAAGGCCTGCAACTGGCCGCTAACCCGAATGCCGCCATGACGTTTTTCTGGCCAGGTCTGGAGCGTCAGGTGCGCATTGAAGGCCAGGTATCCAGGCTCGATCCGCAACTCTCGGATGCCTACTTCGACTCCCGCTCAGTAGCCAGCTGCCTGGGCGCCTGGGCTTCACCGCAAAGCCAGCCGCTGGCCAGCCGGGCAGCGCTGGATTCGCGTTTGGCCGAAACCATCAAGCGTTTCGTTGGTCAGGCCGTGCCGCGACCGCAGCACTGGGGTGGTTACTGCCTGCGCCCGGCACGCCTGGAGTTCTGGCAGGGGCGTGCCGATCGCCTGCATGATCGACTCGACTACCGTTTGCAGAACGGCGAATGGTGTCGCCGCCGCCTGGCGCCATGAGTCTGTATTCGCCCTGTGGAGGTACCTCGTTGGAGGAATAGGCCGGGCGGCGATTCCGGTTCAGGCTTGGCCAAACCCTCATCTACGGGAAGGCTTTTATATGGCCCATTTGGCGCAACGCACCTTTATTCCCCTGAACATCGCCGTGCTGACCATCAGCGATACACGCACCTTTGACACCGATACCTCGGGGCAGACCCTGGCTGGCTTGCTGCAGACCGCCGGCCATGTGCTGATCGACCGGGCGCTGGTCAAGGACGACATTTATCAGATTCGCGCCATTGTTTCCCGGTGGATCGCCGACCCCCAGGTTCAAGTGGTACTGATGACCGGCGGCACCGGTTTCACCGCGCGCGACAACACGCCGCAAGCGGTCCTGCCATTGCTCGACAAACAGGTTGAAGGCTTTGGCGAACTGTTCCGCCAGGTCTCCCTGGCGGAAATCGGCATGTCCAGCTTGCAATCGCGGGCCCTGGCTGGAATGAGCAATGGGGTTCTGGTGTGTTGCGTCCCGGGTTCGCCAGGTGCATGCCGGACAGCCTGGAACATGATCCTGCTGGGACAGCTGGACAGCCGCACCGGCCCCTGCAATTTCGCCCCGCATTTGAAACCGCAGCCGCAACGAGGCAATGATGCCTGCGAGACGCGCTCATGACCGGTCGAGTGTGCGACCTCGGTCATCTGATGCCGGTGGACGAGGCCATCCAGCGTTTGTTGGATCACGCCCCGACACCTCCGTTGGCGCAAATGATCGGCCTTGATCAAGCCTTGGGACGAGTGCTGGCAACCGACATTCATTCCCTGGTGAACCTGCCGGCCTGGGACAACAGCGCCATGGATGGCTATGCGCTCCGGGCAGCCGACCTGCCATCCCAGGGGGGTTACTTGCCCATTGGTGGGCGAATTGCTGCCGGGGATCAAGCCGGCTCGCCGTTGCTCGCCCAGCAGGTGGTGCAGATTTTCACCGGCGCACCATTGCCTGCGGGCGCCGATACAGTGGTGCCGCAAGAGCGCTGCCGGATCGACGACGAGCGCGTCTGGTTCCCGTCCGTCAGTGCGGGCGATCACGTGCGCAAGGAGGGTGAAGAGGTTCGCCGTGGGGACCTGTTGCTCAAGGCCGGCAAGCGCCTGCGTGCACAAGAATTGGGCTTGTTGGCTGGCGCAGGCGTGGCGCGGGTCGCGGTTCATCGACCGTTGCAAGTGTGCTTGCTCAGCAGCGGCAATGAGCTGCGCGAGCCGGGCGATACCTTGGCGCGGGGTCAGATTTACAACAGCAACCGCTATTGCCTGTCTGCGTTGCTGCGCGGCTGGGGCATGGAGGTGCACGACTATGGCGTCATGGCAGATGAGTTGGCGGCCAGCCGCGATGCCTTGAGCCTGGCGTCGTCGGAGTGCGATTTGCTGCTCAGTTCCGGTGGTGTGTCGGTCGGCGAGGAGGACCATCTCAAACGGGCGATTGAGGAGCTGGGTAGTCTGGATTTCTGGCGGCTGGCCATTCAGCCGGGTAAACCACTGGCCTTTGGCGAAGTCGCCGGCAAACCCTGGATCGGCATGCCGGGCAATCCTTCGGCGGCACTGATTACCGCGTTGGTGGTCGTGCGGCCGTTTCTGCTCCGGGCGCAGGGCGTCACGGACGTGATGCCTGTGCCATTGGCCGTACCGGCCGGGTTCGACTGGTTGCAACGCAACAAACGCCGTCAGTACCTGCGGGCCAGGCTGACGCCCGGTGCCGACGGCCAATTGAGCTTGGCGCTGCACCCTCAGCAAAGCTCGGCGATGTTGACCGCTGCGTGCTGGGCCGACGGGTTGGCCGTGATCGAGTGCGAGCAGCAAGTGTTCAAGCACGACAGCGTGATGTTCCTGTCCTTCGCCGACCTGATGCATTGATCGCAATTGATTGTCGTCAAGGCCATGGCTGCTGGTCTGGCTAGACTGGCAGCGCCTTTCTGATCGCTGCACTACCGATCCCGGGCGAGGGGCAAGACGCGTTTTTCATGAGGATTACCCATGCAACTGGTTTGTCCGGCAGGGAATCTGCCTGCGCTTAAAGCGGCGGTGCGCGAAGGCGCGGATGCCGTCTATGTCGGTTTTCGCGATGACACCAACGCCCGGCATTTTGCCGGCCTGAATATGGATGACAAGCAGTTCGACGCTGCGGTCGCCCACATCCGTCAGCACCAACGCAAACTCTACGTCGCGGTGAATACCTACCCGCAACCCAAGGGCTGGGAACGCTGGCAGCGGGCAGTCGACCGGGCTGCCGATTTCGGCGTGGACGCGCTGATCGCCGCCGATCCCGGGGTGCTCAACTATGCCAGCCAGCGGCACCCGCAACTGGCGTTGCACCTGTCGGTCCAGGGCTCGGCCACCCACGCTGCGGCGCTGCAGTTTTACGCCCAGCGCTACGGTATCCGGCGTGCGGTGCTGCCACGGGTGCTGTCGTTGGCGCAGGTGCGTCAGGTCGCCGCCTCCAGCCCAGTGCCGATCGAAGTGTTTGGCTTTGGCAGCTTGTGCATCATGGCCGAAGGGCGTTGCCACCTGTCCTCCTACATCACCGGCGAGTCGCCGAACCTGTGCGGTGTCTGTTCGCCGGCCAAGGCTGTGCGCTGGAGCGAAGACGCCCAAGGCTTGAGTGCGCGGCTCAGTGAAGTACTGATTGATCGTTACACCCCAGACGAGCCGGCCGGTTACCCAACGTTGTGCAAGGGCCGCTTCCTGGTCGACGGCAAACGCTTTCATGCGCTGGAAGAGCCCACCAGCCTCGACACCCTCGACTTACTCCCTGAGCTGAGCGCCATTGGCGTCGAGGCGGTAAAAATCGAAGGTCGCCAACGCAGCCCGGCCTATGTCGAGCAAGTCACCCGTGTCTGGCGGGCCGCACTCGATGCCCATCGCGGCTCACCGGGCAGTTTTCAGGTCAAGGCGCAATGGCGCCAGGTGCTGGCTGGTTTGTCCGAAGGCAGCCAGACCACCCTGGGTGCTTATCATCGATCGTGGCAATGAGGGACGAAACATGCAGCTCAGCCTTGGACCGGTCCTGTTTTACTGGGACAAAGAGCAACTCAGCAACTTTTACGCCGAGATGTCGGCCTTGCCCCTGGATGTGATTTATCTAGGGGAAACCGTGTGCTCGAAACGCCGGGCTTTTTCACTGGATCAATGGCTGGGGTTGGGGCGTGAGTTGCAGGCCTGCAGCCAGGCGCAATTGGTGATCTCCAGCTTGACGCTGATCGAAGCCGCGTCCGAACTTTCCAGCCTGCGGCGGCTCTGCGACAACGGCCAGCTGCTGGTGGAAGCCAATGACATGGGCGCGGTGCAGTTTCTGGCTGAACGCAAGTTGCCGTTCGTGGGTGGCCCGGCGCTCAACCTGTACAACGGGCATGCGCTGGCGCAATTGCTCGACTGCGGCATGACCCGTTGGGTACCGCCGGTGGAGTGTTCAGCTGCGTTGATCAGCGATGTGATCGCGCAGGTCCGCGAGCTCGGCCGTGACGTGCCGGAAGTGGAAATCTTCGCCTATGGGCATTTGCCCTTGGCCTATTCCGCCCGCTGCTTTACCGCCCGCGCGGAAGATCGACCGAAGGACGACTGCCAGTTCTGTTGCATCAACTACCCCGATGGCCTGGCGCTGGCCAGCCAGGAAGGCCAGCCGTTGTTCACCCTTAACGGCATTCAAACGATGTCGGCGCAGGTGACCAATCTGCTGGCCGATTATTCCGGGTTGGTGGCCTGCGGGGCCGATCTGCTGCGCCTGAGTCCACGAGCCCAGGGCATGAGCGAGGTGATCGAGGCGTACCAACGGGTTCGCCTGGGCCAGACACCGCCGCTGTTCGTCGAGGGTTGCAATGGTTACTGGCATGGCCAGGCCGGCATGCTGCGCGTTGAGGAGGTCGGCCTGTGTTGAACCGCAAAGCGTGGCTATTGAAAGGCGCTGATCGCTTACTGCCGCTGGTACGCCGAGTGCCCTTTGCGGTGCAGCGCCTGGCGCTGCAGCAGGCGCTGAATCGCTGCCTCGCCGAGCCGTTGCGCGACGGTGAATTCGAAGTGCTGCGCGGGCGTTGGCTGTGCCTGCGAATTGCCGATCTGGGGTTGTCCTGGTACCTGACCCTGGGCCGCGAGGGCTTGCAAATTGCCCGTCAGGCCCAGGCTCATGTGACCATCAGCGGCAATTGGCGAGAGTTCCTGCTCCTGGCCAGTCGCCAGGAAGATCCGGACACGCTGTTTTTTCGACGGCGTCTGGTGATTCAGGGCGATACCGAGTTGGGGTTGGCGCTGAAAAACCTGATCGACAGCCTGGACCCTGACGTCTTGCCGGTCTGGTTGTGGCGCAATCTTGAGCGGGCGGGCAAGGGGCTGGCGGTGCAGTAGAGGCATAGGTATCTACACCACTTTGCCACGCCGCTGCTCCCTGACAATTTATCGCTGTCTACTGATGCACGCGGTCCAAATGTGGGAGGGGCGGTGCGACGATTCGACTTGCTCCCGATGGCGGCCTGACAGCCGACCAGGGTCTTGGATCAGACCGAGTACATATCCATTATTTAGGTAACGGCCACTATTGGTTCCGCTTTTACAGCGGGTCACTTTGAAAAGCGCAAAGTAACCAAACGCTCTTGCCCCACCACTCGGCACCTCGCTCAGGCTCGGTGTGCCCGTAATCCGACAGGGATTTGGGGGGCCGCCGCCACGCGCCATCCATGGCGCGGGGCGGCTAAACCGGCATCCCTGCCGGTTTANGGGGGGCCGCCGCCACGCGCCATCCATGGCGCGGGGCGGCTAAACCGGCATCCCTGCCGGTTTACCCCCCAAATCCCTGTCGAATTCCGGCCAGCGTGGTTTAACGGGGCGCCTGAGATCAAAAGCAGATCAAGATCAAGAGCGGCTCGCTGCGCATCGTGGTTAGCGTCGGCTGCTACACAGTTGCGTAGATACCTATGCAGTAGAGCCTGGTATTGCGCATTGATCGCAGCCAATCGTGCCTATTGGAACGCAGCCAGTTCCTTTTCGGCGAGGATGCTGATGTTGCGTCGTTGCATCTGGATCAGTCCGCACTCGACCAGGCGATGCAAAATCCGCGAAAAGGTTTCCGGTTGAATCCCCAGCTTCGACGCCACCAGGCGTTTGGATACCTGCAAGACAATCTGCCCGGTAACCGGGTGGCGTTCCTGGAGGAGAAAACTGATCACCCGACGGCTCGCGCTCGCCATGGTCAAGGTGTCGATGTCCCGCAGGCGCAGGTGCAGATGGACGCTCATGCTCGCCAGGATAGCCAGGCAGACTTTCGGCTGGTCTTCCAGCGCCTTGCGGTAATGGTGGCCCTCGATACTTACCAACACGCTGTCCTTGAGGGCGGTGCCGCTGACCGGGTAAAGCCGGGCCTGGCTGAAGAGCAGGGCTTCGGCGAAGGTCTGGCCGGGCTGAATGATTTCCACCAGGTTTTCCTGGCCTTCACCGTTGAGGCGGTAGAGTTTGATCTGGCCGCTGACCAGCAGGAAAAAGCGCTTGGCCGGATCGCCCTGGTACATCAGCGTGGCGTGGCACGGCAGGCGCTTGAGCATGGCCAGGCCGCAGACTTGCTCGAAAACGTTCTCCGGCAATTGGCTGAACAGATGATGACGACGCAGCGTCAAGACGATGGAAGGGTGGGTCAGCATGGCGTACCTCCGCTGACGGTCATTGTAGAGCGCGCAGGGGGGTTGACCTATGCCTCTGCCGGCCTACCTCCAAGGAGGCATGCCTCAGCCCGTAATGCGCAGATGCTCCATGGCCCATACCGCCGCTTCGACCCGTGAACGCAAGCCGAGTTTGTGCAGCAGGTTCTTGACGTGGACCTTGACCGTTCCTTCGGTGATGCCCAGCTTGTGTCCGATAACCTTGTTGCTGTAGCCGCTGGCGATGGTCTTCAACACCTGGCGTTCACGCTCGGTCAGTTCTACCACCGCTTGACGCGGCGGTGAGCGCAACGCCTGGGCCATGACCTGCGTCAGGCCAGGGCTGATGACCAATGCGCCGTCGAGGGCATCGCGGATGTACTGGATCAGCAGCTCGGGCTCCATGTCCTTGAGCAGGTAACCGTCGGCATCCAGGCGCAGCGCATCGCGAATGTCGTCTTCGGCATCCGACACGGTAAACAGCAGTACCTTGCCGGTGTAATGCATGGCCCGTAATCGACGCAGGGTCTCAATGCCATTCATCTGCGGCATGTTGTTGTCGAGTAGTACCAGGTCCGGTTGCAGTGGCTCGATCAGGGTGAGTGCTTCTTCGCCATGGTTGGCTTCGCCGACGATCAGGAAATCATCTTCGAGTTCAAGCATCTGGCGAATGCCGTGACGCATCATTGGATGATCGTCTACCAGCAGGATTCTATGGTGGGGGGACGGGGTCATGCGACGCTACCTTCTGTTTGCCGTTCGAGAAACTCGGGATGAAACTCCAGTTGGACGCGGGTCCCTTGCGGCGTCCTGGAAAATATCTGCAACTGGCCGCGCAGGCTGCGCGCACGTTCATCCATGATGTTCAGGCCGTGGTGTTCGCGTTGGTCGACAGTGCCGCTGAAGCCGCGCCCGTCATCTTCGACCGAGAGCCTGACGGTTTCGCCGTCCTGGCGCAGTTGCAGCCAGACGTTTTGCGCATGGGCATGGCGCAGACAGTTGGAAAGCGCCTCGCGGGTGATCTGCAAGATGTGGATTTGCTCGCTGGCGCAGAGCTGGAAGGCCAGCGCATCGACGTGCAGGTGGACCTTGAACTCGCCGCGACGGGAGAACTCCTCGGCGGTGTCCTTGAGCTCCTGCACCAGGCCTGCATCATTGATCTGCAAACGAAAAGTGGTCAGCAGTTCGCGTAGCTGGCGGTAGGCATTGTTCAAGCCCTCGCGCAACTCAGCGGTGACGGTTTCCAGGGTTTCGACCGGTTCGCCGCGGCGCATCAGGGTTTGCATGCGGCTGACTTGCAGCTTCATGTAGGACAGGGCCTGCGCCAGTGAATCGTGCAATTCGCGGGCGATGATCGTGCGCTCTTCAAGTAGCAGCAGGCGATGGTCCTGTTCCCGTTGGCGTTTGAGCGAAAGCGAGGTGCCAATCAGGTTGGCGAGGGCCTGGATCAGTTGGGTTTCCCAGGCTTGCGCGCAGTGGCCGTCGACAAAGTGGGCCTTGAGCTCGCCCAGTTCGCTGCCCTGGTTGCTGATGCTGAAGGTTTGCGGGCTGGTTTTGTGGTGTTTCTGGCACGTGGCGCAATCGCTGCTGGCGCAGACATCCCGACTGTTGGCACCGTGCAGGGCGAGTAATTGCTGGGCCGGTGCCTGCAAGTGTCCTTGCAGGCACAACGACAGGCGCAAGCCGGGCAGGCGTTGCTGGAAGCGCCGGATCAACTCGTCCAGCCCCTCGGCATTGGCCAGGCGCGTGGCCAGGCTTCGGCTGCTTTGATAGAGCAGTTCCAGCGCCGCGTTGGCTTGCTGCAGGTTCAAGGTTTTTTGCTGGACCTGGCTTTCAAGCGTGCGATGCGACTCCTCGATCGTCTCGGCCATGGCGTTGAAACTGGTGGCCAACTGGCCCAGTTCGTCATGGGACTGATGGTTGACCCGCACCTGGAACTCGCCGCGACGAAAGCGCTGGGTGGCGGCCACCAACTCTTGCAGCGGCGAGACGACGCCATACTGCAGTTCGTAGAGCCCGAGCAGCAAGACGATCAGCGTGGTGAACAAGGCCAGGCCTTGAATGACCTGTTGCCAGCCTTGCTTTTGCTCGCTCTGGCGCTGCAGCAGGCTGACGAACTGGTTCAGTTGTTCGACGAAGGGCAGGGCCATGGCCTGAAAAGCATTTGCATCGCCACGTTGAAGTGCCGGGTGCAAATCATCCTTCCAGCGTTGCTGGATCTGCCCATAGCTAGTTTGCAAATCGGTGGTCGGGCCATCTTCCAGCACCGCTTTGAGGGAATGGCTATTGAGGCGGGTTTGCAGGCTGTCGGTGATGGCAGCGATTTCTTCGCGGGGAGCGCCAGCGGCCAGTTTCCAGCTCAGGTGGTAAGTCTCCATGCGCACCGAGCCAGCGGTATTGATGGCGGCGGCATCGCCTTGGCTGAACCAGGCGATCAATCCGGCGCTCAACGAGCTGGCCAGGGCGAGGATGGCGATGAGGATCACCGCCAGCCCGGCGCGAGCGGGCAGGGAGCTGCGCAACCAGCGCATCATCAGCGCTGACCCTGGGCAAAGCCACGAAAACTGAGCATACGGCGTCCCGGAACACGGTTTTGCATCCCGTCCCGGGTGCGCTACCTCTAAAGAGTTGCCGACCGCTCCCTGTCAGTAAAGGTGGGGCTGGAAAACCTTAAGAGGCTGATAAATAAAGGCTTTCCAGGTGTCCATGCTCTACCTCCTTAGAGGTAGACAGGCTAAGCATAGGCCTATGCCCCCTTGGGCTTCGTTGACATGGGTCAAGTTTTTGCAGGGTTGGCGTCTCTAGTCTGCCGGCATGGTTAGCTGACTGGAGAACATTGTGACCCAACCCCGTGTACGACAAGGCTTGGTGCTTGGCATGAGCACACTGGCCTTCACCGTGTGTTTTATGGTCTGGATGATGTTCGCCGTGCTCGGCGTGCCGATCAAGGAACTGCTCCAGCTCAACGAAACGCAATTTGGCCTGCTGGCCGCCACCCCGGTGCTGACCGGCTCACTGGCGCGTCTGCCCCTGGGCCTGCTCACCGACCGCTTTGGTGGGCGCAGCGTGTTCCTGGTGCTGATGCTGACCTGCGTCGCACCGTTGTACCTGATCAGCCACGCCACTGCTTACTGGCAGTTCCTGGTGCTGGGCCTGTTCGTCGGCCTGGCCGGCGGCTCGTTTTCGGTGGGGATTGCCTACGTCGCCAAATGGTTCGACAAAGAGAACCAGGGCTTTGCGATGGGCATCTTTGGCGCCGGCAACGCGGGGGCTGCGGTGACCAAGTTTCTCGCGCCGGCCCTGATCGCCGCGGGTAGCTGGCAACTGGTACCGAAAGTCTTTAGCGCCATCCTCTTTGTCACGGCGTTGCTGTTCTGGTTTCTCAGTGCAGAAAACAAGGACCATCGCAGTGCGACCGGCGCCAGTTTGCGTGAGCAATTGAGCGCCCTGAAAGACCCTGCGGTGTGGCGCTACTGCCAGTACTACTCGATCGTCTTCGGCGGCTATGTGGCCCTCGCATTATGGATGACCCAATACTACGTGCGCGAATACGGTTTCAGCCTGCAAAGCGCCGCGTTGCTGGCCGCCTGTTTCTCCCTGCCTGGCGGTGTATTGCGTGCCGTCGGCGGCTGGATGTCGGATCGCTGGGGCGCGCAAAGCGTGACCTGGTGGGTGTTGTGGGTCAGTTGGATCTGCCTGTTCCTGCTTTCGTACCCACAGACCCAGTTGCAAGTGCAGTCGATCAACGGCCCGGTCAGTTTCCACATCGGCCTCACACCCACGCTGTTCACCGTGCTGCTGTTTGTCATGGGCATCGCCTTCGCATTCGGCAAGGCCTCGGTCTTCAAATACATCGCCAATGACTACCCGCAAAACATGGGCGCGGTGTCGGGCATTGTCGGCCTCGCGGGCGGCCTGGGCGGCTTTGTGTTGCCGATCCTGTTCGGCGCCCTGGTGGACCTCACCGGCGTGCGCTCTTCCTGCTTCATGTTGATGTACGGCGTGGTCTGGGTCTCCCTCACCTGGATGTACTTCAGCGAAATACGCAAGCGCCCGCTGCTGGGCAAACAGCCGCCAGCGACGTCGTCCCCGTTTTCCAGCATTGCCCAAGGAGAAGAACATGTCCGTTCTGCAAAAGCCTGACAAAGGCCCGGTCATCCATGACTGGCGCCCCGAAGACCCTGCGTTCTGGGGAAGCAGCGGCAAACAGACCGCCACCCGCAACCTGTGGATCTCCATTCCTGCACTGCTGCTGGCCTTTGCGGTGTGGATGGTCTGGAGCACGGTGATCGTGCGGTTGAACGCCATCGGGTTCAGCTTCACCACCGACCAGTTGTTCTGGCTGGCGGCATTGCCGGGGTTGTCCGGGGCGACCCTGCGCGTCTTCTATTCGTTCATGGTGCCGATCTTCGGGGGCCGGCGCTGGACCGCCGTGAGCACCGCGTCACTGCTGTTGCCGTCGATCTGGATGGGCTTGGCGGTGCAAGACCCGAGCACCTCGTACAGCGTGTTCGTGTTGATCGCGTTGCTCTGCGGCTTTGGTGGCGGCAACTTTGCCTCGAGCATGTCCAACATCAGCTTCTTCTATCCC
This sequence comes from Pseudomonas sp. Root569, assembly GCF_001427465.1. Lineage (NCBI taxonomy): Bacteria > Pseudomonadati > Pseudomonadota > Gammaproteobacteria > Pseudomonadales > Pseudomonadaceae > Pseudomonas > Pseudomonas sp. Root569. Next base: position 146,529 of record NZ_LMGQ01000006.1, on the reverse strand, counting down.
AAGTCTCAGCAGGGTACAGCCCTTGGTCTCAACGCCGGGCTCGGCAACCTGGGTGTTTCGGTGATGCAGTTCTGCGTGCCGCTGGTGATTACTTTTGGCGTGTTCGGTTTCCTGGGCGGCCAGCCGCAAGTGCTGCAGGACGGCGCTCAGTTGTGGTTGCAGAACGCCGGGTTCATTTGGGTGCCATTCATTGTGTTGGTGACAGTGTTGGCCTGGTTTGGCATGAATGACCTGTCCAGTGCCCGCGCCTCGTTCAGCGAGCAGGCGGTGATCTTCAAGCGCAAGCACAACTGGTTGATGTGCTGGTTGTACCTGGCGACCTTCGGTTCGTTCATCGGCTTCTCCGCGGCGTTTCCGCTGCTGATCAAGACCTCCTTTCCGGACGTCATCGCCTTGAAGTTCGCGTTCCTCGGCCCGCTGGTCGGCGCATTGGTTCGTCCGTTGGGCGGCTGGCTGGCGGACAAGCTCGGCGGCGCGAAAGTGACCCTGTGGAACTTCGTGCTGATGATCGTGATGGTCTTCGGTGTACTGCACTTTTTGCCCCAGGACGGATCGGGCGGCAACTTCTACGGTTTCCTCGGCATGTTCATGCTGCTGTTCATCACCACCGGCGTGGGCAACGGCTCCACCTTCAGGATGATCCCGGTGATCTTCCGCACCCTGCATGAAAGATCCGCTGCTGGAAAACCCGCCGCCGTGCGCGAACAAGCGCTCAAGGATGCCGGCAAGGAATCGGCCGCCGTCCTGGGTTTCAGTTCGGCCATGGGCGCCTTTGGTGCGTTCTTCATTCCCAAATCCTTCGGCACTTCGATGGCCCAGACCGGCGGCCCGGAGATGGCCTTCTACATGTTCGTCGGCTTTTACCTGAGCTGCATCCTGGTGACCTGGTGGTGGTACGCGCGCAAAGGCGCCGCGACACCCTGCTGAGTCGAGCCCGAATCCAACCATTGCGTGGGCGGGGCACAGAACCCCGCAGCAAGCCTGAGAGGTGTACACCGTGAGTCATTTACTGGACCAATTGCGGTTTTTCAATCGCAAGCAAAACGAGTTTTCCGACGGTCATGGAGAGACCCGCAAAGAGTCTCGCGACTGGGAAAACGTCTACCGTTCCCGCTGGCAGTACGACAAGATCGTGCGCTCCACCCACGGGGTGAACTGCACCGGGTCCTGCTCGTGGAAAATCTACGTCAAGAACGGCTTGATCACCTGGGAAACCCAACAGACCGACTACCCGCGCACCCGCAACGATCTGCCTAACCATGAACCCCGTGGTTGCCCGCGTGGCGCCAGTTATAGCTGGTACATCTACAGCGCGAACCGGCTCAAGTACCCGAAAATCCGCAAGCCGTTGCTGAAATTGTGGCGCGATGCGCGCCAGACCCTGGCGCCGGTCGAAGCCTGGGCGAGCATCGTTGAGGACAAGGCCAAGGCCGAGTCCTATAAAAGCCAGCGCGGCATGGGTGGCTTCATTCGTTCCAACTGGGAAGAAGTCAACGAGATCATCGCGGCGGCCAACGTCTACACCATCAAGCAATATGGGCCCGACCGCATTGTCGGCTTCTCGCCGATCCCGGCCATGTCGATGGTCAGCTACGCCGCCGGCTCGCGTTACCTGTCGCTGATCGGCGGCGCATGCCTGAGCTTCTATGACTGGTACTGCGACTTGCCACCGGCCTCGCCGATGGTCTGGGGCGAGCAGACCGACGTGCCGGAATCGGCCGACTGGTACAACTCCAACTACATCATTGCCTGGGGCTCCAACGTCCCTCAGACCCGGACCCCGGACGCGCACTTCTTTACCGAAGTGCGTTACAAGGGCACCAAGACGGTCGCCATTACCCCCGACTATTCGGAAGTCGCCAAGCTCACCGATCTGTGGCTGAACCCCAAACAAGGCACCGATGCGGCACTGGCGCAGGCGTTCAACCATGTCATCTTCAAAGAATTCCACCTGGACAAACCGAGCGCCTATTTCACCGAATACGCCAAGCGCTTCACCGATTTGCCGGTGCTGGTGCTGCTCAAGCAAATGGTCGACAAGGCACCGGGTGCCGGCTATCAGCCGGACCGTTTCCTGCGCGCCAGTGACCTGACCGACAACCTCGGCCAGGAAAACAACCCGGAATGGAAAACCATCGCCCTCGACGTCGACGGTGAACTGGTGTCCCCTCAGGGGTCCATCGGTTATCGCTGGGGAGAGAAGGGCAAGTGGAACATTCTTGCCCGTGAAGGTGGCGAAGGTCGCGAGATCGATCTGAAACTGAGCCTGATGGGCGATGACGTCGCCGAAGTGGCGTTCCCATATTTTGCCGGTGAGTCCCACGAACACTTCCAGCACGTCGCCGGCGATGCCGTGCAATACCGCCGGGTGCCGGTGCATAACGTGGTGCTGGCCGATGGTAGCGTCGCTAAAGTGGCCACCGTGTTCGACCTGTCGGCGGCCAACCTGGCGATTGATCGTGGCCTGGGTGGCGAAAACGTCGCCAAGGATTATGACGACGCCTCGGTGCCCGGCACCCCGGCCTGGCAGGAGAAGATCACCGGCGTGAGCCGCGAAAAAGCCATCCAGATCGCTCGTGAGTTTGCCGATAACGCCGACAAGACCAAGGGCCGCTCGATGATTATCGTCGGCGCGGCGATGAATCACTGGTACCACATGGACATGAACTACCGCGGGCTGATCAACATGCTCATGCTCTGCGGGTGTGTCGGCCAGACCGGTGGCGGTTGGGCGCACTACGTCGGCCAGGAAAAACTGCGCCCACAATGCGGTTGGCTGCCCCTGGCGTTCGGCCTGGACTGGAACCGTCCACCGCGGCAAATGAACGGCACCAGCTTTTTCTACGCCCACAGCTCGCAATGGCGCCACGAGAAAATGAGCATGCACGACGTGCTCTCGCCGTTGGCCGATAAATCCCAATTTCCCGAACACGCCCTGGACTACAACATCCGCGCCGAACGGGCCGGCTGGCTGCCCAGCGCGCCGCAACTCAATACCAACCCGCTGCACATCTGCCGCGATGCGGCCGCCGCCGGCATGGACCCGAAAGACTATGTGGTCAAGTCGTTGCAGGACGGTTCGTTGCGCTTCTCCTGCGAGCAGCCGGACAGCCCGGTGAACTTCCCGCGCAACATGTTTATCTGGCGTTCCAACCTGCTGGGCTCCTCGGGCAAGGGCCACGAGTACATGCTCAAGTACCTGCTCGGCACCAAGAACGGCGTGATGAACGAAGACATCGGCCAGGTCGGCGACTGCAAACCCGAAGAAGCCGAATGGGTCGACGAGGGCGCCATCGGCAAGCTCGACCTGGTGACCACGCTGGACTTTCGCATGTCCTCGACCTGCGTGTATTCCGACATCGTCTTGCCGACCGCGACCTGGTACGAAAAAGACGACATGAACACCTCGGACATGCACCCGTTCATTCACCCCTTGTCGGCCGCCATCGACCCCGCGTGGGAGTCGCGTTCCGACTGGGAGATCTACAAGGGCATTGCCAAGGCGTTTTCCAGCATGTCCGAAGGGCACCTGGGCGTCGAACAGGACCTGGTGACCCTGCCACTGATGCACGACAGCGTTGGCGAACTGGCTCAGCCGTTTGGCGGCACCGACTGGAAAAGTGACGGAGTGGCGCCAGTGCCGGGGAAAAACGCACCGAACCTGCATGTGGTCGAGCGTGATTATCCGAACATCTACAAGCAGTTCTCGTCCCTGGGGCCATTGCTGGAAAAACACGGCAACGGCGGCAAGGGCATCAACTGGAACACCGAAGACGAAGTGAAATTCCTCGGTGAACTGAACCACCACGAAGGCGATGCCGGCATCAGCCACGGTCGGCCGAAAATCGACACGGCCATCGACGCCGCTGAGGTGATCCTGTCCCTGGCGCCGGAAACCAACGGCCAGGTTGCCGTGAAAGCCTGGGCCGCGCTGTCGGAATTCACCGGCATCGACCACAGCCACCTGGCGCTGTCCAAGGCCCACGAGGCGATTCGTTTCCGCGACATCCAGGCCCAGCCGCGCAAGATCATTTCCAGCCCGACCTGGTCGGGTCTCGAAGACGATCACGTCAGCTACAACGCCGGCTACACCAACGTGCACGAGGCGATCCCATGGCGCACCATCACCGGCCGCCAGCAGTTCTACCAGGATCACCCGTGGATGCAGGCGTTCGGCGAACAGCTGATGAGTTATCGCCCACCGGTCAATACCCGCACCATCGAAGGGGTGAAGGGCAAGCGCAGCAATGGCGAGATCGAGATCGTCCTGAACTGGATCACCCCGCACCAGAAATGGGGTATCCACAGTACCTACAGCGACAACCTGCTGATGCTGACCCTCAGCCGCGGCGGGCCGATTGTCTGGCTCTCGGAGAATGATGCGAAAAGCGCCGGTATTGAAGACAACGACTGGATCGAGTGTTTCAACGTCAACGGTGCGCTGACCGCCCGTGCGGTGGTCAGCCAGCGGGTCAAGGACGGCATGGTGATGATGTACCACGCCCAGGAACGAATCGTGAACGTGCCCGGTTCCGAAACCACCAAGACCCGTGGCGGCCACCATAACTCGGTGACCCGCGTCGTGCTCAAGCCGACCCACATGATCGGTGGCTACGCCCAGCAAGCCTACGGTTTCAACTATTACGGCRCCGTSGGCTGCAACYGCGATGAGTTTGTCGTGGTGCGCAAAATGTCCAAAGTCGACTGGCTCGATGGTTCGTCCGGTGATGACCTGCCGCGTCCGCTGCCGACCGATATCGAGGAGAACTGAGATGAAGATTCGCTCACAAATCGGCATGGTTCTGAACCTGGACAAATGCATCGGTTGCCACACGTGTTCGATCACCTGCAAAAACGTCTGGACCAGCCGCGAAGGCATGGAATACGCCTGGTTCAACAACGTTGAATCGAAGCCGGGCATCGGCTATCCGAAGGAATGGGAAAACCAGGACAAGTGGAAGGGCGGCTGGATTCGCAACGCCAACGGCACGATCAACCCACGCATCGGCGGTAAATTTCGCGTATTGGCGAACATTTTTGCCAACCCGGACCTGCCGAGCCTCGACGACTACTACGAGCCGTTCGACTTCGACTACCAGCACCTGCACACCGCTCCGCTGGGCGAGCACCAGCCCACCGCGCGCCCGCGTTCGCTGATCTCCGGCAAACGCATGGAAAAAATCGAATGGGGCCCGAACTGGGAAGAAATCCTCGGTACCGAATTCGCCAAGCGTCGCAAGGACAAGAACTTTGACAAGATCCAGGCGGACATCTACGGCGAGTACGAAAACACCTTCATGATGTATCTGCCGCGCCTGTGCGAGCACTGCCTCAACCCGACCTGCGCGGCGTCGTGCCCCAGCGGGGCGATCTACAAGCGCGAAGAGGACGGCATCGTCCTGATCGACCAGGAAAAATGCCGTGGCTGGCGGATGTGCATCAGCGGCTGCCCGTACAAGAAGATCTACTTCAACTGGAAAAGCGGCAAATCCGAGAAATGCATCTTCTGCTACCCGCGTATCGAAGCCGGGATGCCGACGGTTTGCGCCGAAACCTGTGTCGGCCGTATCCGCTACCTCGGGGTGCTGCTGTATGACGCCGACCGTATCAGCGAAGTCGCCAGCACCGCCGACGAGCAGGACCTGTACGAAAAACAACTGGAGATCTTCCTCGATCCGAACGATCCAGCAGTCATCCGCCAGGCCTTGGCCGATGGTGTTCCGCAGTCGGTGATCGACTCGGCACAACGCTCGCCGGTCTACAAGATGGCCGTGGACTGGAAGCTCGCGCTGCCGCTGCACCCGGAATACCGCACCTTGCCGATGGTTTGGTATGTGCCGCCGCTTTCGCCGATCCAGAACGCCGCCACCGCCGGCACCGTGGGCATGAATGGGGTGATCCCGGATGTGGACAGCCTGCGCATTCCCCTCAAGTACCTGGCCAACCTGCTGACGGCGGGCGATGAAAAACCGGTCAAGCGTGCGCTCAAACGCTTGCTGGCGATGCGCGCCTACAAACGTTCCGAGCAAGTCGATGGCGTGCAGGACTTGCAAGTGCTGGCGGATGTCGGCTTGAGCGTGGCCCAGGTCGAAGAGATGTATCGCTACCTGGCGATTGCCAACTATGAAGACCGCTTCGTGGTACCGAGTGCGCACCGTGAAGACGCCATGAGCGACGCCTTCGCCGAGCGCTCCGGTTGCGGCTTCAGTTTCGGCAGCGGTTGCAGCGGCAGTTCCGACACCAACCTGTTTGGGGCGAAGAAAGCCAACCGCCGCGACATCCTCAAAACCGTGCAGGTGTGGGAGCAATGAGCATGCAAATTCTCAAAGTGATTTCGCTGCTGCTCGACTACCCGACCGAGGCACTGACGGGCGGTCGCGACGAACTGGAACAAGCAATTGTCCAGTCCCGGAAAATCAGCCCGACGCAACGTGGCGCATTGTTCGAGTTGCTGGAACTGATCTGCGCCAATGACCTGATGGACGGGCAGGAGCACTACGGTGCGCTGTTCGGCCGCGGGCGCTCGCTGTCGCTGCTGTTGTTTGAGCACGTGCACGGTGAGTCCCGTGACCGTGGCCAGGCGATGGTCGACATGATGGCCCAGTACGAAGCCGCCGGTTTTGCCATTGGCGTCAAGGAGCTGCCGGACTATATCCCGCTGTACCTGGAGTTCCTCTCGACCCGCGAAGACATTGAGGCCCGCGAAGGCCTGGCGGATGTGGCGCATTTGCTGGCCTTGCTGGCGGCGCGCCTGGAGGAGCGTGAAAGCGCTTACGCCAGTTGCTTCCGGGCGTTGCTGCAGATCGCCGGGGCCGAGCCCCATCAAGCGGTGGCTGACCTGCGCGAACAGGTCGCCGCAGAACCGCGCGATGACTCCCTCGAAGCCCTCGACAAGATCTGGGAAGAAGAGGCCGTGGACTTTCTGCAAGCCGAACAGCAGGACCGTTGCAGTTCGCTGCCAAGCGCGCCGGGCAAGGCCCGGGAAGAAAGCGCGGTGCCGCTGCACTGGGTCGATTTTCAGCATGAAGGGCTGGCCGCTGTGCCAGCCAAGGAGGTGGGTAATGTCTAAATGGAATCTTTTGCTGTTCGGGGTTTACCCTTATGTGGCCCTGGCGATTTGCCTGCTTGGCAGTTGGGCACGCTTCGATCTGTCGCAGTACACGTGGAAGGCCGGCTCCAGCCAGATGCTCAACCAGCGTGGCATGCGCGTGGCGAGTAATTTTTTCCATATCGGCGTGTTGTTCGTGCTGGCCGGGCACTTCGTCGGCCTGCTGACGCCGGCATCGGTCTACCACCATGTGATCAGCACGCAGAACAAGCAGTTACTGGCGATGGTTTCCGGTGGGGTCTTCGGCCTGTTATGCCTGGTGGGGTTGCTGATGCTGATCAAGCGGCGGCTGACCGACCCACGGGTTCGCGCCACTTCCAGCCCGTCGGACATCTTGGTCCTGCTGGTGCTGCTCGCGCAATTGCTGCTCGGCCTGCTGACGATCGTCGCGTCCACCGACCACATGGACGGCTCGGTGATGGTGATGCTCGCCGACTGGGCGCAGAACACTGTGCTGCTGCGGCCAATGGAAGCAGCGGCGTCTATCGCACCCGTCGGGCTGACCTACAAGCTGCATGTATTTCTCGGCTTGACCTTGTTCGTGCTGTTTCCCTTCACCCGTCTCGTACACATGATCAGCGCACCGGTCTGGTACTTGGGGCGTCGCTATCAAATCGTTCGGCAGAAATTCTGAGGAGACAATCATGTCAGGTGGATGTGGATGTGGCGGCGGTAACGGGGGCAGCGGTGGCTGCGGTTCTTCAAAAAAACTCGAGGCCGATGTAGTGGATATCGCGCCGACCGATGTGGTGCAGGTTGATGAGCTGCCGGTTGCGCCAGCAGCCGATGACGCCCCGGCGCAGTTGATCGCCAGCAGCGAGCAGGAGTGGCCGATCATCAGCGTCAATGAGGTGTCGATCACCCCACAGGCGCTGGCCCAGGAGTTGCAATATCACCCGGCGCCAACCCGCGAGGAGGCGGTCTACCAGGCCGCTCGAGCGCTGGTGATCCGTGAGTTGTTGCAGCAACGCATTGCCGAACTCGGTGTGTCGCTGCAGATCGGCGCCGGTGAGAACGAAGAAGAAGCAGCCACGCGCTTGTTGCTTGAGCGTGAGGTGCATGTGCCGCAGTGCGACGAAGAAACCAGCCGGCGTTATTACGAAAATAACCGCGGGCGCTTTCACAGCGCGCCGTTGCTGGCCGTGCGGCACATCCTCCTTGAATGTGCGCCGGACGATGCCGAGGCCCGTGCACTTGCGCATGCCCAGGCTGAAATCCTGCTGCAACGGCTGGCGGACCTCCCCGGCAGTTTTGCCGAGCTGGCGGTGAAGTATTCGGCCTGCCCGTCGAAGGCTCAGGGCGGCTCCTTAGGGCAGATCAGCAAGGGCCAGACCGTGCCCGAACTGGAACGCCAGCTGTTCACCCTGGCACCCGGGCTGGCCAGTAAACCTTTGGAAAGCCGTTACGGCTGGCACGTGGTCAGTGTCGATCAGCGGATCGAAGGCATGCCGTTGCCCTACGAAGTGGTGTCGACGGCGATCCGCACGCAGTTGCAGCAAGGCGTCTGGCAAAAAGCCCTGGTGCAATACCTGCAAACCCTGATCGGTGCGGCGGATATTCGCGGCATCCATTTGCAGGGTGCCGACTCGCCGCTGGTGCAGTGAGCCTTGGGGCAACGGGAGAAGTGATGAACGCGGTCATGCAGGATGGTTTTGGACGGCAGATTGACTATCTGCGAATGTCGGTGACGGACCGTTGTGATTTTCGCTGTGTGTATTGCATGGCGAAAAACATGACGTTCCTGCCGCGTCAGCAGGTCCTGACGCTGGAGGAGTTGCAGCGTCTGGCGACGCTGTTCGTCGGCCTCGGTGTACGCAAGATTCGCCTGACCGGTGGTGAGCCGCTGATCCGTCCCGGCATTGTCGATTTATGCCGCAGTATCGCCGCGTTGCCGGGTTTGCGGGAACTGGTGATGACCAGCAACGGCTCGCAACTCGGCCGTTTGGCCCGGCCGTTGGCGGAGGCGGGCGTCAAGCGCATGAACATCAGCCTCGATAGCCTGGACGCGCAGAAATTTCGCGCGATCACCCGCAACGGCGATCTCGACCAAGTGCTGGGCGGCATTGAAGCGGCGCGCGGCGCGGGGTTTGAGCGGGTCAAGCTCAACTGCGTGGTGATGAAGGGGCGCAACTTCGATGAAGTGCTGGGGCTGGTGCAGTACGCCATCCGGCAACGCATCGACATCAGTTTCATCGAAGAAATGCCCTTGGGCGACGTAGGGCGCTCACGGGGCGAAGCGTTTTGCTCCAGCGATGAGGTGCGAACGCTGATCGCCAGCCGGCACCGGTTGCTCGACAGCGCCGAAAACAGTGGGGGGCCGGCGCGTTACGTGCGCCTGGAGAGCCATCCCGATACTCGCATCGGCTTCATCTCACCCAACAGTCACAACTTTTGTGGCAGTTGCAACCGGGTACGGATGACCGTTGAGGGGAAGCTGTTGCTGTGCCTGGGGCAGGACGACGCGCTGGATTTGCGTGGCTTGCTGCGCCGCTATCCGCTGGACGATCAACCGCTGATCGACGCCGTGCACAAAGCCCTGCACGGCAAGCCATTGCGCCACGACTTCAACCCTGGCGGCGAGGTGCAAGTAGTGCGCTTTATGAACATGAGTGGCGGCTGAACGGGATACGCCGAGCCACCGTGGACCCTCGTTGGCCATGTATTTGTCATCGGTCCTGGGGGCGTTTTTTTGCCTCACAATCTTGATATTGATCAATTGCAAAAGCACCTATTGCCCGTAGTCTTCACTGCATATTGTGTTTTTTGTTTATTAAATACCTATATGTAGTGTTTGGAGGCTTAATGCAGAGCACGCTGGTTTCAGTGGGATTTACCCGTTTGCACAAGCGCGACGGCAACCTGGTCGCCTTCGATGCGGACAAAATTCGTCAGGCATTGATCGCGGCGGGCAAGGCCACCGGGGAATATACCGAGGTAGAAGCCGAAGGATTGCTGCAGGCGGTACTGGCCCGGCTGGAAGGCTTGTCCAGGCTGCATGTCGAGCAAATCCAGGACGGCGTTGAAAGGGTGCTGATGGACGCCGGTTATTTCCTTTCCATGCGGGCCTACATCGTCTATCGCGAACAACACGGGCGTTTGCGCCGTGACCGGCGGACCCTGGTCGAAGTGGCGGCGTCGATGAACGAATACCTGGACCGTGAAGACTGGCGGGTCCAGGCCAATGCTAATCAGGGCTACTCCCTGGGTGGGCTGGTGCTGAATGTGTCGGGTAAGGTCACTGCCAACTACTGGCTGGACGAGGTGTACAGCGAAGCCATTGGCCAGGCACATCGCGAGGCTGATCTGCATGTGCACGACCTGGACATGCTGGCAGGATATTGCGCCGGCTGGTCGCTGCGGACCTTGTTGCACGAGGGGCTCAACGGCGTGCCAGGGCGTGTCGAAGCCGGGCCGCCAAAGCACTTGAGCAGTGCCCTGGGGCAAATGGTGAATTTTCTCGGCACGTTGCAAAACGAATGGGCCGGCGCCCAGGCTTTCAGCTCGTTCGATACCTACCTGGCGCCGTACCTGCGTAAGGATCAATTGAGCTATGCGCAGGTTCGCCAGGCGATCCAGGAATTCATCTACAACCTCAACGTACCGTCGCGCTGGGGCACCCAGACCCCGTTCACCAACCTGACCTTCGACTGGGTGTGCCCGCAGGATCTACGCGAGCAGATCCCTGTCATCGGTGGTGAGGAAATGCCGTTTGCCTACGGCGACCTGCAAGTTGAAATGGATATGCTCAACCGCGCCTACATCGAGGTGATGCAGGCCGGTGATGCAAAAGGGCGGGTGTTCACTTTCCCGATCCCGACCTACAACATTACCCATGACTTTCCGTGGGACAGCGAGAACGCTGATCGCCTGTTCGAAATGACGGCCCGTTATGGCCTGCCGTATTTCCAGAACTTCCTCAATTCCGATCTGCAACCCAATCAGGTGCGGTCCATGTGCTGCAGGTTGCAGCTGGATGTACGCGAATTGCTCAAGCGCGGCGGCGGTTTGTTTGGCTCGGCGGAACAGACCGGATCGCTGGGCGTGGTAACCATCAACTGCGCGCGCCTGGGTTATGTATTCAAGGGCGACACCAGCGGTCTGCTCAAGCGGCTGGACTCGCTGATGGAATTGGCGATGGAGAGCCTGGAAGTCAAACGCAAGGTCATCCAGCACCATATGGATGCCGGTTTGTACCCTTACACCAAGCGCTACCTGGGTACCTTGCGCAACCATTTCTCCACCATCGGCCTCAATGGCCTGCATGAAATGCTGCGCAACTTCACCGCTGACAAAGAGGGCACGCACACCGAACAGGGCCGCCAGTTCGCCCTGAAGCTGCTGGACCATGTGCGCGCCACGTTGCTGCGTTTCCAGGAAGAAACCGGGCACCTCTACAACCTGGAAGCGACCCCGGCGGAAGGCACTACCTATCGTTTCGCCAAGGAAGACCTCAAGCGTTACCCCGACATCCTCCAGGCCGGCACGCTGCAAGCGCCGTATTACACCAACTCCTCGCAACTGCCGGTGGGCTACACCGACGACCCCTTTGAAGCCCTGCAACTGCAAGACGAACTGCAATGCAAATACACCGGGGGCACGGTCTTGCATCTGTACATGGCCGAGCGGATTTCCTCGACCCAAGCCTGCAAGCAACTGGTGCGCAAAGCCCTCGGGCGCTTCCGCCTGCCTTACCTGACCGTGACCCCGACGTTCTCCATCTGCCCGGTGCACGGTTACCTCGATGGCGAGCACGAGTTCTGTCCCAAATGTGACGAGGTTCTGCTGTTGAAAGAACAGCAACCCGGCACCGCTCATTGATTTCGATTCACTCAATCGCAAGGAGCTTCACCATGACTGCATCGCAAACACTGCCCCAGGCTCAACGTCAACGCTGCGAAGTCTGGACTCGGGTAATGGGTTATCACCGTCCGGTATCGGCGTTCAATCCGGGCAAACAATCCGAGCACCGCGAGCGGATGCACTTCACTGAAAGCGCGGCGCTGGCCGCTCGCCAATGAGTCGAACGCTGCGGGTTGGGGGCATGGTGCCCCTGACCACCATCGACTATCCAGGGCTGCTCGCCTGTGTGTTGTTTTGCCAGGGGTGCGCCTGGCGTTGTCGTTACTGCCATAACCCGCAGTTGATCCCGCCTCGCGGCACCGACGAAGTCGATTGGCGGCGGGTATTGGCGTTCCTGCAACGCCGGCAGGACCTGCTCGATGCGGTGGTGTTCAGCGGCGGTGAGCCAACCTTGCAAGAGGGTTTACTGGGCGCCATGAACGAAGTGCGGGCGATGGGCTTTCGCATCGGTCTTCACAGTGCCGGCATCAAGCCAACAGCCTTTGCCAGGGCGCTGACCGGTGCCGATTGGGTCGGTTTCGATGTCAAGGCCTTGCCCGAGGATTGCCAGGCAATCACTCGGGTCCAAGGCAGTGGAGCGGCGAACTGGCGCAGCCTTGAGCATCTTCTGGCCAGCGGTGTGGACTACGAATGCCGTACCACCGTGCATTGGCATCTGTTCAAGCCGGCAGGTCTGTTGACCCTGGCGCAGCGCTTGAGTGAACTGGGGGTCAAACGCTTTGCCGTGCAGCTGGTACGCACCGAGCAGATGTTTGATCCTCAGCTGCCGAGTGTGCTGGCACCTGCCTTGCTTACGGATCTTTGGGCGGCCATGCGCGAGTTGTTTCCAGCGTTCGTGTTGCGGGGGTAATCGAGGCTACGGATAAAACCTTTATTCGAGGTTAATAGCTTGATATCCGTCAAGGATGGCTTCGCACGGAAGCTGTAGGTTGTAAAAACGCCTCTCAATGATTGGAGATCGGCATGGCCAAGCACTTCCCCGTCAACCCCAGCCACCCCGAACGAATCTGTTGGGGGTGCGACCGCTATTGCCCGGCCAAGTCATTGGCGTGCGGCAATGGCTCCGAGCGTACGATGCACCCAGCCGAACTGTTTGGTGAAGATTGGTGCGTGCCCGGTGACTGGGGGATCGAGCGACCTATCGTCACCGACAAGGCGGCGGATGAAAGCCAGTCATAGGTCACCGCTCACGGCAACCCTCGGACCGCAGGCTTTTTTACGATGGTCTCAGCTTGCTTTTCATCTGCAGGGCAAGTATGCCGATGGCCACCAACGCAGCACCTACGCCCGCAATCGGTATAAAGGCGAGCCCGAAACGGGTAATGATCCAGCCTGCGCCGATGCCACCCAATGCGGTTCCTAAGTTGAACGAAGCAATATTGAGTCCTGAAGCCACGCTACTGGATTGCGGAACATAGTGGTGTGCCAGGCGCAGCAGGCGCAGGGTTGACATGGTCACTATGGCGAAGAACACCACACCCAATAACCCCACCAGCATTAACGTGGCGATCAGCGAATCGCCCCACACGTACAAGCTCAACAGGTTAAGCATCAACGCCGTCAACCCACCGAGCAAACATCGATCGGCGTCGAAGGCATCGACGAGATAGCCGCCAAGCAAATTGCCGAGAATGGAGCAGACACCGAACACCAGCATTGCCAGGCTCAGGATCTGCGGCTGCACACGGGTGATATCCAGCAGGAACGGCGACACGAAGGTAAAGAATGAAAAAGTCGCCACGCTCACCAGCATCGCGATCGTGGCCGCCACCAACAGTTCGCGGTGCAATAGGGCCGCGAGGCTTTGTTTCAGGTCTGTGGCTTGGTGAGTCGAGCAAAGGGGGCGCTGACGCATCAGAAGCGCCAGGCCAGCGGTGCTGATGAGGCCCAGGCCACCGATGGCCAGGAACACTATGCGCCATGACCAGTAGCTGCCGAGGAAGGTGCCGATAGGCACGCCAAAGGCGATCGAAAGGGTCAGTCCCATCCACACCAGCGATAGCGCTCGCCCTGAGCGCAGCGGGTCGACCAGTTTGACCGCGGCGTTGGAGGCCACGGCCATGAATACCCCATGGGCCAGGCCGATAATGAAACGTACGCCATGCAGGGTCAGAATATCAGGCGCCAGGCTGATGACCACGCTGCCAGCGGCAAGCACGCCGAGAGTCAGCAGCAATACGGTTTTGTCGCGCCAATTGGCCAACAGGGCCGTGATGATCGGCGCGCCAATGGCGGCGCCCAAGGCATAGGCCGCGATGGCTGAGCCGACGTGCGAGATGGACTCATGCAGATCCACCGAGATGGCCGACACCAGGCCGGCCACGACGAACTCGGACAAGCCGAATGTAAAAGTGCAGAGCGAAAAAATATAAATGACGGCTGGCATTCAGCGTCTCCTTGTCGGTGCATGAATCGGGGATCCTGCCGGTGCAAGCGCACTAAGTTGGTGTCGTCATGAACCGACTGCCATGGTGGTGCCCGGAACTCGTTCTTGCAAAAGTGGCGGTGATAGTGCGGTGCTGACAGGGAGATGAGAAATACTATAAAAGTCTCTGTTTAAGACTATTGGCGGGCATTAGTCACGTGTTGATGACAGGAGTATCAATCCCGGGTGAACGGTTTGGTTAGTTGTAATACGTAGCAGGGTGGTGTATCGCGGGGAAAGGGGCACGAATATAACTAACTAAGATCCTCCCCCTCAACCTGGGAAACGGCATTGAAATCGAGCATGGAAATGAAACTGTCCATCAACGGTGATTCGTTGTGGGTGTTCCAGCTCATGTACAGGCCGATTGCCGGGTTGGGGGAGGCGGTCACGGGGATGATCCGGCGGAACAGGACCTTGTCGCGCATGATTGAGTTGGCAATCGACTCAGGTACCAGGGCGACGCCGAAACCACAGGCCACCAGGCCGATCAGGGTATGGATCTGCGCGGCCTCCTGCACCACCTTGGGGTAAAAACCAGCGGCTTCACACAAGGCGATAAGTTGACTGTGATAACCGGTACCCAGGGCTTCTGGGGTGAATACGAAGTCTTCCCCGGCGAAATCCCTCAAGTCGATCTGACCTTCCTTGGCCTTGGGGTGATGGGCGGGCAGCGCCATCACGATCTCTTCATCCAGTAACAGGCGTGACTCGATGTTTTCTGCCGAGATCGGCAACTTGCGCATGAAGGCAATATCCGCTTCTCCTGACAGAATGGCCTTGGCCTGGCTGGAAGAGGGCATCTCCTTGATGATCAACTGGACTTTGGGGTAGGTCTCGCGGAACTGGCGCAGGGTACTGAGCAGTGACTCGTAGTAGGCGATCGATACCGCAGTCACCGTGAGTTTGCCGGCAATCCCCTCGGACACCTGGCGGGCATGTTCTATGCCCAGCTCCAACTCCTTCAAGGTGCTGTAGGCCGCGCTCAGGAATGCGCCGCCGGCCGGGGTCAGCTTGACCCCGCGTTTATTGCGGGTGAACAGACTGAACCCCAGTTTGTCTTCCAGGCGCTGGATCGCCTGGCTCAATGGCGGCTGGGCCATGTGCAGGCGAATGGCGGCCTTGTGGAAATGCAACTCTTCAGCCACGGCGATAAATTGGCGCAGCAGGCGGGTTTCGATCATTTCTTCTGTTCCTTCATTTGAACTGATCAGTGGACTGGGGCTGCAATGGTACCTCATCACGGATTACGCGGATTTAACATCAACTTGATATGCGCCGAGTATCAACTTGCGCCGCCGTTAGTATTAAACAGCGTAGATAGACCTTGTTAAGGTGAGGGGGCACTCAAGAGGAAACAGCCAATGAACTTTACAGGAAAGACTGCCGTTGTAACCGGCGCTGGCCGGGGGTTGGGTTTTAGTTACGCGCAAGCGTTAGCCTCGCTGGACGCCAATGTGGTGATCAGTGATATCGGCGCGGATAAGCTCGGCGCAGGGGGCGATGGCTCCATCGCCATGCAGGCGGCAAAAAACCTCAGTGACCAGGGTTTCAACGTGATAGGGCACCAAGGTGACCTGTCCAGCGAACAAGGTTGCGAGCAACTGGTGGCAACCGCCATCGAGGCGTATGGCCAACTCGATATTTTGATTCACAACGCCGGTTGGGTCGGCTACCAATCTATTGAAGAGGCCGATACAACCTTCATAGGCCGTGCGGTGGATATCAATATCTATACCCCCGTGTGGCTATGCAAACATGCCTGGAAATACCTCAAGCAGTCTAGTGCCGCGCGGGTCGTGCTGACGTCATCCGACCGTGCGATGTACCAGCAATATGCCCAACCGGGCCTGGTGGCGTATGCCGCCGGCAAGATGGCACAACTGGGCATCATGAATGCGCTGAGCATGGAAGGCGCGCAAGCAGGCATTCTGGTCAATGCGGTATCCCCAGTAGCCAAGACCCGCATGTGGGGCGTGACGGGCGAACCGGAGAACCTCAAGCCTGAATGGGTCACGCCTGGCGTGGTGTTCCTGGCGTCGCAGCATTGCCAGGACTCCGCTTATGTGTTGCGCGCCAGCAATGGTCAGTTTACGGCGACGCGGTTTGTTGAAAACCCAGGCGTCGACTACCCCTTCGACCTGGCCCGAGTGAAGGCCACCAGCGCCGCACAAGTTGCCCAGCTTTGGGATCAAATCAAGGCGTGTTGAATATGTCTGCTCAGGAAGAACTCCATCTGTATTCACCGTGCCAGGCCGATCTGGGTGAAAGCCCGGTCTGGGATGACATCCATCGCTGTAAAAGCGGAACCCTAAGTTGCCGCTACCGCAGCAATGGATATGTACTGGGTGTGATCCAAGATCCCGGTCGGCTGTCAGGCCGCCACAAGAGCAAGCTCCCTAGTTTGCTGCGCGACAGCGTCACATCGAAGATGTGGTGGGGACTCCCACATTTGACCGAGGTGTGTCACGTAGATGCCTGTCGATTATGAGGCTACAACGCCTGTTCCTGTATGAAGCGCACAGTGTAGCCAATACAATCGGTGGCTTTCTGACCTGAAGACTTTAAAAGCACAGAATCACTAGGGATACGACTGTTGGATAATGAATTGGATATCGCTAAACGTTATGGACTGTTCTGGGCATTAAGCCTAGTGACGGAGGACGATGGGACGCCAATAGCAGACGGTACTTATATTTACCAGCCTGAGCGATTCTCTGAGACCTTCTGGGTTCTCTTCGAAAAACTTCAGCAGCTCAATGACTACTGCTTCCTGCAGCTCGTGACAGTCGATCAGCACCACTCGACACTCGTCGATCAGCGCGAGTCGTACATGGCGGGTTCTGGTCCCGGCGCTGAAGCGCTGGACTGGCTCGATGACCAGATTCCACGCTGGGAAGACAATCTGACCGTAGTCACTCAGGCGACCTCCATTGTATTGCTATGCAGCTTTGTGGAGTGGGGTTTGAAGCGTGTGGTGAAGGATCTGTATGGAGCTATTGCGCGCAAACCTTCCGGGTCTCGCTTGAGCGATATCCAGTTCCTCTTGGAGCACCTTG
Source organism: Pseudomonas sp. Root569 (assembly GCF_001427465.1). NCBI lineage: Bacteria > Pseudomonadati > Pseudomonadota > Gammaproteobacteria > Pseudomonadales > Pseudomonadaceae > Pseudomonas > Pseudomonas sp. Root569. Next base: position 129,077 of record NZ_LMGQ01000006.1, on the reverse strand, counting down.
AATCCTCAGGACTGTCTTATGTGGTAGATGCGCAAGTCCTGCATACCGTTCACAGCTTTCGAGGCATTAGAAATGATTTTGCTCATGGTGAGTGGGCCGCTATCGAAGAGCAGCTAGCCAATGTTTCGCTACGCGACTGTTTCGAAAACGTTTCACAACTGTTTGCGTGTTTAGAGGCAGCCTCGTGGGAAGGTCCCTGGAGGAGCGACGTCTTGTCGTCATCCAAGCCTCCTGCTCCGTAGCCAGTTGCTTATGGCTTCAACCAGTTCCCTCTTGCACTCCACCGGCAACCAATGCCCGCCGGGTAGGCTGGTAACGGTGAGATCTGCGCAGGCCGCCCGCATTGGATCGCCCAGCCGATTACCCTCAATGGTATTCATCTGGTCGTAATCGCCATTCACAAACAGCACGGGCAATGACAAAAGGCCGCCATCGGGCGCCCGTTGGGCATACTCAATGTTGGCAGCGTCGTTTAAATACCACGCGCAGGGAGCGCGGAAACCATGCGCCTCGAAACTGCGCACCAATTGCGCGAAGTCTGTCTGTGGCCAGAGCGCAAGGTCTGGTTGGGTAGGTGGGGCCCGGTGCGCCTGGCCAAACCGTCCGCCTTTGCGGGTCACTTCGGCATTGGCTGCAACCTTGCCGATACTCGCCGGGTCGCCTCGTCGATAAATCGACGCCAGCGATGCAGCTTTATCCGCATCAAGGTCAGCAATAGCGGGTTCAAAGTGTGTGTTGTAGTAGCGGTAATAATCCCATTGACCGTCCGGATACGTGTCCGCCGGATAGATCGAGCGGTCAACCAGTGGGACGAGTGTTGGCAGGGCGTTGGTAGTGGGAAAGTACGGGACCGAAATCAATACAACCCCGCGGCTACGCTGGGGTTCATGGGCGGCCAGTTCACCCGCTACGACGCTGCCCCAATCGTGGCCCACCCAAATGGCCGGCCCGCCACCGAGATGGTCATGAAGTTCCGCCATGTCGGCCACGATGTTTTCAAGGGTGTACGCATGAGTGGGGGCTGGTGCAGAAGAGCTGCCATAGCCGCGCATGTCGGGTGCAACGCAGTGCCAGCCTTGTGCAGCGAACGCTTCTATCTGTGCGCGCCAGATCAGACTGAGCTCCGGCCAACCGTGCAGGAACAGCATCAATGGCCCATCGGCCGGTCCCATCTCTACATAGTGCGTCGTATGGCGCGGGGTCTTGAGGACACGCGAGGTCAGCTTGGAAGTGGACACAGTCTCTCCTCATGCTACGTCGGCTGATAAACTCGAAGCGGCAACACTATAATGAGCGTTAGTTGCATGTTTCGTTCCCATTTAGTCTCCCAGTGCCTATAGCTACCCGGGCAAAGTCTTGCGTGTGAATGAAATTTAACCAAGGTGAAATGCCATCTCAGCACATACACTCAGGGAAGAGCTGAAGGCGGCAAGAGCAGGCGCGTTTTCAACACAGGTGCATTGAGGATGAAGTATGTTGAATGTTGACCGGTCCCCCAGAGCCACACGCGAACCCAGTGAATACGAGAGCCTGGTCGCGATGGGGACTCACTTGCTCGATGTCATTCCGGGGGCGATTTACCTCTGTGACCGCGACGGGTGGCTCGTCAGGTTCAACAGCGATGCGGTTGATTTATGGGGACGAACACCTGCCCTGGGTAAGCATGGGGACCGCTATTGCGGCTCATATCGACTTTATACGACAGACGGCGCGCCATTGGCGGTCGACGAATGTCCGATGGCGTCGACGCTCAACGCAGGCCTGTGTGCGCGTAACCAGGAAGTCATGATCGAGCGCCCGGACGGGTCGCGATTCGTCGCGCTCATGAATATCCGCACCCTCAGAGACCGGCATGGAGAAATCCAAGGCGCGATCAATTGCTTTCAGGACGTCTCGGCGCACCACGCAATAGCCGAAGAATTGCGGCGCAAAAGCTCCGATCTGGAAGACTTTTTCGAAAACAGCGCTGTGGGCCTGCATATTGTCAGCGGCGAGGGCATTATCCTGCGCGCCAATAAAGCCGAGTTGTCGCTGCTGGGCTATACCGCGGACGAGTACATCGGCCGTCATATCACTGAGTTTCATGTGGATGAACCGGTGATCGGCGACATCCTGCATAAACTCGGCAGCGGTGATTGCCTGAACAGTTACCCGGCGCGCCTGCGGGCCAAGGACGGCACCATCAGGCACGTCGCGATTACCTCGAATGGGCGATTCGAAGACGGCAAGTTCTTCAACACGCGTTGCTTCACCATCGACGTGACCCGCGTGCACGATGCTGAAACCGGGCGTCAGGAGAGCGATGACCGGCTGGCGGCGACCTACGAGGCGGCGACCATCGGCATTGCCGAGGCGGGCGAGGACGGCCGTCTGCTGCGGGTCAATGATGCCCTTTGCACCATGCTCGGTCGCTCTCGTGAGCAATTGCTGGCGATGACCTTCCTGGACTACACCCACCCAGACAGTGTCGAGCAGGACGCGGCGTTATACGCCCGACAAGTAGCGGGTGAACTGGACAACTACGTGCTGCGCAAACGGGCGGTGAAGCTCGATGGCCAGGCGCTTTACCTGGATGTGCATAGCTCGTCGGTCAGGGCGCCCGATGGCCGGTTCCGCTATGGTGTGCGGGTCATCCAGGACGTCACGCTGGCCCGAGAAATGGAAAACCGCGTGCGTGAAAGCGAGCGGCACATGCGCGATCTGCTCGAGGCCATGCCGGCGGCGGTCTACACCACCGACGCCGAGGGGCGTATCACCTTCTTTAACCGTGCGGCCGTCGAGTTGTCGGGACGCACGCCGCAACTGGGCGACCTGTGGTGTGTCACCTGGAAACTGTTCAACACCGACGGCTCTTTTCTGCCTCACGACCAATGCCCGATGGCCGTGGCGCTCAAGGAAAACCGCGCCATACGCGGCGTCGAGGCCGTCGCCGAGCGTCCGGATGGCACCCGCGTGCCTTTCACGCCTTATCCGACCCCGCTGCACGACGCCGAGGGCAACCTGATCGGCGCGATCAACATGCTCGTGGATATTACCGAGCGAAAGCAGGCCGAAGACCGACAAAAGAACTTGATCGACGAACTCAATCATCGGGTCAAGAACACCCTGGCTACGGTCCAGTCCCTGGCGTCCCAGACCGCACGCAACGCGCAGGATGCCAAGGACGGCTACACCCGGTTCGAAGCCCGGTTGCTGGCCTTGTCGCGTGCCCACGACCTGCTGACGAAGCGGCACTGGGGCCTTACGCCGCTGGGAGTGTTGGCCCAGGAAGTGTTGGTGCCGGTATTTGGCCATGATTCCGGTCGCGTGGTGATCGCCGGTGATGCCATCGAGGTCGACACCCGCGTCGCCCTGAACCTGACCATGACGCTCAACGAGCTGGCGATCAACGCCCTTAAATACGGGGCGATGTCTACCGACGCGGGGACACTCTCCGTGAGCTGGAGCGTTCGGCCTCAGCCGAGCGGCGCGCTACTTACCGTGGATTGGCGCGAACAAGGCGGCCCCTTTGTGTCCACGCCGGAACGCGAAGGCCTGGGTTCGCGGCTGATGAAGCGCTGCATCGAGCGTGATCTAGGCGGTTCGTTTGAACTCGACTTCGCCCGTGAGGGCGTTCACTGCCGCTTCTCGTTTATGCTCGCTGAGAACCAGACATGACCACGTTCCCAGGCACTAAAGTGCTCTTGGTTGAAGACGAAGGCACCATTGCCATGTTGATCGAGGAAATGCTCGAAGACCTGGAATGTACGCTAGTCGCTTCCGTAGCCCAACTCGAGAAGGCGATGCAAGTAGCACGTGTGGTGGATGTCGACTTGGCGATCCTGGACGTGAACCTGGCTGGAGAGCGCGTTTTCCCTGTCGCCCAGATTCTACGTAGACGCCATATTCCGTTTTTGTTCAGTACGGGCTACGGCAACAGCGGCCTGCCGGAAGAGTTCAAGGACTGTCAGGTGCTGCATAAGCCGTTTGCGGAAAAAGACCTTCGGTTGAAAATTGCGCAGACGCTGGAGTCTTAAGTAAAACCCACGACCCTGTCGCGAACAACATCGCCGTTTTCCGTAAGGCTGAGCCACTTACGAACAGCAATCAACCGACAAAAAAAGTCCGGGCAAGCGCAGCGGCGCTCCCGGACCAAAGGTTGCTACATGCTCATCAGACTCCTCTAATCAAAACCTCGGCTTGACCGCCTTCCACGTCGGGTCATAACGCTGCATCTGCCGCACATCGTCGCGCTGGCGAATGCCACAGGTCAGGTATTGATCATGCAGCTTGCCGAGCTGATCGTGGTCCAGCTCCAGGCCCAGCCCCGGGGCCCGGGTAATTTTCACGCAGCCGTCGACAATCGGCACCTTGCCGCCCTTGATCACTTCTTCGTCCGGCTCCTGCCAGGGGTAGTGGGTGTCGCAGGCGTAATCGAGGTTGGGCACCGAGGCGGCGACGTGGGCCATGGCCATCAGGCTGATACCCAGGTGCGAATTGGAATGCATGGACACCCCCAGGCCAAAGACCTCGCACATTTTTGCCAGCACTTGGGTGTCGCGCAGGCCGCCCCAGTAGTGGTGGTCGGCGAGGACGATCTGCACGCTGTCTTGCGCCACGCTGCGGCGCAACTCTTCGAAATCGGTCACCACCATGTTGGTCGCCAGTGACAGGCCGGTGCGTTTATGCAACTGGGCCATGCCCTCCAGGCCCGGTGTCGGGTCTTCGTAATATTGCAGGTCATCACCGAGCAGTTCGGCCATGCGGATCGAGGTTTCCAGCGACCAGTTACCATTCGGATCGATGCGCAGCGGATAGCCGGGAAACGCCCTTTTCAAGGCCTTGATGCACGCCACTTCATGCTCCGGTGGCAAGGTACCGGCCTTGAGCTTGATGCTCTTGAAGCCATAGGCCTCGATCATCCGCCGCGCCTGGGCAACGATCTGCTCTTCGTTCAGCGCCTCGCCCCAGCTGTCCGGCTTGTAGGGTGAATCCACGTGTTGCGCATATTTGAAGAACAAATAAGCGCTGAACGGAATCTCGTCGCGTATCGCCCCGCCCAGCAGATCCACCAAGGGTAGGTTCAGGGCGTGCGCCTGCAAGTCGAGGAACGCCACTTCGAACGCCGAATAGGCATTGCTCACCGCTTTGCTCGCGTGGGAGCCCGGCGCCAGTTCGGCGCCGGCCAGGGTCGGCGATTTGTTCGCCGCCACCGTGGCTTGGACAATGGCCCGCAGCTGATTGAGATTGAACGGGTCAAGGCCGATCAGCTGACTTTGCAACTGCTGCTGGATCGCCAGCGCCGATGCATCGCCGTAGCTTTCACCGAGGCCGATGTAGCCGGTGTCGCTTTCGATTTCGATGATCGAGCGCAGGGCAAAGGGTTCGTGAATGCCGCTGGCATTGAGCAAAGGCGGATCACGGAAGGCGATGGGGGTGACGGTGACGCGAGTGATTTTCAAGAGGCTGCTCCCGTTGCATCAGTTTTCAGGGCTGGGTGACTCATCGGCGGCTTCTTTGGCGCAGTGTCTTTGCACGGCGTGTTCGGAACGTCGCCACGCGGCGCGGTTCGGGCAAAAAAGATCACCACGGCAGCCACCAGCGAAACGCCGGCCAAACCGTACAGCCCGCCCTCGATGGACCCGGTGGTCTGCTCCAGCAAGCCGAACGTGGTCGGGGCCACGAAGCCGCCGAGGTTGCCGATGGAGTTGATCAGGGCGATCACCGCCGCCGCGATGCGCGCATCCAGGTAGCCTTGCGGAATTGGCCAGAACAGCGCCGAGGCGGCCTTGAAGCCGATCGCGGCGAAACAGATGGCGACGAAGGCGAAGACCGGCCCGCCGAAGGTGGACATGAACATGCCGAACGAGGCGATCAACAGCGTCAGCGTGACCCATGCCTGCTGGAATTTCCACCTGCTGGCCATGGCAGCGAAGCCGTACATGGCGACGATGGAGATGATCCATGGGATCGAGTTGAACAGCCCGACCTGGAAGTCACCCAGATTGCCCATCTTCTTGATCATGCTCGGCAGCCAGAACGTGGCGCCGTAGATGGTCAGGGCAATGGAAAAGTAGATGAAGCAGAACAGCGCGATCTGTTTGTCGGCCAGCAACTTGAACATCGAGGGCTTGACCGTCTGCGTGGCTTCCCGGGCCCGCTGCTCCTGGTCGATGGCGGCGATCAGTGCGGCTTTTTCTTCTTCGCTGAGCCACTTGGCCTCCCGTGGGTGGGATTGCAGCCAGAACCAGACAAAACCGCAGAGGGCGATGGACGCAAAGCCCTCGACCAGGAACATCCACTGCCAGCCGTGCAGGTTCAAGCCATCGATGTGCAGCAACGCGCCGGACACCGGGCCGGAGATCACCGAGGCGATGGCCGAGCCACTGAGGAAAATCGCCATGGCCTTGCCGCGTTCGGTCGAGGGCAGCCATTGGGTGAAGTAGTAAATGATGCCGGGAAAGAAGCCGGCTTCCGCGGCGCCGAGGACAAAGCGCAGCACATAGAAGCTGGTTTCGCCCTGGACGAAGGCCATGGCCATCGCGGCGGCGCCCCAGGTGAACATGATGCGCGTCAGCCAGACGCGGGCGCCGTAGCGTTGCAGCAGCAGATTGGAAGGCACTTCGAAGATCGCATAACCGACGAAGAACAGCCCGGCGCCCAGGCCATAGGCGGCAGCGCCGATGCCCAGGTCGGTTTCCATATGGCTGCGCACAAAGCCGATATTGACCCGGTCGATGTAGTTGACGATGAACATGATCACGAATAACGGCAGGACGTGGCGCTTGACCTTGGCGGCAGCCCGGGCAAGCACGTTCGGGTCTGGTGGACTCTGCAGGGTATTCAATGAGCGACTCCCGATATTGTTTTTTTGGGGATTGCTGGTGACGTGGGTCGATCATGGACGCGGGTATTGATCCCGTCTAATCTAACTTGGCATTCGATTGATACCTGGATTAGATCAATGTTCGAGCTGAGCCATCTGCGCTGTTTCACCACTGTCGCCACTGAACTGAATTTCCGCCGCGCCGCCGAACGGCTGAACATGACCCAGCCACCGCTCAGCCGGCAGATCCAGTTGCTGGAGCATCACTTGGGCGTCGAGCTGTTCACCCGCAACACCCGTAACGTCGCCCTTACCGCGGCCGGCCGGGCGTTTTTCATCGAGGCGCAGAACCTGCTCGAGCGCGCCCAGCAGGCCGCAGTGACCGCCCGGCGTTTTGCCCAGGGCGACATCGGCTCGGTGAATATCGGCTTCGTCGGCAGCGCGGTGTACGAGTTCCTGCCCAAGGTCATTGCCGAGACACGCATCACCCAGCCCCACGTGCGAATCGACCTGTCGGAAATGAACACCTACCAGCAGCACGAGGCCTTGCGCGCTCGACGTATCGACCTGGGCATCGCCCGCGCACCGTTGCTGGAACCCGGTTACGCCACCGAATGCCTGGTCCGCGAGCCCTTTGTGCTGGCCGTCCCCAACATCCATCCACTGGCTGATGCCAAAACCGTATCGGTCAGGGACCTCGACGGTCAGCCGTTCCTGATGTATTCCCACGCCGCCTATCCGCCGTTCAACGAACTGCTGACCGGCATGCTGCGCTCTGCCCGCGTCGCCCCGGATTATGTGCAGTGGCTCGGCTCGTCCCTGACCATCCTCGCCCTGGTTAACGCCGCCATGGGCCTGGCGCTGGTGCCCCGTTGCGCCACCAGCGTAGTGTTCAAGAACGTGGTGTTCCGCGATATCGACCTGGGCGAAGGCGTACAAAGCGAGCTTCATCTGATCTGGCGCGAGAACAACGACAACCCGGCGTTCGCGATGCTGCTGGAAGGGATTCGGCATGCGGTGCGCGAGGGGTGGGGAGGAGGGTGAGGGGCCTGGTCTTGGCTAAAGCCGTGCACCCTGGGGCATGGTTATCTACACAACTCTGACGTAGTGCCGTCAGTAACCACGATGCGAAGCGAGCCGCTCTTGATCTTGATCTGCTTTTGATCTCAGGCGCCCCGTCAAACCACGCTGGCCGGAATTCGACAGGGATTTGGGTGGTTGGCTGCCAGGCCGCCATCGGGAGCAAGCCCCCTCCCACATTTGCACCGCTCGGCATCAGTTGGATACCCGTCGTCCACCAGGCCGTCGCGGGAGCAGGTTCAGGGCCACGCCAAAGTTGTGTAGATACCCATGCCCCCGGGGGGCCAAGCACCCGGGTCCGTCACCTGATGGTCATAAAACAGACGGAAGGCACATCAGAATCCTAAAGTTGCGAGGTACTGGGCAGATACCCCCTATATCCGCAACACTGTTCAAGGATCGAACTCATGACCCAGCGTCAATCCGGCTGCATTTCCCTTCCTGGTTATCCGCGTTTTTGCTGGTTTGCCCTTATACCGGTCGTGCCTGCTGTCGTGTGGCTGCTGGTGCAATCAGCTTCCTCGGCCAATCTGCTGGCCTGCGCGGTACTGGTGCTGACGGGCTTGGGTGCTTGTGCCTGGAGCACACATTCGCAACGCAACGCTGTGCTGCTTGCGACCGCGCGGGCGCAGGCGGATCAGTCGGCGGTGGACGCAGCGCACCACGGCATGGCTTCTCGCGCACAACTCGATGAAGTGCTGCTCGGCGCCATGCCGATCTGGGCCAAGCAGGTGGAAAGCTCGCGGCACCAGACCGAAGAAGCGATTGTGAGCCTGGCCAACCGTTTCACCGGGATCGCCGCACGATTGCAGGAAACGGTACAGGCCTCGCAGCAGGCTGCCGGCGAACTGGATGGGCAGTCGGCCGACGGCGCGCTCGAGGTACTGGCGCGCAGCGACAGCGAGCTGAGCCAGGTGATCAATTCGCTCAAGGCCACACAGACCAGCCGTGACCAGACCCTGGTCCAGGTCCGCAGCCTCACTGCCTATACCAAGGAACTGCGCGCCATGGCCGCCGACGTGGCGGCGATTGCCGCGCAAACCAACCTGCTGGCCCTCAACGCCGCCATCGAGGCGGCGCGTGCCGGTGAGGCCGGACGCGGCTTTGCGGTGGTGGCCGATGCGGTGCGCAGCCTGTCGAACAAATCCAGTGAAACCGGCCAGCAGATGTCGGCCAAGGTCGACATCATCAATAACGCCATCACGCAATTGGTGCAGGCCGCGTCCAGCAGTGCCGACGAGGACAGCCACTCGGTGGCCGAGTCCGAAAACAGTATTCAAAAGGTGCTCGAGCGCTTCCAGAACATCACCGGGCGCCTGGCCGAATCCGCCGACCTGCTCAAGCAGGAAAGCTACGGCATCCGCGATGAGATGACCGAAGTGCTGGTCAGCCTGCAATTCCAGGACCGCGTCAGCCAGATCCTCAGCCACGTGCGCGACAACATGCACGCCTTGCACGACCACCTCCTGCAAGCCAGCCAGGCGCCGGACCAGGCGGTGGGCGTCGACGCCCGGCAGTGGCTGGCGCGCATGGAAGCCACCTATGCCACCGACGAGCAACGGCGCCTCCATCACGGAGTGGCCGCCGCGCAGCCGAATTCCCAAGACATCACCTTTTTTTAGGAGTACACCATGGCGAAGAATGTATTAGTGGTCGACGACTCCAGCAGCGTACGACAAGTGGTCGGCATTGCCTTGAAAAGCGCCGGCTACGACGTGATCGAGGCCAGCGATGGCAAGGATGCCCTGAGCAAGCTCACCGGGCAGAAAGTGCACCTGATCATCAGCGACGTGAACATGCCCAACATGGACGGCATCACCTTCGTCAAGGAGGTCAAGAAGCTGGCCAATTACAAGTTCACGCCTATCATCATGCTGACCACCGAGTCCCAGGAGTCGAAGAAGGCCGAGGGCCAGGCCGCCGGCGCCAAGGCCTGGGTGGTCAAGCCGTTCCAGCCGGCGCAAATGCTCGCAGCCGTTTCCAAGCTGATCCTGCCTTGATCCTCTGGCGCCAGGGAGGCTGCCATGCCAATCAGTACTGAAACACTCGACGGCACCACCTGCGTGCGCATTGACGGCGAGCTGACGATCTACACCGTGGCGGAACTGGCGGCTGCGCTGCTGCCGCAGATGGGCGTCACGCCGCGCCTGGAGCTGGACCTGTCACAGGTCACGGAAATGGATGGCGCCGGTTTGCAGTTGCTTGCAGTTGTCCAGCGTGAGGCGGGCGTTGCCGGTACAGCCTTGAGTGTGACCGGCCAGAGCCAGGCGGTCATGCACGCACTGCAACTGTGCCGTAGCGCAGGCTTGTAGTCGCCACTTCCCATGTTTTTTTGATCGACAAGGACAGTCCAGGTGAGCATCAATCTCGATCAGGCACAGCAGACATTCATCGTTGAGGCACGCGAGCTGTTGCAGGCCATGGAGCAATCCCTGCTGCAATTGGAAAGCGAGCCCGGCGACCAGGACGCCATCGGCGCGATTTTCCGCGCCGCGCACACCATCAAGGGTTCGGCGGGCCTTTTCGGTCTGGCGTCGATCGTGGGGTTCACGCATATCGTCGAAGACGTGCTTGACCGCCTGCGCGAAGGCAATGTGGTGGTGGACGCCGCATTGATCGCTCTGCTGCTCAAATGCGGCGACCACATGCTCGAACTGGTCGAAGTGGTCGCCAACCGCGGTGAGACGCCGACGCCTGCCGTTCTGGAGCGCGGTGAGGCGTTGCGCGAGGCGCTGAGTGCCTATCAGCCGATGCGAACCGTCACTGCCAGCGTTGAAACCGCTGAGGTGGCCGACGACACGGCGGTCGAAGTGCTCTGGCACATCTCCCTGCGCTTCGGCGTGGACGTGTTCCGTAATGGCATGGACCCGCTGTCATTTTTGCGCTACCTCGAGACCTTGGGGCAGGTGCTGCAGGTCACCACCCTGACCGACAGCATCCCGCCCATAGACCGCTGGGACCCGGAAAGCTGCTACCTGGGGTTCAAAATCGGCCTGCGTTCGACGGCCAGTCACGCCACTCTCAACGAAGTGTTCGACTTTGTGCGTGACGATTGCGAGGTGCACATCCGTGCCGTCGACGAAGCGCCTGAAAGCACTGCGGTCGTTGCCGGCGACCGTGTCGCCCAGGCAGAGCAGGGCGTCGTGGCGGCGACACCGCAGCGTTCTGCGCCAGCCACCGAGACGAAGCCCCGTGACGGCAATTACGTGCGGGTCAACGCCGACAAGCTCGACGAGCTGATCAACCTGGTCGGCGAACTGGTGATCGCCAGTGCCGGCTCAAGCCTGCTGGCCCGTTCCTGTGACAACGACCCCTTGCAAGAGGCGACTTCGACTGTATCGGCCCTGGTGGAGGAGATCCTCGATGGCGCCCTGCACCTGCGCATGATCCCCATTGGTGACACGTTCAACCGCTTTCGCCGAGTGGTGCGCGATATCAGCCAGGAACTGGGCAAGGACATCGAACTGATCATCAGTGGCGCGGAAACCGAACTGGACAAGACCGTGGTCGAGAAAATCGGCGACCCACTGATGCACCTGCTGCGCAATGCCATGGACCACGGTATCGAAAGCGCCGATGCGCGGCAGGCGGCGGGCAAGCCGGGCAAGGGCCATCTGAGCCTCAATGCCTACCATGACTCCGGGAGCATCGTCATTGAAATCGCCGACGACGGCGCCGGGCTCAACCGCGAGCGCATCCTGCAAAAAGCCCAGGAACGCGGGCTGGTGGCAAGCGGTGCGGTGTTGACCGACCAGGAGATTTACAACCTGATCTTCGAAGCGGGGTTCTCCACCGCCGAGGCGGTGACCAACCTGTCCGGGCGCGGCGTCGGCATGGACGTGGTCAAGCGCAATATCACCTTGTTGCGCGGCACCGTCGACCTGGACAGCCGCCCCGGCGAAGGCACCGTGGTGCGCATTCGCTTGCCGCTGACCCTGGCGATCATCAATGGGTTCCTGGTTGCCATCGACCAGTCTACCTATGTGATCCCGTTGGACATGGTCCAGGAATGCATTGAACTGGATGAGCGCCAGCGCCAGTCCAGCCGCGACGACGGCTATCTGGACCTGCGTGGCGAGGTGTTGCCGCTGGTGGACCTGCGCGAACACTTCAGCCACGAAGGGCCCGCTTCACGGCGCCAGAACGTGGTGGTGGTGCGCTACGCCGAACACAAGGCCGGGCTGGTGGTGGATGACCTGCTCGGCGAGTTCCAGACCGTGATCAAACCGCTGGGCAAGCTGTTCGGCGCACTGCGCGGCATCAGCGGCTCGACCATATTGGGCAGCGGCGCGGTGGCCCTGATCCTCGATGTACCGGCACTGCTCAACCAAATCGTACAACTGGAAGCCCGCACGCCCCAGGCGCCTCAATCGCCGCCGGTCGTCGCTCGCTGATGTCTTTGCAATTCCATGGAGGTTCCCCGATGAAATGGTTCTACGATCTCAAGATTTCCACCAAGTTGATCAGCTCATTCCTGGTGGTCCTGGCGCTCACTGCGGCCATGGGTGGCTTCGCCATCCACCAGCTCGGCGCCGTCAACCAGGCAGCCCAGGACATCAAGGGCAACTGGATGCCTTCCATGCGCGCAGCGGCAGGCATGCGTTTTTTTGCCGCCAACTATCGCTTGAAGGAAAACCGCCACCTCGCGACCGAGATCGCCGAGGAAAAGGCCCAGGCCGAACGTGAAGCCGCCGACGCGCGCCAACAGTTCGAAACCCGCATGGGCACCTATGAGCAGTTGCTGTCGAACGATGAAGATCGCCAACTGCTGGCTAGCGTGAAAAGCGCGTGGGACGCGTACCTGGCGAGCAGCAAGCAATTGCTCGAGTTTTCCCGGCAGAACCAGGAAGTCCAGGCGCGCGGTTTGCTCAGAGGGGAGTCCAAGGGGCATTTCGATGAGGTGACCAGCCGCCTGCAGAAAATGATTGAGCTCAATGATGTCGGTGCAACGGTCGCGGGTGATAAGGGCTCGGCGCTGTATGAAAACGCACGCCTGTCGATCATCGCGGTACTGGTCGCGGCCTTGTTGATCGGCCTGGGCCTGGCGGTATTCATCGCCCGCATCATTTCCCGCCCACTGCGCCAAGCCGCAACCGCCGCCGAGCAATTGGCCGAAGGCAACCTCAACGCCCACATCGAGCCGGGTGCCAAAGATGAAACCGGCATGGTGCTCAACGCCATGCGCAATATGGTCGGCAAGCTGGCGCATATCATCGGCGAAGTGCGCAACGCCGCCGATAACCTCGCCAGCGCCTCCGAGCAGGTCAGTGCCACCGCGCAATCGATGAGCCAGGCCACCAGTGAACAGGCCGCCAGCGTCGAGGAAACCAGCGCCTCGGTGGAGCAGATGAGCGCCAGCATCAACCAGAACACCGAAAACGCCAAGGTCACCGATGGCATGGCCAGCAAGGCTGCCAAGGAGGCCACCGAAGGCGGTGAGTCAGTACAGCAGACCGTGGTGGCGATGAAGAAAATCGCCCAGCGCATCAGCATCATCGATGACATTGCCTACCAGACCAACCTGCTTGCCCTCAATGCCGCCATCGAGGCCGCTCGGGCTGGCGAGCATGGCAAGGGCTTTGCCGTGGTGGCCGCCGAAGTGCGCAAGCTGGCCGAACGCAGCCAGGTCGCCGCCCAGGAAATCGGCGAGCTGTCCTCCAGCAGCGTGGACATGGCTGAGAAGGCCGGCAAGCTGCTCGACGAAATGGTGCCCTCCATCAACAAGACCTCCGACCTTGTGCAGGAAATCAGCGCCGCCTCCGAAGAACAGGCCGCGGGTGTCGGGCAGATCAACACGGCCATGACCCAGCTCAACCAGGTGACCCAGCAAAATGCTTCGAGCAGCGAGGAGCTGGCGGCCACGGCCGAAGAGATGAGCAGCCAGGCCGAGCAACTGCAACAGGCCATGAGCTTCTTCGTGCTGGATTCAACCCCCAGGGCCGCGGTTCAAGACAACAGCGTCGACAGCCCCGGCAGCAAGCCCAACCGTCAGCCTCCGCGGCCGAAACCACAGGCACCGCGCAAGGCCTTCGCCTACAGCCTGGCCAGCGCCCCGGATGAATCGGAATTCACCCGCTTCTGATCCCACGATCGATGCGGGCCTACAAGGAGAGTGACATGGGCGCAGTGATGACGACTCGGCATACCGCGTTTGCGGTGGATGAGGATGCGCAATACCTGACCTTCATGCTTGGCGGCGAAATGTTCGCTATCGCCATTCTGGGGATCAAGGAGATTATTGAATACGGCAGCCTGACTGTGGTGCCGATGATGCCGGCGTTCGTGCGTGGGGTGATCAACCTGCGCGGCGCGGTGGTGCCGGTGGTGGACTTGTCGGCGCGCTTTGGGCGGGCCAATTCGGCGATCACCCGGCGCTCCTGCGTGATCATCATCGAGGCGAGTAGCGAAGAGGGCAGGCCACAGGATATCGGCTTGCTGGTCGACACCGTGTCGGCGGTGCAGGAGATCCCGGCCGCGCAGATCGAGCCACCGCCCAGCTTCGGGGCGCGGATTCGCGCCGACTTCATCGGTGGCATGGCCAAGGTCGACGGCAAGTTCGTGATCGTGCTGGAGGTGGACAAGGTGCTGTCCATCGATGAGATGTCCAGCCTTGCCGAGGGCGGCCAAGCACCCCTCGACCTCGATCCGCGTTGAGTGCCGACCATGCCAGATACCGCTTCCATCGACGATCGTGAATTCGGCCAGTTCCAGAGCTGGCTGTACCGTGCGGCCGGCATCAACCTGTCACCGGCCAAGAAGGCCCTGGTGGCCGGGCGCCTGTTCAAGCGCCTCAAGCACTATGAGCTGCACAGCTATGGTGAATACTTCAAGCTGATCATGAATGACCAGCGCAAGGGCGAACTGCAGGTTGCGCTGGATTTGCTCACCACCAACGAAACCTATTTTTTCCGCGAACCCAAGCACTTCGACTTCCTGCGCCAGCAGGTGCTGCCCAAGGCGGCGCCGGGCAAGGTCTTTCGCGTGTGGAGCGCGGCCAGTTCATCGGGCGAAGAACCCTACAGCCTGGCGATGACCCTGGCCGAGAGCCTGGGCACCACCCCCTGGGAAGTGATCGGCTCGGACATCAGCACCCAGGTGCTGGCCAAGGCGCGCAACGGCCATTACGCCATGGAGCGCGCCGGGACGCTGCCCCAGCCGTTGCTGAGCAAGTACTGCCTCAAGGGTATTGGCCGCCAGGAGGGCACCTTCCTGATCGACAAGGCCTTGCGTAGCCGGGTCAATTTTGTCCAGGTCAACCTTAATGAAGCGCTGCCGGCCCTGGGCGAGTTCGAGGTGATCTTCCTGCGCAACGTGATGATCTATTTCGACCAGCAGACCAAGAGCCAGGTGGTCGCGCGTCTGCTGCCGCTGCTCAAGCCCGGCGGTTATTTCATCATCAGCCACTCGGAAAGCCTCAACGGTGTAAACGACACCTTGAAGCTGGTGGCGCCGTCGATTTACCGCAAGCCATGAAAAAACCAGTCGATGCGAGCGAAGTGGTCTTAGCGCCTGGCCAGGTCAGCTTTGCGACGCGGCCGACGCGCCTGCGCACCTTGCTCGGTTCCTGCGTGGCGATCACCTTTTGGCACCCGCAACGGCGGATCGGCGGCATGTGTCACTTCATGCTGCCGGCACGCCTGCGCGATCATCAGCCCCTGGATGGCCGCTATGGCGACGAAGCCATGGAATTGTTGCTGCGCCACGCCCAGGTCAATGGCACCCATGCACGGGATTACCAGGTCAAGTTGTTCGGCGGCGGCGAGATGTTTCCCGATCAGCCGCGCCGCTTGCCGACCCAGGACGTGGCCAGCCTGAATATTCGCGCAGCGCTGGCCCTCGCCGAGCGCTATCACCTGCACCTGACGGCCCAGGACATGGGCAGTACCGGTTACCGCACGGTCATGTTCGACCTGTGGAACGGCAACGTCTGGGTCCGGCACCAACCAATGGGAACACTTCAACAAGATGCCTACCAAAAAAATCAGTGTGCTGCTGGTCGATGACTCGGCCGTGGTGCGCCAGGTACTGCTGGCGATTCTCGCCGACACGCCGGATATCCACGTCATGGGTGCCGCCTCCGACCCGATTTTCGCCATGGACAAACTCACCCGGGAATGGCCGGATGTGATCGTGTTGGATGTGGAGATGCCGCGCATGGACGGCATCACCTTTCTCAAGAAAATCATGAGCGAACGGCCGACACCGGTGGTGATCTGCTCGTCGCTGACCCAGAAAGGCGCGGAAACCTCCCTGCAAGCGCTGGCAGCGGGCGCCGTGGAAATCATCACCAAGCCGACCACCGGCTTGAAGAACTTCCTGATCGAATCGGCGGCCGAATTGGTGACAGCGATCCGTGCCGCAGCGAACTCCAACGTCAGGAACCTGGGCAAGCGCAGCGTCAGCCCGTCGCCATTGGCCCCGGCCAGCAAGCTCAGTGCGGATGCGATCCTGCCCGCCGCCAACGGCCATGCCATGGCGCAGACCACCGAACGTATCGTCGCCATCGGCACCTCCACCGGCGGCACCCAAGCGTTGGAGGCGGTGTTGACGGCGCTGCCGCGGGTGTGCCCGGGCATGGTGATCGTGCAGCACATGCCGGAAAAATTCACCGCCTCGTTTGCCGAGCGTCTGAACAGCGTCTGCGAGATCGAGGTGCGCGAAGCACGCAACAATGACCGCATCCTGCCTGGCCTGGCCCTGATCGCCCCTGGCGGCAAGCACCTGATGGTCACCCGCAGCGGTGCCTACTACCACGCCCAGGTTATCGACGGCCCGCTGGTCAACCGGCATCGGCCGTCAGTGGACGTGCTGTTTCGTTCGGTGGCCAAGTTCGCCGGCAAGAACGCCACGGGCATCATCATGACCGGCATGGGCGACGACGGCGCGCGCGGGCTCAAGGAGATGCTCGAGGCCGGTGCCACCACGGTGGCCCAGGACGAGGCCAGTTGCGTGGTGTTCGGCATGCCCAAGGAAGCGATCAAGCTCAACGCTGCCCAGCGGGTCATGGCGCTGGAAGATATTCATCGGGCGATTTTGCATAAGTGAACCTATTGATCTGGGTCAATAAGGTGGGCGCGTGCAGGGTGTAATTAGGGCTGTTGACTGCACGGCCTGACGTACTCAAGAGTACGTGTGTGGGGCGATACGCCTTTCGATTCTTTGCGCTGTTTAAGGTTTTCAAGACGTTTAACTGTCTTGAAACCCATCCCGCTATTGCCAAGTGTTTTGCACATCCGAGGTATAGGGAACATGAATCGCCACGCACAGGTTATGGCTGACGAGGAAGAGGCGCGCACCCTCGAGAGTGTGCTCGGCTGCCTTTCAGGTGCGGTTGCAGCGCTGGATCGAGCGGCACGGGTGGTAACGGGCAACCCTGCGTTCTCAAGCCTGCTGGTTGAAGACGGCGCTTCTTCTGCTGTCGGCTGCGAGTTTGTCTCACTCTTGCGTGCCGAGGACCATTGGCTTTTTTACCTCGCCCTGGAGAAAGCGGGGACAAATAATCGCGCATTTTTTGCGGCGGAGGGCGAGGGGCAGGGCATGCTCGATGTCTGCCTGACGCTGTGGCGCGACGCTTATTTTATCGTTGAAGTGATTGCGCGCCAGGCTTCATCGACGCCGCCACCCGCGGTCGAAAGTTATGCGCAGATCCCGCTCAGGTCGATTTTCGACGCCTCCGGCACCGGCTTGGCGCTGGTGTCACTGGAGGGCCGTTGGCTGCGTGCCAATGGTGTCATCTGCACGATGCTTGGCTACAGCGAAGCGCAGTTGCAACGCACCACATTCATGGCGCTGACCCACCCCGACGATATGCAGGTCGGCAAACAGCTGATCGAAGAGTTGAAGTGCGGTGCAAGGGCGGGAGCGACAATGCACAAGCGCTATATTCACCGCGACGGGCACGTGGTGTGGGTGCGCTTGACCGTGGGCTTGGTCCGTGACGACCAGGGGCAACCGACCTGTTTCGTGTCTCAACTGGAAGACATCACCGAGAATTGGCAACTGCGCGAAACATTGATGGGCAGCGAGCTCAAGTTTCTCACCCTGGCGGAAAACTCCCCCAATATCATTGTCCGTTACGACCGCAACCTGTTACGCACCTACGTCAACCCGGCCTATCTGCGTTTGACTGGCAAGACGTGTGACGCGGCGATAGGCGTCAGCCCGGATGAGGAAGCCAGTGACTACCTCAATCAGTTGCGCCGAGTGGTAGCAACGGGCGAGACCGCGCAATTCGTCGACAGCTGGAGCATCGCCAACGGTCTTGGTTACGTGAGTTGTGCGGTCAGCCTGATGGCCGAACGCAGCAACACTGGCGAAGTGGTCGGTGTGCTCTCGTTGGCCCACGACATTACCGAACTGCGCAGGCAACAGCTGCTGGAAGATGCGCGTTTGGGCATCTTCGAAAAAATGGCGACGGGTGCCTCCCTGGAGGAAACGCTGGCACTGCTCGTGGGGTATCTGCAATTGGCCTTGCCCCATCGGTCTTGCCGTGTACAGCTGGTAGAGCCGCACGGCACTGGCCTGGCGAAGTACCAGGGACCTGCTTCGGCAATTGCAGGCAACTCGCGGGCCTGCTGGTCCGAACCGATCATGGACAAACAAGGCCAGATCCTGGGGGCTTTCGAATTGTCCCGGTCGCCCGGTTCGGTGACGCACGAGAGCGATATCCAGCCTGTACGGCAAACCTGTCACATCGCCGCGATCGCAATTGAACGTTGGCAATCGGAGTCGTTACTGCGCGAGCGTGAGCGCCGTTACCGGGATATTTTCGACCATAACCTGGACATGCTGCTGCTGTTGCAGGTGACATCGGCCGGCGATGTGTCTTGTGTCGAAGCCAACCCGGCGTTGTCACGCGCGCTGGGCAAAGCCCATGAGGCGCTGATCGGCGCGACGCTGGTGTCGATATTCGGCCGGTTGGGCGCGCAGAAACTCCAGGGGCTTTGCGAGCAGTGCAGGGCAGCCGGTCGCACGGTTGAGTCAGATGAGAGCATGCTGCTGCTCAACGAAATTCGTAACCTGCATTTCACCCTGGTACCGGTGGCTGATTCTGGGCGTACGGGCTCGCGCATACTGGTGATCAGTCGCGATACCACCTTGCTGACCCGCGCCCGACACAAAGAGCTGGAGCGCCAGCACGACATCAACACACTGGTAGAAAACAGTCCGGACGCCGTCGCCCGGTTGAGTGCCCAAGGTGACGTGCTCTACGTCAATGCGCGGTTAAAGACCTGGGTGGGTGACGCCTGGCCGAAGCTGATCGGCATGCCGATGGATGCGTTGGCCCCCCTGAATCACCAGTCCCAGCTGTTCCGTGAATTGGTGGCCCAGGTGATTCGTGAAAACAAGGCAACCGAGCAAGAGTTTCGACTCTCAGTCTTGAAGGCGGCCCCCAAAGTAGTACTGATCCACTTTGTTCCGGAGGTGGATGGTGAGCGAGTGGTCAGCGTACTGGCGGTAGGGCGCGATATTTCCAAGCTGCGTGCGGCGGAGCGGCGCCTGGCCAATTCCAACGCGCAGTTGCGCGATTTGTCGACCCGCCGGGAAACGGCACGGGAAGAGGAACGCAAACTGATTGCCAGGGAGGTCCACGACGAATTGGGCCAGCACCTCACCGCACTGCGCATGGGGATTTCGTTACTGCGGTTTCAGTTCGGCGCCACCACGCCGGAGCTCGCGCCTCAGGTGGAACGCTTGCTGGCGCTGACCGACAAGACGATTCAGGTGGTGCGCAATGTTTCCACCAGCCTGCGACCGTCCGCCTTGAACCTGGGGCTGGTCTCGGGACTGGAATGGCTGACCACCGAGTTCTCCACCCTGACCCTGGTTCCGTGTGTGCTGCACTTGCCTTCGATTCCCCTGGTCCTGCCTGATACACACATTACCGCCGCGTTTCGCATCGTTCAGGAATCGCTGACCAATGTTGCGCGATACGCCGAAGCGACACAGGTCAGCGTCACCCTGACCCCGCAGGAAACCCATTGGCTGCTGGAGGTGCAGGACAACGGCAAGGGTTTCGAGCCGGAGGCGCTCACGCGCCAGACCCTGGGCCTGGCGGGCATGCGTGAGCGTGGCCTGATGTTGGGCGGCAAAGTCATTATTTTCAGTCATCCCGGCCAGGGCACTACGGTCCAGGCATTTATTCCGATGCACAAGGATACGTATTGATGATTCGCATGCTGATCGCCGATGACCACACCATCATGCGCGAAGGGCTCAAGCAGCTCTTTAGCCTGGTGGCCGATGTGCAAGTGGTGGCCGAAGCCGAGAGTGGAACGCAGCTGATCGAGCTGTTGCGCCAGGTCGAGATCGACCTGCTGCTGCTGGACATGAACATGCCGGGTATCAGCGGCGAGATCCTGATCGCCCGTTTGCACGCCCAGTACCCGAGCCTGCCGATTCTGGTGTTGAGCATGCATAACGAAATCCACATTGCCCAACGCGCATTACGTGCTGGAGCGCTCGGGTACGTCACCAAGGACCGCGACCCCGAGACTTTGCTGGCTGCCATGCGGCGGGTGGTCAGTGGCCAACGTTACCTGGACCCGGGCCTGGCTGAGCAGATTGCGCTGCAAAGCAGCGGTTTGAAACAGCAGACCTACGTCGAAAGCTTGTCTGATCGCGAGTTCCAGATTCTGCGCTTGCTGGCGCACGGCCTGAGTGTCAACCAGATTGCCGAACAGTTGGTCATCAGCAACAAGACCGTCAGTACCCACAAGACGCGCTTGATGGAAAAGATGGGGTTCAGCTCGACGGCAGACATTGTGCGCTTTGCCATGACCTTGGGCATCTCGTGATCCGCGCGCTCATGTAGGGATTTTCCTAACCGGTTTGCCGTTATCCCTACCCCAGAATAGGGATGCTCTGATGGTTGCGTTGCCATCATTGGGCCATTATTGCTCCCAGGCCTTCGAACAGCCGATTCACCGGCGATGAAAGGCTTTGACTGGGAGACACACCGTGAGTGAACAGGCCCCAACCCCTTCAGCTGCCTTGACCCTGGTTCCGATGATGATTGCCGGCCTGCTCGGCGGCAGTGCGCTTGCCTACAGCGGTGGTTTCAGCGCCTGGGCCCTGATAGCAGGAGTTGCACTGTTGGTGCTGTGCACAGGCCTGAGTTGCCTGGTGCACTGGCGTCACCAGGCACACTGCAAACACCTGTGCCAGCAGCTTGACGATCCAGCAACTGCGGCGACGGTGGTGGCTGTCGATAACGGCCTGGCAGACGTCTGCGTCCATGTATTGCCCATCTGGTCCAGGCAGATCGAAGCGGCGCGTGAGATCAGCGAAACCTCGATCCTCAAGCTCAGCGAACGCTTCAGTACGCTGTCATCAGACATCAGCCACAGCGTGTCCAGCCAGGGGGCGCAAGACGCCTCGCTGCAACTGGTCGACTTATTGGAGGTTGGCCAGCGTGACCTCAACTCCATCGTGGTAGCGCTGCGTGCCGCGCTGTCCAATAAAGAGAACGAACTCAAGGAAGTCCTGCAACTGTCCGGGTTCACTGAGCAACTCCAGCAGATGGCCAAGTTTGTCGGAGACATTGCCAGTCAAACCAACCTGCTGGCGCTCAACGCTGCCATCGAAGCGGCGCGTGCCGGCGAGGCCGGGCGAGGTTTCGCGGTAGTGGCCGATGAAGTGCGCAAACTCTCGAGCATGTCCGGCGAGACCGGGCGCAAGATCAGTGAAACCGTCAACACCGTCAACGCGGCCATTGCCCGTACGGTGCAAATGTCCCGTCACCACGCCGAACAAGACACCCTGACCCTCGCGGATTCGGAGCGTGTGGTGTCGCAGGTCATCGAACATTTTCGCGGTACCGCCCA
Organism: Pseudomonas sp. Root569; assembly: GCF_001427465.1. Taxonomy (NCBI): domain Bacteria; kingdom Pseudomonadati; phylum Pseudomonadota; class Gammaproteobacteria; order Pseudomonadales; family Pseudomonadaceae; genus Pseudomonas; species Pseudomonas sp. Root569. The sequence goes on along the minus strand of NZ_LMGQ01000006.1, from coordinate 107,366 downwards.
GAGCATCGTGGGCAACAGCCATGACCTGCAGCAACAGAACGCCAATGTCGCCGGCGAAATTGCCCAGGTGCTGGTCGCCCTGCAGTTCCAGGATCGCGTCAGCCAGATGTTGACGCTGATTACCGGCGACCTGGGCAAGTTGCAGCAACAGTTAGGCGAGCGCCAGGAAGCGAGCCTCAGCGGTGGCGTCCTGATGCCGATGCGCGGTGACCAGTGGCTGCAGACACTTGCAACGGGCTACACCATGCCCGAGCAGCACGCGATTCACGGCGGCAAAGCGCACGCCAAGGCGCAAGCCAGCGAAATCACCTTTTTCTAGAGGAGTTTTTCCGATGAGCAAAACCATTCTGATCGTCGACGATTCGGCCTCCATCCGGCAGGTGGTGAGCATCACCCTCAAGGGGGCGGGTTACGACGTGATCGAAGGCTGTGATGGGCGTGATGCGCTGAGCAAGCTGGACGGTCGCAAAATCCACTTGATTGTCAGTGACGTGAACATGCCCAACATGGACGGCTTGAGCTTCGTCAAGGCCGCCAAGCTGTTGCCGGCCTACAAGTTCACCCCGGTCATCATGCTGACCACCGAGGCCAGTGATGCGATGAAACAGCAAGGCCAGGCCAGCGGTGCCAAGGCGTGGATGGTCAAGCCTTTCCAGCCTGCGCAAATGCTCACCGCCGTCTCCAAGTTGATCCTGCCATAGCGATGACCAGCGAGCGCTGGCCAGGAGGTTTGCATGAAAAGCACCGTGCCGATGCTGCGTCGAATCCAGGTCATGGAAGGCCCCCTGACGATCTACACGGCCAGCGAGCAAAAAGACGTGTTGTTGTCGTTGTTTCCCCTGGCCCATGAGGTCGAGTTGGACCTGTCCAATGTCGATGAACTGGACAGCGCCGGTTTGCAACTGTTGATTCTGATCAAGCGCGAATCGTTCAAGGAAGGCACGCAGCTGGTGCTGAGCAACCCCAGTGCGACGGTACTCGAAGCCCTGCGGCTCAGTGGCCTTGACGACTACTTTGCCAATCCCTCTTTCACTGTATCGGTTGGAGCATGACCCAATGGCCCAGCCCATGAACATGGATGACGTGCTGCAAACGTTCATTGCCGAGAGTCGCGAGCTTCTGTTGCAAATGGAAGATGCGCTGCTGCAGATCGAGCAGTCGCCGCACGACCTGGACACCATCAACGGCCTGTTCCGCGTGGCCCACACCATCAAGGGGTCGGCCGGCCTGTTCGGCCTGATGCCAATCGTTGAGTTCACCCACGTCGCCGAGAGCGTCCTGGATCGCGTACGCAGCCTGGAAGTGAGGGTGGACGAAGCCTTGAGCGCGTTGTTTCTCGACGCCCGCGACCATATCGGCCAACTGATCGACCTGCTGGCCGAGGATGGCGACCTTGAGCGCCTGGGTGAACCGTTGCGGGTTCAGGGCCAGCGCTTGGCTGAGCGCCTGTCGATGTATCTGCAAGCGCCCTGCGCGCTGCCTGCATCGGTTGCTCAAGACCAGTCGCCGATGGCTGCCGAAGGGCCTGGTCACTGGCATCTGTCCGTGCGCTTTGGTGCGGATATGTTTCGCAATGGCATGGACCCCCTGGCGTTCCTGCGTTACCTGAGCACCCTGGGGCACTTGGCGCATACCGTCACGCTGTTCGACGCATTGCCGCCTTTGCTGTCGATGGACCCGGAAACCAACTACCTGGGCTTTGAACTGGCGCTGGTCAGCGACGCCTCGCGGGAAGTCATCGACGGCGCCTTCGATTTTGTCCGCGATGACGCCCTGGTGCTGATCCTGGCGCCCCAGGCCGATATCCAGGCGTATCGCGCGCACATCGACGCGCTGCCGGAAGACAATACGGTGTTGCTGGAGCTGTTGGTACGTTGCGGCAGCTTGACTGAGGCTCAGGCCGCACTCGTTATTCAAGATGAGGCGCCAACGCCCGCCATCGCGCCTGAAGTCGCGCAGGATTCACAGGCCACGCCGGCCAAGGCCGGTAAAGGCGCGGCCAATAACGAAGGCAACCTGATTCGAGTCGATGCCGCCAAATTGGATCAACTGATCAATCTGGTCGGTGAGCTGATCATCGCCGGTGCCGGCGCCAACCTGGTGGCGGTGCGCAGTGGGATTGGCGAGATGATCGAGGCGACCAGCCTGTTGTCGCGGCTGGTAGAGGAGGTGCGTGATTCGGCTCTGACCTTGCGCATGGTGCAGATCGGCGCGACCTTCACCCGCTTCCAGCGCGTGGTCCGGGATGTGTCCAAAGAGTTGGGCAAGGACATCGTGCTGCGCATCGGCGGTGGCGAAACCGAACTGGACAAAACGGTCGTCGAGCGCATTGGCGACCCGTTGACGCACTTGGTGCGCAATGCCATGGACCATGGCATTGAGGCGGTGTCGACTCGCCTGCAGCGGGGCAAACCGGCCCAGGGCACCGTACGCCTGAATGCCTACCATGAATCCGGCAGCATCGTGATCGAGGTGTCGGACGACGGCGGTGGCCTGGCCAAGCACAAGATCCTCGCCAAGGCCCGCGAGCGCGGCCTGGTCGGGGAGGGCCAGGTACCGGCCGACAAAGACATCCTGAACCTGATCTTCGAGCCAGGCTTCTCCACCGCCGACCAGGTCAGCAACCTGTCCGGCCGCGGCGTGGGCATGGACGTGGTCAAGCGCAATATCACTGCATTACGCGGCAGCGTGAGCCTTGAGAGTGAAGAGGGGCAGGGCACCACGGTACGCATTCGTTTGCCGCTTACCCTGGCGATCATCGATGGCTTTCTGATCGGTGTGGGCAAGGCCTCTTACGTCATCCCGCTGAACATGGTGGAGGAGTGCATCGAGTTGGAGCCTGGGCAGGGGGCTGAATCCGGCTTCCTGGACCTGCGCGGCGATGTGCTGCCGATCTTGCGGCTGCGCGACATGTTTGCCGTGCAAGAGCCGGGCGGCATCCGCGAAAACGTCGTTGTCGTGCACTACGCCGGCTTGCGTGCCGGCCTGGTGGTCGATCGCTTGCAGGGGGAGTTTCAAACCGTGATCAAGCCCTTGGGCAAAGTCTTCGGAGAGGCCCATGGATTGGGTGGTTTCACCATCCTCGGAAGCGGGGCCGTGGCCCTGATCCTGGATATTCCCAATCTGTTAGGACTCGTTGCCAAGGAAGCCACCAACCGTTCGACCCCACGTCCTTTATCGATCCAATAAGCGTCATCAGGAGTTCCTCGCCATGACCGTTATCAAAAATATTACGCTGTTGATTTTCACGGCAATGCTGGGCGTCGTCGTGTTGGGTGGCACCAGTTTCTATCTGACCAGTGAAGTCAATTCCAGCGCCAGTTTTGCCAGTGTCAACACGGTACCCAGCCTGCTTGAGATCGATCGCGCCGCCGAGGCTTTCGCCAGCCTGCACGCCCTGCAATGGGAGCACCTGAATGAATCGGGCAAGAGCACGGTTGCGCCGTACGCCGCACTGATAGCGCAGCATTTGGGCAATATCGACAACGCCTTGGAGCGTTACCGCACCCAACTGGCTATCGACGCGCATGATGCGGCGTTGTTGAGCCAGTTGCGCACCCGGTTTGACGAGTTTGCAGCCTTGCAGGGGCGATTCGACAAACTGGTTGAAACAGGCGATATCGCCGGCGCTCGCGCGTTGCTCGAAGTGAGCCAGCCTCTGCAAACGGCGACCCAGGCAGCAATCGCCGATGTGCGCCAATACAACCTGGAACTGGGGCGCAAGGCTCAACTGCTGGCCACCAGCACTGAGCAGAATGCCCGCTACATCATCCTGCTGATCGGCGCGCTCACACTGCTGGTCACTGGACTGATGGGCTTACTGCTGGCACGCAATCTCATGCGCCAGATGGGCGGTGAACCCGCCAGCGTCCGCGCCTTTGCTGCGCGCTTGTCAGCTGGCGAGCTGGAGGCAAAAGCCACCCTCAAGGCCGGTGATACCACGAGCTTGATGGCTTGCATGCAACAGTTGGGCGAGAACCTGCAGGCGCTGGTCGCGCAGATAAACACGATGTCCAGCGCGCACGACAAGGGTGAGATCGACGCACAGATCGATGTAAACCGCTTTCACGCCAGCTACCGTTCGATGGCCCAGGGCATCAACGACATGGTCAACGGTCATATCGCGGTGAAGAAGAAAGCCATGGCCTGTATCCGTGCCTTTGGTGAAGGTGATCTATCGGCGCAGCTGGAACAGTTCCCCGGCAAAAAAGCCTTCATCAATGAAAATATCGAGCTGCTGCGTAGCAATATCCTGGCGCTGATCAATGAAATGCAGCACATGTCCAGCGAGCACGAGAAAGGTGACATTGATGTCATGATCGATGTTGAGCGCTTTAGCGGTTCGTACCGTGAAATCGGGCAGGGCATCAATGGCATGGTCAGCGGCCATATCAGTGTGAAGAAAAAGGCCATGGCCTGCATTCGCGCGTTCGGCGAAGGCGATCTGGCCGCGCCCCTGGAGCAGTTCCCGGGCAAGAAAGCCTTTATCAACGAGAACATCGAGCAATTGCGCGCCAACATCCTGGCCCTGGTCGACGACACGCGCCAGATCAGCGACAGCGCGATGATCGGCAAACTCGATACCCGGCCGGATGCCTCTCGCCATCAGGGCGATTTCCGCCGCATCATCCTGGGAATCAACGGCTCGCTGGATGCGATCATCGTGCCGATCACTGAGGCCATGGACGTCCTGGCGTCGATCTCCAGTGGCGATCTGACCCGGACCATCGTCGGTGACTACCAAGGCAAGTTCCTGGAGCTGAAAAACTCGGTCAACGGCACCGTGGAAAAACTCTCGGAAATCATCGGCGAAGTGCGCGGGTCGGCCGACTCGCTGTCCAGTGCCTCCGAGGAAATCTCCGCCACTGCCCAGAGCATGGCGCAATCGGCGTCCGAACAGGCGGCGTCGGTGGAACAGACTTCGGCGTCGATGGAGCAAATGTCAGCGTCCATCGCCCAGAACACCGAAAACGCCAAGGTGACCGATGGTATGGCGGGCAAGGCTAACAAAGAGGCGTCCGAAGGCGGTCGCGCCGTGAAGGACACGGTGGCGGCGATGAAGACCATCGCTGAAAAAATCGGCATCGTCGATTCCATCGCCTACCAGACCAACCTGTTGGCGCTCAACGCGGCCATTGAAGCGGCGCGGGCCGGCGAGCACGGTAAAGGCTTCGCGGTGGTAGCAGCCGAGGTGCGCAAACTGGCCGAGCGCAGCCAGATAGCAGCGCAGGAAATCAGCGAAGTGGCCAAGAACAGCGTGGCCCTGGCCGAACGGGCGGGCAACCTGTTGGATGAAATCGTGCCTTCGATTGCCAAGACCTCTGACCTGGTGCAGGAAATTGCGGCCGCCTCGGAAGAACAATCGATCGGCTCCGAGCAAATCAACAGCGCAATGTCGCAAATGAGCCAACTGACTCAGCAAAACGCGTCGGCCTCCGAAGAGTTGGCCGCGACTGCCGAGGAAATGAGTGGCCAGGCCGAGCAGTTGCAGGAACTGATGGGCTTTTTCACCGTACAGGGCAAGCGCGTCGGGCGGGCTGTTGCCACGTCGGGTCTGGGGCGTACGGCGTCGCTGTCGGATCATGACAGCCGTGCGGTGGAGAGCGGTTTCGTCCGCTTCGGGAGTTGAACCATGAGTGCCTCAGCCGTTGTGCCTGGCACTTCAGCCCCAGCGCTGCAAGTCGGCGAGCCCTTGCAGTACCTGACCTTCTCGGCTGATCAGGAGATGTACGCGGTCAACACCTTGAGCGTTCGAGAAATCATCGAATACAGCCAGGTGACCAGCGTGCCGATGATGCCGGAGTTCCTGCGCGGGGTGATCAATCTGCGTGGCTCGGTGGTGCCGGTGGTGGACCTCAAGGCCCGGTTCGGCAAGGGCGTGACGGACCTTGGCAGCCGCACGTGTATCGTCATTCTCGAAGCGGCCAAGGAGGGCGAGTCCCAGGTGCTGGGGGTGGTGGTGGACTCGGTCAGCGAGGTGATCGAGATCCTCGATATCGACATCAAGCCCGCGCCGGCCTTCGGCAACCCTATTCGTACTGACTTCATCAGGGGGATGACCAAGGTGCGGGGAGCGTTTGTCACGCTGCTGCAGATCGAGCAGGTGCTGTGCGTCGATGAGATCGCCGGCTTGATGCGCGCTTGAGGTGTACGACCGTGCCCCCAGGTGCGGGCCAAAGCAATTGATCCGAGGTGAATCATGGCGTTAACCATCCAAAGTCCTGGCAGTGCTGCGATCTCGGGCCCGAGCCAATACCTCACCTTCGAGTTGGGGGGTGAGATGTTCGCGGTCGGCACGCTCAACGTGCGCGAGATCATCGAATATGGGCCGATCACCCACGTACCGTTGCTGCCCGCCAGCCTGCGCGGGGTGATCAATCTGCGAGGCGCTGCGGTGCCGATACTGGACCTGGGTGTGCGCTTTCGTGGCGAAAGGACGCTGCAGACGTCAAGAACCTGCTTTGTGATCCTGGAGGTACAGGTCGGTAGCGTGCGCAAGCCGGTGGGCATCATTGTGGATGCAGTCAGCGAGGTGCTTGAAATCGCCGAGCAGGATATCGAACCTTCGCTGAGTGTCGGCACCGAGGTCAGGGCCGATTTCCTGTTGGGCATCGGCAAATTGGACAGCGGCTTTGTACTGCTGCTGGACATCGGTCGCGTGTTGTCCCTGGAACCGATCGAGGTGCTGGCAAACCTTGAATCCTTACTGCCTGCCACCGCCTGATCAACTTTTGGGATGCCCTTATGAACGTGATTCTCTCCGACGCCGAGTTCCAGCAGTTTCGCAGCCTTATCCATCAGATCGCCGGCATCAGCCTGTCCGATGCGAAAAAACAGTTGGTCAGCTCACGGCTTGCCAAGCGGCTGCAGGCGTTCGAGCTCACGACTTACGGTGCTTACTACAAGGTGTTGATGAAGGACGCCACGGAACTGCAGGTGGCGGTAGACATGCTGACCACCAACGAAACCTATTTTTTCCGCGAACCCAAGCATTTCGACTTCCTGCGCGACGTGGCCCTGCCCGAACTGCGTGGCAATGCAACGCTGCGGGTATGGAGTGGCGCCTGCTCCACCGGTGAAGAACCTTACACCCTGGCGATGGTGCTGGCGGACAACCTGGCCGGTCGGCCTTGGGAGATCATGGCGTCGGACATCAGCAGCCGTGTGTTGGATAAAGCCCGCCAAGGGCGCTACCCACTCGAGGGTATACGCGGCATTCCCGAAGCGCTGCTGCACAAGTATTGCCTCAAGGGCGTCGGTGCCAACCACGGTTGCTTCATGGTCGATCCGGCGCTCGCGGCGAAAATCGATTTCCAGGCGATCAATTTGAACAATCCGCTGCCGAAAGTCGGCATGTTCGACGTGATCTTCCTGCGCAACGTGATGATCTATTTCGACAGCGATACCAAAGTGCAGGTCGTCAAGCGTCTGGTCAGCCATCTCAAGCCTGGCGGCTATTTCCTGGTCAGCCACTCTGAAAGCCTCAACGGCGTGACCGACGAGCTGAAGCTGGTCAAGCCTTCGATCTATCGGAGGCCACATGCCTGACACTCAACCTTCCCGCGAGGTGTTCCTGAATCCTGGAGATTGGTTTTTCGGCACTGGCGCGATTCGGCTGCGCACGGTGCTGGGCTCCTGCGTGGCCCTGGCGTTCTGGCATCCGCAGCGCTTGTTGGGTGGCATGTGTCACTACCTGCTGCCCCAGCGTACTGCGACGAGCGCCAAGCCCCTGGACGGTCGCTATGGCAATGAAGCGCTGCAACTGCTGCTCGATGCCATGCGCGCGAGCAAGGTGCCGCCGACGGAGTTCAGGATCAATGTGTATGGCGGCGGGAATATGTTTCCCGGGCTGGTGCGCCCGGACAACCACTACGTCGGGCAACGCAATGTCGAGCAAGCCCGGCGCCTGCTCGACGTGAATCACTTGCGGTGTCTGAACTGGCACGTGGAAGGCGTGGGGTATCGCACCGTGGTATTCGACCTGGCCAATGGCAATATTCAACTCAACTACCTGGCGCTGCAGCGCCCCCTCAGCAGCCCTCAACGAGAGCGTGCGCTATGAGTCCTATCAAAGTACTGATCATTGATGACTCTGCCGTGGTCCGCCAGGTATTGACGGCGACCCTGGGACGAGACCCCGCCATTGAAGTGATAGGCGCGGCGGCAGACCCGGTATTCGCCATGGATAAAATGAACAAGCAATGGCCGGATGTGATCGTGCTGGACGTCGAGATGCCGCGCATGGACGGCATTACGTTTCTCAAGAAACTCATGGCCGAACGCCCCACGCCGGTGGTCATCTGCTCGACCTTGACCGAGAAGGGCGCGGCCACCACCATGCAAGCCTTGGCGGCAGGGGCCGTCAGTATCGTCACCAAGCCGCAGTTGAATTTGCGCCAGTTCCTGACCGACAGCGCCGATGAGTTGGCGGGCGCCGTCAAGGCTGCGGCCAAGGCCAACATGAAACGAATGGTGGCGTGCGGTGAACGTGCTCCCCAGAGGGTGAGTGCCGACGCCATTCTTGCAGCGGGCGCCCCGGCAATGGTGCGTACCACCGACAATATTGTTGCCATCGGCACCTCCACGGGCGGTACTCAAGCCCTGGAGTTGATACTGACCGCATTGCCCAGGGTGTGCCCGGGCATCGTGATCGTGCAGCACATGCCTGAACACTTCACCGCGGCGTTTGCCGAGCGACTCAATCGACTGTGTGAAATCGAGGTCAGGGAGGCGAAAAATGGCGACCGGGTCATCCCCGGTTGCGCATTGATCGCCCCCGGCGGCCGACACATGGTGCTCAAGCGCAACGGTGCCCAATATCAGGTGGAAATCGTTGACGGCCCACCGGTGAGCCGGCATCGGCCCTCGGTTGACGTGCTGTTTCGTTCCGTTGCCCGCAGTGCCGGTGGCAACGCGCTGGGCATCATCATGACCGGCATGGGCGACGACGGCGCGCGGGGGCTTAAGGAAATGTTCGACGCCGGCGCCGCCACGGTGGCCCAGGACGAGGCCAGTTGCGTGGTGTTCGGCATGCCCAAGGAAGCGATCAAGCTCAACGCCGCCCAGCGGGTCATGGCGCTGGAAGATATTCATCGGGCGATTTTGCATCGGTGAACTTGAGTGCCAGGCTGCTTGTGCCGGTACACAACTAATGTGGGAGGGGCGGTGCGACGATTCGACTTGCTCCCGATGGCGGCCTCAGGGCCGACCAGGATGTTGGATCAGACCGAGTACATATCCATTATTTAGGTAATGGCCACTATTGTCACTTTGAAAAGCGCAAAGTAACCAAACGCTCTTGCCCCACCACTCGGCACCTCGCTTAGGCTCGGTGTGCCCGTAATCCGACAGGGATTTGGGGGGGCGCCTGAGATCAAAAGCAGATCAAGATCAAGAGCGGCTCGCTGCGCATCGTGGTTACCGTCGGCTGCTACACAGTGTAGATACCTATGTATACGCTATAGCCGCCTCGGCCATGCAGTGTGCATTCAGTCCACTGTGGTTGCATTACCGCAATGTGGTATTGCGCAGGTAACGGGCCGGTGAGGTGCCCAGGGTTTTACGAAACATCGTGATGAACGAGCTGACAGACTCATAGCCGAGGGCTTCAGCGGTTCTCTGCACCGATTGCCCTTCGGCCAGACTTTGCAGGGCGACGATGATCTGCCATTGCTTGCGCCATTGTCCGAAGGTCAGGCCGGTTTCGGCTTTTACCAGGCGGGCAAGCGAGCGTTCGCTCATGGCGACGTTGCGTGCCCAACTCGCCATGGTGGCGCGGTTGGCGGGATCTTGCGCCAGTGCCCGGGCGATGGTGCGCAGTGGGTTTGAGGCGGGTAAAGGCAGGTAAAGCTGTTCCGTGGGGGCCAGTTCAAGTTCTTCGAGCAGTACGTGAGCCAACCGCGAACTGCGCGAATTGGCCGGGTAATCCTGGGCCTGGCCGCTCAGGTGCAGGATCAGCTCCAGGATCAAAGGCGACAGCGCCAAGGTACAGCAGCAATCCGGCAGCGACGCGGCGCCGGGCTCCACGAACAGAAAACACACCTGCCCGTTGGCCGTTACGCGGTTGCTGTGGGCGACACCCCCCGGAATCCACACGCCGAACCCTGACGGCACCATCCATACGCCATCTTCGACCGTACACACAATGCCGCCGCAATACGCCACCACCAGTTGGCCCTTGCGGTGCTTGTGTACGGCGGACTCGCTGTCGTTGCGCTGGGGTTCCAGCATCAGCGCTACGGCGGGCTGGGAAAGGGTGTCGTACTCAAACTGATCGACGTGGATTTCGGCCATGCAAGGTCATCCAGGGTTGTCCGAATTTGATTATATTTTGGCAGTGTACTCAATATCGGCAGTGGCAGTAATTCCCTAGCATTACCTGCAAGCCCCGCCTTCAGTAGGCGAGCGAATGCCAGAACCTCTCGAATCCCGGTGCTTGCCATGCTCAGCGAAATCTCGATTGCCAACCTCTACTTTCCGCCCTTGCTGGTTTACCTGGGGGCGTCCGTCCTGGCCTACCAGCTGATCGAGCGCCTGACCCGCCGCTGGTTGGACCGGGCGTGGCACCCGGCGCTGGCGCGTTTTTTCGTCTCGCTCATCGTCGTGTCGACGATGGTCGTCCATTGCTGAGCGAGGCCGCGCATGTCTATCGTCAAACTCCTTAAAACTGCCGCCACCCTGGGGCTTGGTGTGCTGGCCCTGGTGTTTTGCCTGCAACTCTGGCGCGCTTATGTGCTGGCGCCCTGGACGCGGGACGGGCGGGTGAGTGCCCAGGTGATCCGCATTGCGCCCGAGGTGTCCGGCCAAATCGATCAGTTGTGGGTCAGTGACAACCAATGGGTGGAAAAGGGCGACCCGCTCTATCGCATCGATACGCGTGCTTATCGATTGACCCAGCAGCAGCGCGCGGCGCAGTTTGCAGAAGCGCGCAGTGTGTTCGAGCAGCGCAGTGCGCAATTCAAGCGGCGCGCGCAGCTGGGCGGCGCCATTGCCCGTGAAGAGATCGACAATGCCGCGCGTGACTTGGCCGTGGCCCAGGCGCGCCTGGACGCGGCACGCAGCCAGTTGGCCCAGGCCCAGCTCGACCTGGACCGCACCACCATTCGTGCGCCGGTGGACGGCTATGTCACGCAACTGCGGTTGCAGCCCGGTGATTACGCCCAGGCGGGCATCACCAACCTGTTTGTAGTCGACGGTCATAGCTTCTGGATCACGGGCTATTTTGAAGAGACCAAGTTGCCGGGTGTACGCATCGGCGCAGCGGTGTCGATCAAGCTGATGGGCTTTGACCCGCTGCTGCAAGGCCACGTGGCAAGCCTGGGCAGGGGCATTGCCGACGCCAATGAGTTGCGCAACGACAGCGGCTTGCCCCAGGTGAGCCCGACGTTCAGCTGGATTCGGCTGGCGCAGCGTGTGCCTGTGCGCATCGAGTTGGACAAGGTGCCGGACGGGGTAGAGTTGGCGGCGGGCATGACCGCCAGTGTCGAAGTGACGCAGCCGGGCGTCGCACCGCGCTGGCGACTCACCCAATGGCTGCAGGCGTTCATGTGATGACTGACCTGGCGACACGCTTTTTCGCGGCGATCCCCCGGCCCTGGACATCCGCCACGCTTGCCTACGTGCTGCGCAGTCTATTGGCGGCCGGCCTGGCACTCTGGCTTGGCTTGCAACTGCATCTGGATTCGCCGTTCTCGGGTGCTTCCACCGTGTTGCTGCTGGTGCAGCCTATCCAGGGGGCAGTGCGGGGCAAGGGTGTGTACCGAATGCTGGGCACGCTGGTCGGCATGGTCGCGGCCTTTGTGCTGATGGGGTTGTTCGCGCAACAGATGCTGTTGTTCATACTGGGCGTCGGTATATGGCTGGGCCTGTGCGTCGGTGCAATGACGGTCCTGCGTCATTACCAGGCCACTGCGGCAGTGGTGGCGGGCTATACGGTGTGTTTGGCGCTGGGCCCTGCCATCGTCGCCCCGGAGCAGGGCTTCGACCACATCATCACCCGTGGCACGGCGGTAGCGCTCGGCGTGCTCAGCTTGAGCCTGGTGGCGACGCTGTTCAGCGCCAAGACCATGGAGCACAAAGTTCGAAGCTCGCTCGTCGACGTCTGCGCGCGCAGTGCCCGGTTGCTCGCGGCCAGCCTTGTGGGCGAAGAGCCTGCGCGCCTGGCGACGCTACGGCACCAGCTCGCGATCGATATCGGTAAGGTGGACGACCAGCTGGGGCTCGGCCGTGGCGAGTCGGCGCTGATCCGCTCGCGGCAGCTGGCGATTCAGGCCGGCCTGGCGCATCTGCACTCGGCGGTGCTCGACGCGCACCCGGAGCACCCATACCAAGGAATCGACCCGGCGTTGCGCGCCCGGATAAGCACAGGGTTGCAGCAACTGAGTGAATGCCTGGCGCATGCTCGCTGCGACTTTCGCACCGCGGCCGATACGCTGGAGCAATTGCGTCGCTGGGCGGATGTTCGCGCCGACTCAAGCCCACAGGTGCGGTTGCGCGGCGAACGCTTGGACGACCCACTGACGGACCTGGGCGCTGCGTTGCTGAACTTCTCCAGCCTCGACCATGCCCGCCGCGGGCCGACACGCGCCGTGGGGTATCACCGCAATTACGCGGATGCTGTGCGAAACGGCATCCGGGCACTGCTCGCCACACTGAGTGCGGGTGCGATCTGGTATTTCAGTGGTTGGGATCAGGGGCCCACATTGCTGGCGGTGCTGGGGCCGTTCTGCACGTTGGTGGCGACGGCTGCCGCGCCGGCCCAAGGCATTAACAGCTTTATCCGCGGCACGCTCTACGCAATTGTGGCGGCAGCGCTGTGCAAATTCCTGCTGATGCCGCAGATCAATGGCTTCCCTCTGTTGTTGCTGGTCATGGCAGGGTTCTGGTCGTTCGGCATCCATGCCACGAGCCAGCCGCGCCATGCCCTGCAAGGGGTTGCCTACCTGATCGGCTTCAACACCTTGGTGAGCACCGGTATGACCGCCACCTACGATTTCGTCGGCTTCGCCAACCAGGCGCTGGCCTGGATCGTGGCGATGCTTGTGTGCCTCTTGGCGTTCCAGATCCTGCCCAAAGATCCAGCCAGGCAAGTACGCGCATTGAAACATGCGCTCCACCAGCACACACGCCGGCTGCTACGCCAGGCCAGTACAATCGATCATGCTCAATGGCAAGCGAAGCAACAACACCGGTTAGTTACGTTGAAGAGTTTGCTTGGCACGGGTCAACCGCACGAATACCAGGCGGGCTACTTGTCGCTGCAACTGAGCAAGCAATTGAATCGGCTGCAGCGCAAAGCCAGCGGTATTGATCCGGCATCTCCCGTGACCCGATGTGTGCAAAGCGGTGCGCGGCGGGTTGCACGATATGTCGATTATCCCGCTATCGGCGCCGCGCAGGCGCGGCGCACATCCCGGTCGTTGAGCAGGCTCGGCGCGCCTCATCTGGCGAGCGGTTATCAGGACTTGGCGTGGCTGCTGGAGCAGTACGCGAACCTTGTGCATTAGCGCTAACATGAGTCAACGCTCATGCTCAGCGCTTATTGCCAACTCGCCGGATACCCTACCTATGAGAGATCTGCCGCCCACCGCGACCTTGCGCGCCTTTGAAGCCGCCACTCGGCACCCGACCTTTACGGCGGCCGCCCAGGAGTTGCATGTCACCCAGAGCGCAGTCAGCCACCAGCTCAAGCATCTGGAGGCGCTGTGGGGCTTGGCGTTGTTCGAGCGCGGCCAGTCGTTACGCCTGACCCCGGCAGGGGCTACGCTGGCGCCCATCGTGCGCGAGTTCTTCATGAGCCTGGAGGCTGCCCTGGCCGACCTGCGCGAACAAAAGGGCAGGGTACGGCTCAAGGTCAGCACCACCTATTCCTTTGCCTTGAAATGGCTGCTGCCACGCTTGCCGAACCTCGCGCGCCAGCACCCCGAGCTGTTGGTTGCGCTGGACACCACGGATGACGTCATCCACTTTTCCGACGCCCAAGCGGATGTCGCGGTCCGGCTGGGCAAGGGCAGTTACCCTGGCCTGTATTCAGAATTCCTGTTCGGCGAGCATGTGTTTCCCGTGGCCAGCCCCGAACTGTTGCGGCGCCTTGGCACCCCGGGCAGCCCCGCCCATTTATTGGACTTCCCTCTACTGGCCCGCGATGGCGCCGAGCTGGCACCGAAATGGGAGGCCTGGTTTGAAACGGTGGGGCTGGCCTTTTCGCCGCTCAGGGAAAGCGTCAGGTTTGGCGACACCAACATGACCGTCGAGGCGGCCTTGCTCGGCCATGGCATCGCGTTGGTGCGCAGCGGGCATGTGGAGCAGGAAATCAGCGACGGTCGCCTGGTGCGCCTGTTTGATGTGCCGTTTCCATCGCCGCTTGCCTACTATTTCGTGTGCCCCAAGGGCATCGAAACCCAGCCGCATATCCTCAGCTTCCGTCAATGGCTGATGAGCGAGGCGCTGAAAGTACAACGGGCGGATCAGTGAGGTATGAGTATCTATTCATGCTGTGATGAGCAGACTTCGCTGTAAACCGGGGCCTTGGCTTGCCTAAGATGGCGCATGCCTACTCATATCATCTTCCTGGTGCTGTTCGCCGCACTGCTGCATGCCAGCTGGAACGCGCTGCTGCGCGGTGGTGCCGACCGGCTATGGTCGATGACGGTCATGTGCATGGCCATTGCCGTCACCTGTGTCATCGCCGCAGCGTTCATGGCACCGCCAGCGATTGAGAGCTGGGGCTACGGGGTGCTTTCGGCGTTGCTGCATGTTGGCTACAACCTGTTCCTGGTGCGCAGCTACCGGGTGGGCGACCTGGGGCAGATCTATCCTATTTCCCGTGGCTCATCGCCGGCACTGATCACCCTGGGGGCTGCGGTCTTTGCCGGGGAACGCATTGCGCCCGGCGAGTTGCTGGGGATTGCACTGGTGTCAGGCGGGATTATTTCCCTGGCCTTCAGTGGGCGCCGGCTTTCGGTTCCCAGCCTGCCTTATGCGCTGGGAACGGGTTGTTTCATCGCGGCCTACAGCGTTGTCGACGGTATCGGCGCCAGGCTCTCCGGCGCGCCGCTGGCCTATACCGTATGGATGTGCGCGTTGTGGGGCGTGATGATGCCAGCGGTGTACATCGGCCTGCGCGATGCCCGCAGTTTATTGCGTCTGCGCCCCGGAACCTTGGCCGCGGTGCTCGGCGGGCTGGTGTCTTTGCTGGCCTATGCAATCGTGATCTACGCCATGAACGAAGCGCCGTTGGGCGCGGTCTCGGCATTGCGCGAAACCAGCGTGTTGTTCGCGATGTTGATTGGCTACTTTTTTCTTGGCGAAACCCTTACCGCGCGCAGGGTCCTGGCGTGCGTAGTGATCGCCGGCGGCATCCTCATCATCGGCTGACACAGCCATCTTCTAAGGAGGTATTTTCAATGGTTGACGTTTCGCAGGCACCGCTGATCCTGATCACCGGTGGCAGTCGCGGAGTGGGTGCCGCGACCGCCCGGCTAGCCGCCGCAAAGGGCTATGACGTGGCGATCAGCTACGTGTCCAACGAGCCCGCGGCGCTGGCGGTGGCCGCAGATATCGAAGCAATGGGCCGCAAGGCCCTGGCCGTGCGGGCCGATAGCGCCGACCCCGATCAAGTCGCCGACTTGTTTACCGCCATCGACCGCAGGTTCGGACGCCTCGACGTACTGGTCAATAATGCCGGCGTGCTGGCGATTCAGTCGCGTCTGGAGGACCTGAGCCTGGAGCGCATGCAGCGCATCTTCGCGGTCAACGCCATCGGCCCGATGCTCTGCGCCCAGCAAGCGGTAAAGCGCATGGCATATCGGCACAACGGTGCGGGCGGCGTGGTGATCAATATCTCCTCGGCCTCGGCGCGCCTGGGCAGCCCGAATGAATACGTCGACTACGCGGCGTCAAAAGGAGCCCTGGAGACCTTCACCATCGGGTTTGCCAAGGAAGTGGCCCGGGAAGGCATCCGCGTCAACTGTGTTCGCCCCGGGCACATCTACACCGACATGCATGCCAGCGGCGGCGAGCCGGGGCGGGTCGACCGGGTCAAAGACTCGATCCCCATGGGGCGTGGCGGCCAGCCTGAGGAGGTGGCCCAGGCGATTTTGTGGTTGGCAAGTGCCGAGGCGTCATTTGTTACCGGTACGTTCCTCGATGTAACGGGGGGCAAATGAGTCGGCAAGCGATCTGTTGCTCGGCCATTGTGCATCCAGGCGGGCATGAATGACTGCCTGATCAAGCCGATTGGCCTGGATGCGCGGTTGATTTCCTACCAGCACAGCCACAACGGTGAAGAACTCGCGTTGCCGCCTACCCCGGAGCGCCTGACTGCGGCGTCTGACCCGGTACATCTGGTTGACCTTGGTCCACTGGAGTTGTTGATCAGCAGTGAGCCGGTAAAATTTCGGCAAATTCTCATTGAGTTAATCAATAACAATCGTAAGGATCGCCAGCAACTGGGGGTGCTGTTGCAAGCGGGGGATACCGATCAGCTCGTCGAGTTGGCCCATCGAATCAAAGGGGCTGCCCGGGTGGTTAAAGGTGGGCAGTTGGTCGAACGATGTCAGGTTCTGGAAGCGACCTGTGCTGATCCGAATGCATAAACCTAATCGGCCTTCGCCAACAATGGGTTTGGCTTGAGCGCCAGGTCACGCGCAAACGCTTGAGCAAAATAATCCATGACGGTACGCACCAGCGCCGAACGCTTCATATCGCGGTGAGTGACTAACCAGATATCACGCGAAAACCCCGCGCTGTCGTGCTCCAGCCTGATCAACTGCGGATCTGCATCCGCCAAAAAGCACGGCAGGCCGGCCACGCCCACGCCTGACCGAGCGGCCACCAGATGGCCGCTGATGTCGCTGAGTTCGCACGCCACGGCTCGCTCGCCTGCGATCTGCAGCAACCATTGTTGCTGGGGCATGTCGGCGAATGCTTTTTCATAAGCGATGAAGGCCCACTGTGCCGGGCTGCAAAGGTGCGCATAGGCGCGGCTGGCGTACAAATCGAAGTCCATCTTTGCAACCCGCCGGGCGACGTTACTCGGCTCCCGTGGCCGCAGGTGCCTGACGGCGATATCCGCCTCGCCACGACTCAACGAGACCTGATGCGCCTGGGCACTGATCGATAACTGAATCTGGGGGTACTGCTGGCGGAAGTCACCTAAACGCGGTGCGATGAAATGCGTTGCCAGTACCGGGGAGGCGCTCAAGGTTACTCGCCCACTCAAGGACACTTGTCGGGATTTGACCTGCCGGGTGATATCAAACGCCGCGCTTTCCATGCGCAGGGCCTGTTCCACGATCAGCACGCCCGCTGCTGTCAGGCGGCAGGATCGAGGCAGGCGCTCGACTAACGGTGTGTGTAATTGGGCTTCAAGCGCGGCGATGCGCCGGCCGACGGTCGCGTGGTCCACCCGCAACTCCCGTGCAGCGCCGGAAAGCGTTCCAGCCTTGGCCACCGCGAGCAGATGGCGCATGTTTTCCCAATCGAACATCGGTGCAAATTCTCACATGAGCAGTGCGCTTGTGTGGAATTTACACCATAGGCGCGGGGGCAATAGTCTTTTTACGGGTGAACAGCAACTGGATAAACCTGTTTAGGAGCAACAAGAACATGACCCTTGCCATGGCAATGACGCGAACCGGCGGCCCGCAGGTTTTGCAACCGATTGAGATTAACGTCCCAAGCCCCGGGCCCCACGAGGTGTTGGTGGCCCAGTCGGTGATAGGCGTCAACTTTGTGGACACCTACTTTCGCAACGGCCTCTACCCGGTCGCGACGCTGCCGGCCGTGCTCGGCTTCGAAGGCGCCGGCGTGGTGGCCGCTGTCGGCAAGCAGGTCAGCCACCTACGCGACGGTGACCGGGTTGCCTATACAGGCGGGCCGCTCGGCGCATACGCGCAGTTGCGCCTGTTGCCCGCGAGCCGGCTGGTGAAGCTGCCTGACGAGGTGTCTTTCGAGATGGCCGGCAGCTCGATGCTACGCGGGCTTACCGCGCATATGCTGCTGCGCAAAGTGCATATGACCAAGCGCGGTGACTGGATCCTGGTGCACGCGGCAGCAGGCGGGTTGGGGCAGATTGTGGTGCGCTGGGCAAAGCGCCTGGGGGCCAACGTTATTGCTACGGTGGGCTCGGAGGGCAAGGTCGCCATGGCGCGCGCAGCCGGTGCCGATGTGGTGCTGTTGCACACCGATGAGGGCTGGGCAGACGAAACCGTGCGCTTGGCAGAAGCAAAGGGTGTGCACCTTGCAATCGACGGTATCGGCGGCGGCATGCTGAGTCAGTCATTGAGCGTGGTGCGCCCCTTTGGCGTAGTCGCCAGCCTCGGCCAGCCTGCTGGGCCGATCCCGCCGGTGCGCGTGGAAGACCTGGGTTTCAGCCGCTCAATTGCACTGATGCGGCCCAGCTCGCTCCTGTATGCCAATGACCCCCAAGCCTACAAATCCGGTACCGATGAACTGCTGCAGAGGATGTTGGACGGCATGGTCAGCCCCGTCGGTGCGCGTTATCCACTTGTGGAGGCGGCAAGGGCTCACGCAGACCTTGAGGCAGGCAAAACCATGGGGAGTGTGATCCTTGTGGTATGACGTGGCCATCTGACCCTGGTGCCTGGGCGCCGGTCACTCAACGATGCTTGAAAAATGCGGTACGACGTTGGCATCGAGCAGGAAAATGAAGCTGTTTATCAAAGCTGATTCGTTGCGGCTGTTCCAGCTCATATACAAGCCGATTGCCGGATTGGGAGCATCGCTGACCGGCAGGAGCCGGCGAAACACAACCTTGTCGCGCATGACTGACTGGGCAATCGACTCGGGCACCAGGGCAACACCAAAACCACAGGCAACCAGGCCGATCAAGGTGTGCAGCTGTGTGGCTTCTTGCACCACCAGGCCAGCGGGTATGTGCTGCGCGCCAGCAACGGCCAGTTTACGGCAACGCGGTGGGTCGAGAGCCCTGGTGTTGACTACCCGCTCGATCTTGCCCGGGTAAAAGCCGCCACTGCCGAGCAAGTGGCCCAGCGATGAAGCCAGATCAAGGAGTGCTGAACAGCAGGCGCCAGGTGTCAACCACTACGGACTACTTGTATGCTTGCGCCTGGGCACATAGGGCTGCAGAACGCGCCGGCGTTTGAACGATGGCGAGTGGAAACCGGATTTCCTTAAGGGGCTGACGTGAAGCGTGAAATTCGCCTGGTGATGCTGTTGCTGTTGGTGATCGGCTGTTCCCTGACCTCCCTGACCATCTGGAAAGTCCTGTCTTCCCGTGAGCGCGCGCTGGCGGAGGTGGACGTGCACGGCCTGAACCTGACCCAGGCACTCACCACCTACACCGAAGGTATCGTGCGGCAAAGCTCGCTGCTGTTGCTCGGGCTGGTCGAGCGCCTGGAAACCGAAGGCAGTGGCCCGGCGCAGATCGAGCGTATAAGTACCCTGATCGGTCGGCAGCAGCCGTTGATGCCGCAACTCAGTGGCATCACCGTCTACGACCATCACGGCCACTGGTTGATGTCGTCCAACCGTCCGATCCCAGTGGGTGCCAACAGCAGCGATCGCGCTTATTTCATTCATCATCGCGATGATCCGAGCCGTGAGCCTTTTATCGGCCCGCCGATCCAGAGTCGTACCAACCACGAGTGGGTGGTGACCATCAGCCGCCGCTTCAATGATGCGTCGGGCAACTTCGCCGGGGTGGTTGCGGTCACCCTGGGGGTGGAAAACTTCCTGCGGGTGTTCGGCAAACTCGATGTAGGCCAGGAGGGCGCGATCGGTTTGTCCTATGCCGATGGCACGCTGTTGGTGCGCTATCCTTTCCGCGAACAGGACATGGGCCGCAACTTTTCCAAGTCGCCTATCTATGCCAAGTACCTTGTCGACCAATCGGTCGGCACCGCCGCCTACACGTCCAGCCTGGACGGTGTGGAGCGGCTCTACGCGTTCCGCAAAAGCGAGACCCTGCCGCTGATCACCACGGTCGCATTGGGCAAGCATGAAGCCCTCGCTGCGTGGCGTATCGAGGCGGCGTTGTCCGCAGTGGTGGTGGTAGGGCTGCTGGGGCTGACAGGGTTGATCGGCTGGTTCCTGATCCTCGATATCCGCCGGCGTACTGCGGCGGAAGAGGCGCTGCGTGTCGTCCAGCAACAGTTGCTCGACTCCAATCGGCAATTGGCGCTATTGGCCAAGAAGGATGCGCTGACCGGCCTGGCAAACCGCCGCTGCTTCGACGAAACCCTGGCACTGGAAGCGCGCCGAGCGCAACGCGACGGTACGTCGCTGGCGTTGCTGATGATCGATATCGACTATTTCAAGCGCTACAACGACGCCTGCGGTCACGTTGCGGGGGATGCGTGCTTGCAGTCGGTCAGTACACTGTTGGAGAACTGTGTGCAGCGTCCATCAGACTTGGTGGCGCGCTATGGCGGAGAAGAAATAGCGATCATCATGCCGGCGACCGACAGCGAAGGCGCGAAGGTGGTCGCAGAAAGGATCCTTGCGCGACTGCAGCAGGCAAACATCCCCCATCCCGGTAGCCCGTTCGGGCGCGTGAGTGTGAGTATCGGCATTGCGACGGGTACAGGCTCACGGCTGGAGCCAGTATCAGGTTTGATCGAGGCGGCCGATGCCGCGCTTTACGGTGCCAAGGCTGCCGGGCGCAATGGGTTTTCCCGGCAGCCCACGGACATTGCTTCGGGCGGCTGAAACGGCCTGTACTTATGTGCTTGCCGGTTCACATCCCAAGTGTCGGCATCGTGAGTTCGCCGCACTCCATGAGCTGGCCGGCTGTGACTTGTAGCTCGTTTGTGGGTTTCGCCGCGTAGCCAACGATGAAGCCGGCGCTGAGCAGTGAAAGGCAGAAGGCGGCTTTTATCAGGATCATGGGAGGTGGTTCTCACATCAGCTCAAAAGGGTGAACCACAGATTGTGTATTCAAGGAAAGGTTCCTGGGACCCCTGCCGCGCTCCAGCACATCACCTTTTCCAAGTGACCCGTATGTTCGTCCCGTTGTTCGTTGAGTACGATGAACCCGTGTTTCTTGTAAAAGTGCAGGCTGGGTAAATTTTGCGAATACACGCTCAGTTGTAGAACTGATCGGGATTCCATTGCGTGTGCGAGCAACCGCGTACCCACGCCGCCGCCCTGATGCGCGGGCGCGACAAACAGCGCCGCCAGGGTGTCTTCATACACGCAACTGAACCCGAGGACTGTTCCATCGGCCTCAAACACGCGTGTCACGGCGCTGGGCAGGTAGACGTCACGCATGGCGCCCAGTTGCTCATGCCAGAACTGGGGGGCGATGAAGTGGTGGGCGAGGATCGATGCTTGCAGCCAGATATCCAGCACCGGTTCAAGGTCAGTGTGTTGAAAGTCGCGAATCATGATGCCTCAACGATTGAGTGAACAGGCCGAACCCCAGTGGGGCGGCCGACAGTACTGCGCTTGAACGCCCCTGCGGCAGCGATTTTGAGCAACCGCTGGAAATTTGGGCATTGCGCATGGTTGGGTGCAGGGCAGGCGGCGGCGTGACGTAAGCCTCGACTCATGGCCTTCAGTTGTTTGACCGTCGCATCGATCTCGTCGGCCTTGGCCAGCAGTACCGCTCTATCCACATTGGCCTGGCCATTGGGTGACAGCATGGCGTGTATCTCGTCCAGCGACAGGCCACCCGCCTGCCCGAGGGCGATGACCGCCAACTGCTCAACGACCGCTGCTGCGAAATGACGGCGAGCACCGGGCTGGCTGGTCGATGTAATCAGCCCCTTCTTTTCATAAAAACGCAGCGTATGGGCAGGAATGCCCGTGCGTTTGACGACCTCGGTGATATCCATTGGCAGACCATTGACTTGAAGTTGACTTCAACTTCTATGATGCCTGCGCAGGTTGAATGGGTCCATGACTAAGAGGTAGGTATGACAGCGCTGGAAGGGGTTGCACAGGTTGTGTTGTTGGGGGCAGGGGCTACCGTGGTGATGGATATGTGGATGCTGCTGATGAAGGCCATTGGCGTGCCAACGCTGAATTTCGCGTTCGTGGGGCGTTGGGTTGGACATGCGTGCCAAGGCCGTTTCACTCATTCGAGCATCGGGCAGGCGTTACCGGTTCGAGGGGAAGTGGCCCTGGGCTGGATCGCGCATTACGTCACGGGTGTAGTTTTTGCGCTGCTGCTCGTGTGGGTTAAAGGGGCTGACTGGTTGCAGGCGCCCACCTTTGTGCCAGCCCTGGTGTTGGGGGTGGTCACCGTGGCCGTCCCGCTGTTGGTGATACAGCCCGCCATGGGCGCAGGTTTTGCCTCATCCAAGACGCCTACGCCCGGTCAGAACTGCCTACGCAGCCTGATCAATCATGGGGTGTTTGGTGTGGGCCTCTACTTGGCTGCGTGGGTGATCGCCTGGGCGTGATCAGTCACAAATGGATCTTTAGATCAGCGAATGAATTTAACGTACACCCGCTCCGGGTCACCTTCGTCAAGGTTCTCGATCTGCCCGCTGGGGACAAACCCGGCCTTGGTCATGAGTGCCTGGGATGCGGTGTTGGAAGCGTTGGTCGAGGCGAAGAGCTTGGGCGTCTTGCAGGCCGTTTCGGCTGCCGCCAGCAGACGCAGGGCCACACCCTGGCGCTGGTGCGCGGGTGACACAACCACCAGCGCGACGAAGCCGTGATCGAAAAAGTCATGGGTGAGCACCAAGTAGCCGGCGCATACGCCAGCGTCGACGGCGACCAGGCATTGCTGGCGAACCACCGCGTCATAGATAAACACGCGACGGCTGGCGTGGGCGGTGGCGTAGGCATCCAGCTCGACCAGGGCATGCACATCATCGGGCATGGCCTGGCGGATCAGCCAATGTGGGGTTATCCAGCCATCTTGCCGATCGGTCACAGTAATGGTGTTGCGTACAGTGGCATGGAGAGGTTCCAGATAATAAGCGTTGGTGAACCTATCATACGGGGTTGCCCACTTTCAATCGGCACACACCAGGGAAGGCTTACGATGGCTTTTGCCCAAGTGCTCGTGGCGTGTGTACTCATGCCCAGTGATGTGCGTCGGCGCTGTGCCAGCGCTGATTGCCTGGTCATGCAACGCTGCTTCCAGCGCTTGAAGATGCCGCGAGAGGATCTTCACCGACCCACTCGGGTTGGCCGGGTCGAACGGGATCCTGCCATTGGCAATCAACACCATGGCCAGTTCCCAGGCGCGTTGTGAGTCGTTCATCAGGCCACCTCCTTGGCACTTTGGCAGGCCATCATCTGGGTGTATGTGTCGTTGTATTGCATGACGGAGCTCCTTGCTAAACGGGACTGATATAGGTGTGACCCGCTCAAGAAGGCTCGGTATCAACTGGGTTGCCGTCGAAATTTCGATCATTTCAACGATTCAGTTCCGCCCAAACCATCTTCTTTTTAGATGGTGGCTGGGTTGCCCCGTGAAAGAATGAACCCGCGCGGCCCCACGCACACCTAAGAGGTTATGAACCGGACCCGGGGACAGGGTATGAAGCCGCCAGACCATCGTGACCTGCATAGCCGCAATTACCCGGTCAGCGAGGACATGACCTTGCAACGTAAGGTCTGGCGCTTCGAGCGATGGGGTTGGTATGGGTTGGTAGTGCTAATGGGCTTGACCCTGGCCGGCCTGTTTTCCAAGGGCCCATTGAGCAGTGCCGAGGTACGCAGCGCCGATGGGCAGCTGCGTGTCGAGTACCAGCGCTTCCTGCGCAATGGTGCTACCGATGCACTGGTGATTCATGTGCAAGGCCGGGCGCGTGAGCCCCTTGAAGTGGAGCTCAGTGGCGCGCTGTTGCAGGGCTTCAATGTGCAAATGCTGCAACCCCAGCCGCTCAAGGCCAGTACGGCAGGCGATGGCATGAAGGTGTGGGTGCTGAGCGACAACGACGGTCATGCGATGCTTCACGTGACCCTCAACAGCGACGGTGTTGGCAGCTTTCAAACCAAGGTGGCGCTGGCATCGGGCGCCTCAGTTGGCCTTTCCCAATTCATTTATCCCTAGGGGCGACCATGGACTCTGTGTTGCGGGCTGCGGCGATTTACCTGGTACTGCTGGTGCTGTTCAAGGTGGCCGGCAGGCGCACGCTGGCTGAACTCACCACTTTTGACCTGGTGCTGTTGATGGTCATCGGCGAGGCCACCCAGCAGGCGCTGCTCGGTGACGATTTTTCGCTGACCAATGCCGTGATGGTGATTGTCACCTTGATTGCCATCGACATTGGCTTCTCGCTGGTCAAGCAGCGCTCAACCTGGTTCGCACGGGTGCTGGATGGTGGGCCGACGGTGCTGGTCGAGGAGGGCCAGGTGCTGCACAAACGCCTCAAGCATGCGCGCCTGGATGAAGGCGACATCCTTGAGGCGG
This sequence comes from Pseudomonas sp. Root569, assembly GCF_001427465.1. NCBI lineage: Bacteria > Pseudomonadati > Pseudomonadota > Gammaproteobacteria > Pseudomonadales > Pseudomonadaceae > Pseudomonas > Pseudomonas sp. Root569. The sequence continues at coordinate 83,011 of NZ_LMGQ01000006.1, read as the reverse complement.
CCCGGTCCACCCAAGGGCTTGTCGAGATCCGGCAGATACGCTTCGCGATTCTGGAGCGCAACGGCAAGATCTCGGTTATCCCCTACGAATAACATCCTGGTTGGCGCTTACTTCCCTTCGCTCGATGGATGCGCATCCATTCTTGATACGCCGCCGTGCGTTGCGCATCCGCGAGCTTCTTGGCTTCGGTGAAACGCAGCCAGGTTTTCGCATCGCCGCTGTAGGACTCGATGATTTGGTACGCCAAGGTATCGAGCCGATCAGCTTCGAAAAACATCCGGGTGTTCTGCGCTATTTCGTCTTCCCATGCCTGTCCAGGCGTGTAGTCGAGCGTCTGGCTGTTCATTGTGTCAAATCCTCCGCCCACTGGAGTTGCGCCGCACCGCACCAGCGCACATCAGTGATGCCGTATTTTTCCGCCATCGGTTTGGAAACGCGCTTGAGGTTGTTTTGCCCGAACCTCGGTATTACCGCCACACCGGCATCGCAACTTGCCCAATGCCAGGCGTCGGCGTTATTCATTTGCGGCGCACGCAAAATGAACGACTTGGGCTTGCCGTGAAGTTGATACTCGATGGTAAACAGTTCGTTGGTTTTCATGAGGCCTCCCTAAACTCATGCTCTACAGATATTTGACGCCAGAAAAAATTCAGAAAGATTGTCGGACACCTCGATAGCTGGCACTTCGGTGGTCAGCGGTCAGTGCCGGTGGGGAGTCTGGGTCGGGTCGTCGATCTGGATAATCGTGCCTTGGCGCCAGGCGTCCGCCCCTGGAGCAATGGCGGGTGTGGCGATATCCGCGCGTGCCGCCTTCTTCTGGTTGCTGTCTACGCCCAGGCGCTTATCCCGCTCGGCGACCATTTTCGGGTCGGCCTGGCCGTCGGCGGTAAACCCCATCATCAGTTGCGGCACGCCCAATGGCAGCTGCTTGTGAAGGTCCGTATGCCAGGTGTGCCAGGTCTTGCCATAGGTATGCACGAGTTTCTCCATCAGGGCATGTTCGGCCACTTGTGGAATGCCCGGTGCAACCAACTGGCCTGATTTGACCTCATGCACGTGGCTATGCCACAGCGCCTTCTCCTGCGCGGGCAGGGTGTTGAACAGCTGCTCACTGATGATGTATTCGACACCCATCAGCTTGGCATCCTTGCGGTTGCCGTCGTAGATCACGCACTGGATCACTTCTTCATTGAGGATCGCGCAGTAGTGGTGAGCTTCCATCTGCACATCGGGGTGCCCGTTGTAGAAATGGAAGCCGTCCAGGTAGGCATTCAACGCATCCACCGGTGGGCGCGATTGCAGCACCGCAGCGCCAGCATCCAGGGTGCGCGTAGTGGGCGACTTCGCGTCACCGGGCGCAACCACGTTGGACGGTGAGTTGTTGCTGGCGCAGGCGGTCAGCAAAGCAATGGACAGTGTCAGGCTGAGTTTTTTCATCGTGGATTCCCTCCATGGTCGGTGAGGCTGTACCGAGGGTTAGAAGGCTTGGCCGCGCAGGTGTTCAACCGGATTGGCGAGCGGCTGTCGATAGGCCCCGCGTCGCCGGGGATGCAGCCCAAGTGCTAAAAGTTTTGGAACACTGGTCAGCGAGATGGGTCATTTTTCATAGGTGTTAAATAGCACGACAGCGTTTGGCTCAGGCAAGCCTGTCGAAGTGGATGGCACCTCGGCCCGCGCCGGCTGTGTGGCGATTCCCACGGAAAACACCCATGGCTATGAGGTGATTGTCGACGGTGCGATCCAAGCGTGCGCACAGACCTTGGCCGACTACCTGGCCACGTACTGAACCAGCATCAGGCTCGCACACGACGTGCAGGAGGATAAAACCGTGTCTATCGCCGTTTCCACTATTGACTACCTGAAACAACACGGTATGACCCTTACCACGGCCGAGTCCTGTACAGCGGGGAAAATCATCACCCTGCTGTCGGAAGTCGAGGGCGGTGGGGCGTGTATCGAGAGTGGGTACGTGGTGTATTCCCCTGAAGCCAAGCAGCGTTTGTTGGGCGTGCGTGCGTATACGATTGAGACCTTCAACCTCACCAGTTGCGAGGTCGCCCGTGAGATGGCCGCAGGCGCGATGCACGACAGTCCGGCGGACGTGGCCGTAGCCACCACCGGGCTGCTCGGCCCTGACGACATGGATGGCATTCCAGCCGGGACCATTTGCTTCGCCTGGGCTTATCGGGTGGGGCAGGGGGTGACTATTTTCAGCCGCAAGGAACGCTTCCTGGGTTCCCGTGAGCAGGTGCAGCTTTACGCGGCGGAGCATGCCTTGAAGTGGCTGCCGAATTTCCACCAGCGTGCCCTGGCCGGCGAGCAAGGTTAGCGAAGCCTTATTTGACCGGCTGCGAGGCCCATTCGCCGCCGGCTTTTTCACAGTCGATCTTGGCTTGGACCAGATCATTGGCGGCGTAGTGGTAGGTCACTACGCGGGCATTCTTGGGCAGCAATGCGCCTTCGTGATCCGGTGCCTTGGACGTCGAATGGGGATTGGCCAGGGCCTCCTGGGTCGGCGTGGCCTTGCAACTGGCGACATGGTTGCTGGCACAGGCCGCTACCTTGTTTTTCGTAGTGGGCATCATCTCCTTGTTCTCGTTGCTGCAAGACCAGTCGATGGCTTCAGGCGGCATGCCCTCGTAGCGGTAGCAGGTATGTTGCTCGACCGTCGGCACCTGGTCGCTTTGCCCGCGTGTTACCACATCGCAGGCGTCGGCCAGGGCCGTCGAGGACGTAAGGATGAGTAGCAAGGTGATCGGCAGTCGGACGTTCATAAACCTAATCTCCGCGCTTGCTTGAAAGGGCGAGCAGATGCGCCGCTTCGTAAGCATTGGAAAAGGCCACGAGCACTAAAGTTTGAACAATTTGCGCAGGCCTCGACGAGCGGCTGACCATTCGTCTAAGCCCGCGCCGATTTGTTGAACGCCCGCGCCTTCGTTCCGGACAGATACAGCAAGGGCCGACGAACGTTGCTTTCGTCTGGCGCCCTGGATATCAATCACTCAGCAGCAGGTGAACCATCATGAAGAAGCTCTATATGTGCCTGGGATTGTGCAGCGCGTTCATGCTTCACGGCTGTTTTGACAGTTCCGACAACACCACCAAGGACAACACCAGCGGGACCAAGTCTTCGGTACAGATGCAGGAAGGCAAGGCTGAGGAAAGCAAGTAGAGGCCCCTGGACTAAATGTGGGAGGGGGCTTGCTCCCGATATAGGTGTGTCAGTCTATGCAACTGTGACTGAACTACCGCCATCGGGAGCAAGCCCCCTCCCACAGTTCATACATCACTCAGCGCATATGCAGGATGATCGGGCTGCTACTCGCAGGGTCGGTATGCCCGCGCAATTTACCCACAGCCTTCGCATTGATCGCGCCACCGTTGTTGCCCCAGGTGCCGCGTACATAGCTCAGCACGTCGGCGATTTCTTGATCGGACAGTTGCTCACGAAACGCCGGCATACGGTAGGCGTCCGGCATCCCGGCCGCCACCACGCGTTGAGAGCCGTTGAGGGTGATGTTGATCGCGGAGGCGTCTTCCTTCGCCAAGGCTGAAGTGGCCCCAGCCAATGGCGGCATCCACTCCGGCTGGCCCTTGCCGTCCAGGCCGTGGCACGAGGCGCAGCGTGTGGCATAGGTATGGGCGCCCGGGTTTTGCGCCGGGGTGTTGGCGACCGCCTGATACTGCCATGGTGAGCCCTCACGCTGCTGGTCGCCGGGCAGTGACTTGAGGTAACGAGCGATGGCGGCCAGGTCATCGTCCTGCATGAACTGCGTGGAGTTGTTGAACGCTTCGGTCATCGAACCGTAGACCACCGCATGGGCATTACGCCCGGTCTTGAGGAACTGCACGATCTGCGCCTCGCTCCAGCGGCCCAGGCCGGTGTTGTGGTCCTGGCGCAGGCTCGGCGCGTACCAGCCGTCGAGCAGGGCGCCGGCGAGGAACGGCGCGCCGGACTCATCCAGGGCTTTCTCGTTGAAGGCCAGGCCACGGGGTGTATGGCAACTGCCGCAATGGCCGGGACCCTGGACGATATAGGCGCCACGGTTCCACAGTGCATCCTGGCCGGGCTTGGCCGTATAGGTGGCGGTGGGGGCGAACACGCCGTTCCACAAAGCGATGGGCCAGCGCATATTGAGCGGCCAGGGAATGTCACTGGGGATGTTCGCCTGGTTGGCGGGTTGCACGCCTTGCATGAAAAACGCGTACAGCGCCTTCACGTCGTCATCGCTGAGCTTTACATAGGACGGGTAGGGCATGGCCGGGTACAGCCGTCGCCCGCCCGGCGCTACGCCGTGGCGTACGGCGCGGTCGAAGTCGGCCAGGCTATAGGCGCCAATGCCATGCTCGCGGTCGGGGGTGATGTTGGTGGCGTGAATCGCCCCCAGTGGCGTGGCCATTTCCAGGCCACCGGCAAAGGGCTGCTTGCCGGCGAGGCTGTGACAGGCCACGCAGTCACTCACCCGCGCAACGTATTCGCCGCGACTGACCAAGGTGGGCTCGAAACTTGTAGCCTGTTGCTGTTCAAAAGGCGAAGCGGGCTGGCGTGTGACGTACCAGGCCAGCAGGCCTGCGGCGACCACGCAGGGCAGCACCAGCCACCCTGCGGTTCTTGCGAATCGGCGGTTGTTCATCGGCGTTCCCTGTCGGTTAGCTAAAGGTGTAGCGGCTCAATGGCAGACTGCGGATGCGCTGGCCGGTCAACTGCGCCACCGCGTTGGCCACAGCCGGCGCCACCGCGGGCAGCGGCGGTTCGCCGATACCGCCCATCTTTTCGCCACTCTCGACGATCTTCACGTGAACCTGAGCCATACGCGAGGGCGGCAGGATCGGATACAGGTCGTAGTTACGTGCTCGTGGCATACCGTCCACGTACACCGCTTCCTCCAGCAATGTTTGCGACAGGCCCAAGGCCACAGCGCCGCTGACCTGGGCTTGAATGATCGCCGGGTTGACGATGCTGCCCGGGTCGATAGCCTCCCAGATATGGTGGACCTTGACCTGGCCGTTCTCGATCGACACTTCGGCCACTACCGCCGCGTGAGAGCCAAAGGGTGAGGCCATGGCCACCCCGCGAGCACGGCGCGTGCCGTCCTCTGCGGTGTAGGGGCCGCGCTTCCAGCCCCCCGACAACTCGCCCACGGCTTGCAGCAAGGTGGTCAACCGGGGGTTGTCACGCAGCAAGTGCAGGCGCAGCTCATACGGGTCGTGGCCGCCTTTGTCCGCCAGCTCATCCAGGAACGCTTCATAGAAAAAGTCGTTGAGGGAGTTACCCACCGAACGCCAGTAGCCAAGCATGGGCGCGCCCTTGACGTAGATCTGCGCGATGCGCTTGTTGGGGATCGCATAACTCTTGCCCGACAGGCCTTCCAGGGCGGTAGGGTCGATCTGCTCGCCCTGTTTGCCACTGAGGGCTTCAGTGGGGCCTTCGGTGGCGCTGACCGCTTCGATGGCCACCGGCAGGCCTTTGTCATCCAGTGCGGCGCGGAATTTGACCACGGCGACTGGGCGCAGCACATCGCGCAGGAACTCTTCCTCACGACTCCAGATCAGCTTGATCGGGCGGCCGACGGCCTTGGCCAACGCGATGGCCTGTGGGTACGGGTTGGCTGAGTCATACAGGAAATGCCGACCAAAAAAGCCCCCCAGCAGTGGCGAGTGCAGGGTGATTTGCTCGGGGGCCAGGCCCGTGCGCTTGGCGATGTCAGCACGGAACATATCCGGCGCCTGGTTGGGCAGCCACACCTCCAGGGTGCCGTCCGGGTTGAAGCGCGCCAAGGCCGAAGGCGGTTCCAGTTGGGCGTGGTTGAGGTATTGATTATGGTAGGTGGCTTCGACTCGGGTCTTGGCGCCGGCCAGTGCACCGGCCACATCGCCTTCGTTTTCGTCATCGCGGGCCGGGCCTTGCTGGGCGGCAAGGAAGTCGCGGTGCTTGTCGCTGGAAAAGTCTGCCGGCATCGCCCGCACGGTCGAGTCGGCAGAGGCTTCCTGCCAGTCAACCTGGATGGCCTCGACCGCACGCTTGGCGTGCCACCAACGTTCGGCCACCACCGCCACCGCGCCGGGCAAGGTGTGAACCGAATGCACGCCCGTCATGGCTTGGACCTGGGCCTGATTGCGCAGGCTGCCCACCGTCATACCCAGGCGCGGCGCGTGCTGGACGGCGGCGTGGAGCATGCCGTCGATTTTCAGATCGATGGTGTAGAGCGCCTTGCCAGTGGATTTGTCATAGGCATCCAGGCGTTTTACCGGCTTGCCGATCCAGCGGAACTGGCTCGGGTCGCGCAACGTGATGGTGGCGGGGTCGGGCACCGGCATGTCCAGGGCGCGGCCGGCTAGCTCGCCGTAGCCCACGGAGCGGCCGGACGCGGCGTGTACCACGCGGCCAGGCTGGGTAGTCAGTTCACTCAGCGGTACGCGCAGTTGCTCGGCGCCGGCTTGCATCAGCATGGCGCGGGCGAGGGCGCCGAGGCGGCGCATGGTCGGGTAGCTCATGCGCACCGACATGCTGCCGCCGGTGATGCGCATACCGTTTTCCATCACCACGTAGGCTTCACCGGGCGGGGCCGCTTCGACGATAAACGTGGCGGGGTCGGCATCCAGTTCTTCGCCGATGATCTGTGCCATGGCGGTATGGGTGCCCTGGCCGCCCTCCATGAAGGGGCTGAGCAGGCGCACGCTACCGTCGGGGCGAATCTCCAGGAACGCCGGCACTTGGGTGCCGCGTTCAGCTGCGCCGCCGGTAGCGGCCTGCACGCGGGACACACCGAGGGGCAGGCCGAAGCCGATGACCAGCGCACCCACGGCGGTACTGGCAAGGAAGCGACGACGCGACAGGTTGATCGGCTCGTCCAGCTTAACGCCCGGCAGGATCTCAGACATGTTCATCAGGCGGTCTCCTTCCCGGCTGCCAGGCCATCCATGGCGGCATGGATGGCGTTGTAGGTGCCGCAGCGGCATAGGTTGACCATTGCCGCATCAATCTGCGCTTTGGATGGAGTGGGGGTGTGCTTGAGCAGTGCAGTGGCCGCCATCACTTGCCCGGACTGGCAGTAACCGCATTGCGCTACCTGGTGCTCGACCCAGGCCGAGACCACGCGTTTGCCTACCGCATCGGCCTCGATGGCTTCGATGGTGGTGATCTCACGCCCGATCACCCCGGCTACCGGCGTGACGCAGGAGCGCACCAGATTGCCGTCCACCAGCACCGAACAGGCGCCACACTGGGCCAGGCCGCAGCCGTACTTGGTGCCGGTCAGCCCCAGATTGTCGCGGATCACCCACAACAAGGGGGTGTCGGCTTCGGCATCGACTTGATAGGCCTTTTGGTTGATACGTAATTCCATGGCTCACCTGCTGATCAACGGTTGGTGCTGCTGAGTTCTTATAGGAGCGGTGCGACTGTACGTCGCCCATCGTCGAACTCTAGACCACCGCGCAACAGCTATCTATGCAATTGCCTTCAAGTCCAGAGGATCAGGCAAGAATTCAACAGGATTGGGTCACATCCGTCTGTAGGAGTCAGCTTGCTCGCGAAAAACGTCAACGATAACGCGTGTTTCCTGAATAAACGCGGCGCCTATGGGTTTTTCGCGAGCAAGCTCGCTCCTACAAGAGCCTTCATCAGCCGTCAGCAAATTGAAACCCGCCTGACAGTTTTTCCTTCAAATACCCCACCAACACCGTCACCGACCTGGGCACATGGGGCGAATAGGGCCGTATCAGGTAAATCTCATCGGCAAACGCACCCTTTAGCGTCCACCCTTTCAACACCTGCACCAACTTGCCGCTGGCTAAAGCGGCCTGGGCACTGAAGTCTGGGAGCAGGGCGATGCCCAGGTGGTTGAGCGCCGCGTCACGCAAGGCTTCGCTGTTGTTGGTAGAAAAGCTGCCGGCGATGGGCACGGTGACGCGCTGGCTGTTTTTACCGACGCGCTCGAAGGTCCAGGCCGGCTGGTCGCTGCCCCGTGGGTAGTAGAGGCAGTTATGCGCGCTGAGATCTGCCGGGGTTCGCGGTTCGCCGTGGTGTTGCAGGTAGTCTCGAGTGGCGACCAATACCGAGGTGGTGTCGCACAGCTTCCACGCCACATGGGTCTCCGGCACCTGGAAACCATGGCGCACCGCCAGGTCGTAACCCTCGGCCGCCAGTGAGCTCAAGGCGTCGGACACATCGAGCTGAATGCGCACCTGCGGATACTGCTGCAAAAAACCGGAAAGATGCGGCACCAGTTGTTGCCGGGCGAACGCCACCGGGGCGGTCAGGCGTACCAGGCCGCGAATTTCGCCGACCGAATCGCGCACCGAGGAGAAGCTGCGGGCGATCTGCGCGTAGGCGCTGCGCACGTCGCGGGTCAATGCCAACCCGGCCTCGGTCAGTCGCACGCTGCGCGTGGTGCGGGTTACCAGGCGCGTGCCGGTGGCTTTCTCCAGGTCGGAGATACGCTGGCTGACCGCGGATTTGCTCACCCCAAGGCGGGCGGCCGCAGCGGTGTAGGTGCCGTGTTCCTCCAGCACCGACAGCCAGTGAATGTGGGTCCACAAGCCTTCGATCTCAACCTTCTCCATGAGTGTATTGTTCGCCTGTCAGGACAATAAGTTCTGGATTCTGCTCTGGTTTGGAACAAATCGAAAGCCTATCGTGTGTTCCAACGCTACCCACCGGGGATCCATTGCCATGACCACCACCATCGAACACTACATCAACGACCAGCGCGTCAGCCGCGATGATCGCTACCAGGACGTCTACAACCCAGCCACCGGCGAAGTGACCGGGCGCGTGGCCCTGGCCAGCCGCCAGACCGTTGCCGAAGCTGTCGATGCCGCCCAGGCTGCATTTGCCGGCTGGGCCGACACGCCGCCGATCCGCCGCGCCCGTGTATTGTTCGAATACCTGCACCTGCTGCGCGAACGCAAGGACGACCTGGCGCGCATCATTGTTGCCGAGCATGGCAAGGTCTTCACCGATGCCCAAGGTGAAGTCGACCGTGGCATCGATATCCTCGAATTCGCCTGCGGCATTCCCAACCTGCTCAAGGGCGAGCATTCCGACCAGGTGTCCCGTGGCATGGACAACTGGACGATGCGCCAACCCCTGGGCGTCGTCGCTGGCGTCACGCCGTTCAACTTCCCGGTGATGGTGCCGATGTGGATGTACCCTATCGCCATCGCGGCGGGCAACACCTTCATCCTCAAGCCCAGCCCTACTGACCCGAGTGCCGCGCTGTTCATGGCCGAGCTGCTGCGTGAAGCCGGCTTGCCCAAAGGTGTGTTCAACGTGGTGCAGGGCGACAAGGAGTCGGTGGACGCACTGATCGAACACCCTGACGTCAAGGCCGTGAGCTTCGTCGGCTCCACGCCGATTGCCCAGTACATCTACGAGAGCGGCGCCCGCAACGGCAAGCGCGTACAAGGCCTGGGCGGGGCGAAAAACCATATGGTGGTGATGCCCGATGCCGATATCGAGCGTACCGTCGACGCGCTGATGGGCGCCGCCTACGGCAGTGCCGGCGAGCGCTGCATGGCGATCTCGGTAGCGGTGCTGGTGGGGGATGTGGGTGATAAAGTCATTGCCGCCTTAACCGAGCGCGCCAAGACGTTGCGCATCACCGATGGCCGCGATTTGAAAGCCGAGATGGGCCCGATCGTGTCGCGGGCGGCGCTGGAGCGTATCAGCGGTTATATCGAGCAGGGCGTACAGGCCGGCGCGCACTTGTTGCTCGATGGCCGTGACTACGTGCCCACCGAGCCTGGCCTGGAAAACGGCTTCTGGCTCGGCGCCACCTTGTTCGACCACGTGACCCGCGACATGAGCATCTACCGCGAAGAAATCTTCGGCCCGGTTCTGGCCTGTGTACGCGTGAATGATTTCGCCGAGGCGGTAAAGCTGGTCAACGACCATGAGTTCGGCAACGGCGTCAGCTGCTTCACCCGCGACGGCAACATCGCCCGCGAATTTGCCCGGCGCATTGAAGTGGGCATGGTCGGCATCAACGTGCCGATCCCGGTGCCCATGGCCTGGCATGGTTTTGGTGGCTGGAAGAAGAGCCTGTTCGGCGACATGCATGCCTATGGCACCGAGGGCGTGCGCTTCTACACCAAGCAGAAGTCGATCATGCAGCGCTGGTCGGAGAGCATCGAGCAGGGCGCGGAATTTGCGATGCCTGTTTCAAAATAAGGTCTCACAGGCACTGTAGATCCAGATGTGGGAGGGGGCTTGCCCCCGATTGCAGAGTGTCAGGCACTGTAAAAGTGGCTGATACACCGCAATCGGGGGCAAGCCCCCTCCCACATTTTTATGTGTGTTGCCCTGAATTGACCTCTAGAGCATAAAAGTCCATTATGGAATTATAAGTACAAATTCATCGCTACACGTTTTTCTTCACTCTTGCCAAACCAACAACAACCCGCGAGAACCCGATCATGAAGAAACGCCACCTTATCCCCGCCCTGGCCCTGAGCCTGTTTGCCGCAAGCCACTTGCTCGCCGCCGAGAAACCCCTACGTATCGGCATCGAGGCCGCTTACCCGCCGTTCGCCTCAAAGACCGGTGACGGCAAGATCGTCGGTTTCGACTACGACATCGGCAACGCCCTGTGTGCGCAAATGAAGGTCAAGTGCGTGTGGGTTGAAGGTGAGTTCGACGGTCTGATTCCGTCCCTCAAGGTCAAGAAAATCGACATGGCGCTGTCGTCCATGACCATTAATGAAGACCGCAAGAAATCGGTGGATTTCACCCACAAGTATTACTTCACCTCCTCACGCCTGGTGATGAAGGACGGCGCGGTGGTGGATGACCAGTACGCCAGCCTCAAGGGCAAGAACGTCGGCGTGCAGCGCGCCACCACCACCGACCGCTATGCCACCGAGGTGTTCGAACCCAAGGGCATCAACGTCAAGCGCTACAGCAATAACGAAGAAATCTACATGGACCTGGCCGCAGGGCGCCTGGATGCGATCTTTGCCGACACCATCCCCCTGAGCGACTTCCTGGCGATGCCACGCGGCCAGGGCTACGCCTTTGTCGGCCCGGAGCTCAAGGATCCGAAATACGTGGGCGAGGGCGCGGGGATTGCGGTGCGCAAGGGCAATACGGCATTGGTCAGCGAGTTGAATGCGGCCATCGATGGCATTCGAGCCAGTGGCGAATACCAGAAGATTTCGCAGCAGTACTTCAAGACCGATATCTACGGCGACTGAAGGTCACTGCGGCGAACGGGTGTGGCGGGCGTTAACCCTTCAACTCCTTCAAATGCTTGTAGACCGTCGCCCGCCCCATGCCCAGCACATTGGCCACATAGTTGGAGGCGCTCTTGCCCTTGAATGCGCCTTCGGCATGCAGTGCCAGCACCAGTTCACGCTTGTGGTCGCGGGTCAGCAGGTTGAGGCTCAGCTGACGCTCGCGCAGCCAGGCATGCAGGAACGTGTTGATGCGTTCCTGCCAATCATCGCGAAACAATGCATCTGGCTGGGCGATCAGCTTGCTTGGCGACAGGAACAGGTCCAGTGCTGCCTTGGCGGTTTCAAACATCGAGATATTCAGGTTGATACACAACACGGCCAGCCGGCGGCCTTTGTGGTCGTGCAGCACAGTGCTCAGGCTGCGAATTTTCTGACCGTCCCAGTTGAGTTTTTCGTAAGGGCCGATATTCACTTCGCTGACGTCACCGTCCAGCATGTCCTCCAGCGACGAATCATCACCCAAACTGCGTTTAGATAGATTGTTGGCGATGTAGTCGACGGTTTGCGTACGCAAGTCATGCAGCACCACTTCCGCATGGGGAAAGAACAGGGTGGCGATCGCATCGGCGATCCCACGAAAGTTTTGCATGACGGTGTCTTGTTCGGCGATGGTCATCAATGGGGCTCCAGGCGGACGGGGGAGAGCATACCAGCGTCCAGGCCGAATCGCGTCAGCGCCTCGGGCAGCGGCGCGCCGCGCACCAGTGCGGCGCTGGCCTGGCCCATGGCGGGCGACGTCTGGATACCATAACCACCCTGTGCTGCCACCCAGAACAGCCCTGGCACCTGCGGGTCAAAACCGCAGAGCAAATCACCGTCGTGCACGAAACTGCGCAGCCCGGCCCAGGTGCGCGTGGGGCGGCGGATGGTCAGGGTGGTGGCCTCTTCAATCTGGTAGATGCCCATGGCGATATCCAGTTCTTCGGGCTGCACGTCCTGGGGCTCCACTGGGTCGGCGTTGGCCGGCGAGCCAAGGAACATGCCGGCATCCGGCTTCATGTAGAAGGCTTCGTCGAGGGCTACCAGCATTGGCCAGCCGTGGCTGTCCAGGCCGTCGGGGCCGGCGAAGATAAAGGCCGAGCGGCGCTTGGGTTGCAGGCCGATGGACGCCGCGCCCGCCAGCCCGCCGATATGGTCGGCCCAGGCGCCGGCGGCGTTGATGATGATCGGCGCACGGAAGGTTGCATCCTGTGTACGCACCTGCCAGCAACCGTCGGCATCGCGACTCAGGCCCAGCACATGGCTGTCGGTGCGCACCTCGCCGTGGTTACGGCGTATACCGCGCAGGTAGCCCTGGTGCAGGGCGTCGGTGTCGATGTCGCAGGCGGTGGGGTCATAGATGGCACCGTGGACTTTTTCGCGGCGCAGGATCGGCAGCCGTGCACAGGCTTCGTCGGCACTCAGGCGTTCCACCTGTTCGACGGTAGCCTTGGCGTTCAGGTATTGGCTGTCCAACTCCGCCGGATCGCCGTTAAAGTCGACGGTCATTTCGCCCCGGGGTGTGAGCAGCGGGTGCTCGCAGAAGCCCGCTGGCGGTTGATCGAAAAACGCCCGGCTGGCCAGGGTCAGCGCGCGCACTTGCGGGGTGCCATACGCGGCCGTGTAGAGCGCCGCCGAACGGCCAGTGGAGTGATAGGCCGGGTGGTTTTCGCGCTCCAGCACCAGCACCTTGCTGTGCTGCGACAACCAGAAACCGGTGGATGCGCCGGCAATGCCGCCGCCGATGATGATGAAGTCTGCCTGGTGCATAACAATCTCCGGGTTAGCGTTGCAGTTGGTAGAGGGCATTGGCCAATGCAATGTCTTCCAGGCCCAGGCCGATGGAGCGGAAAAATACAGGCCGATCGTAGTTTGGGCGTTGCGCCATGTCGCTGAGCAATTCGGGCAAGTCACCGAGCACTGCGCGCGCGTCCCAGCCGTGCTGTTCGCTGGCGATCAGCATATCGCCGGCCGCGCCCGGAGTGGTCTGCCGATAGTCGCAGTACACCTGCATCTGGTTGAGGCACGCCGGGGGCACTTCATGGGCTCGCGGTGCATTGGTGCTGATGGAGGTGATCAGCGCGGGCTTGCGCAAGCGCATCGGGTCGATCACCGGGCCAGCCGATGAGGTGCAGAGCATAATCACATCCGCGTCCTCTACAGCGGCATCGCAAGTGTCGGCGAGGGCCAGGCGCGGGTCCAGGCCGGTCAACTGCGCACGGGTGTCGGCGCTGGCACTGCCAAGGCTGGGGGAGCACAGACGGATGTGCTGCCAGTCGCGCAGGTTCTGCACATAACGCAGGTGCGCCTGGGCGACCTTGCCGCTGCCGATGATCGCCAGGCGCTGCGCTGTCGCCGGGGCCAGGGCGTCCACCGCCAATGCAGTGGTCGCAGCGGTGCGCGCAGTGGTCAGTTCAGAGGCGTCGCACAACAGCAGCGGCTGGCCGCTATGCATCGACATCAACAGCGTCCACGCCGTCACCAGGGGCCCGTGCTCACGCACGATATAGGGTGAGGTCTTGACTCCATACACCCCGTCCTCGGCCAGCACCCCCAGGTAGTTGATAAAGTCACCGGCACCGTGGGGGAACTCCACCCACTGCTGCGGCGGTTGCACCGCCTGCCCGGCGGCCAGGTCACGGAACAGCTTGCGCAGGATAAGCGGCACGTCTATCTGGGCGAGCAATGCCCGCGCCTGAACTTGATCGATGATGAGGGGGGCATTGGACATGGATGTCTCCAGGGAAACTAATTTGTCTATTATGGACATTTAGTTCTTGTACGCAATAACCCCTGGAAAAAATGGAGATCAATGTGGGAGGGGGCTTGCTCCCGATGGCGGTGTGTCAGTAACAAATGTGCTTACTGACACTCCSYCATCGGGAGCAAGCCYCCTCCCACAGTTTTAACYGCGTTTCAGGCAGTGGCTTTTGTGCAGGTCAGGCACTCGATGGAGCGATCCACCGTGGTCTTGGCAATTTCCAGCAAATGCCACACCGCCAGGATCTTCGCGCGCTCGGGGCTTTGTAGCAGCTCGCCGCAGTCCAGCGCGGTGGCGGATGCGCTGTCGAGCAAACTGGCGGTGTAGAGCAGGGCATCTTCGAAGCTCAGGTCTTCGTTGACGCAGTGGAAGCCTTGGGTGGGCAGGTAGTGGTCGATGGCGCGGTTGAAGGCGGCGCGGTCTTTTGCGGGATCGCGGGGTGGGTCGGGTAGGACTTTATTCAT
>NZ_LMGQ01000006.1:25555-68470 GCF_001427465.1 Pseudomonas sp. Root569 | reverse complement strand
ACCGGGCGACTAAACCCGATCACTGAATTGGCAGTGACGGACCGCAGACTAGCCATCGATTCCAGCAGGCACAAGGCGGCAGGGATTGTCTAGGAAACGTCCTGCAATTTAAAGGGACACGCCTTGCTGGCCCTTTAAAAACCATGACCAAATGCCACCAACCCCTCATTTGAAATGCAGACAAATGTGGGAGGGGGCTTGCTCCCGATGGCGGTGTGTCAGTCACAGATGTGTTCACTGACACTCCCTCATCGGGAGCAAGCCCCCTCCCACAGGGTTCTCCAGTGTTGGTAAGTATGGGCTTACCGCCGACCCGCCCGCGTACTCACATCCACCCACACTGCCAGCACCAGAATGCTGCCTTTCACAATCATCTGCCAATAGCTGTCCACGTCTAGCATCGACATGCCGTTATCCAGGCTGGTAATCACCAAGGCCCCGAGCAACGCGCCGTATACCGTGCCCGAGCCGCCGCGCATCGAGGTGCCGCCAATAAAGCAGGCGGCGATGGCGTCGAGTTCGCCCATGTTGCCCGCCGACGGTGACCCGGCAGCGAGGCGGGCGGTGTTGACCAGGCCGGCGAGGGCGCACATCACGCCCATGATGCCGAAGATCCACAGTTTCACCGCCTGCACATTGATGCCCGACAGCCGTGTGGCTTCCATATTGCTGCCCACCGCGTACACCCGTCGACCAAAAACGGTCTGGCTGGTGACGTAGCTGAACACGCCGAGCAGCACCAGCAACAGCAGCACCGGCACCGGGATGCCGTCGTAGCTGTTGAGGGTGGTGACAAACCCGGCGAGCACCGCGCCGATCAGCACCACACGCAGCCCGTCACGCACCAGCGAGTGCGCGGCCAGGCCATGCAGCGCGCGGTTACGCCGTTGTTTCCAGGTCAGAAAAAGCGTCAGCGCGAACAGCACTACACCCAGCCCTGCGCCCACCGTGTGAGGCAAGTAGCCCTGGCCCACATACACCAGCGATGGCGACACCGGCGCGATGGTGGTGCCGCCGGTAATCCCCAGCAGAATCCCGCGAAATGCCAGCATGCCGCCCAGGCCGACGATAAACGAGGGGATGCGCAGGTAAGCGGTCATATAGCCGTTGGCCAGGCCGATCATCAGGCCGCACAGCGCCACCAGGCTGAGGTTGGCCAGCAGCGGCACGTGATAGACCACGTCGAGGATCGCCGCCAGCCCGCCCAGCAGCCCGAGCAACGAGCCCACCGACAAATCGATCTCGCCGCTGATGATCACCAGCACCATGCCGCACGCCAATATTCCGGTGATCGACATCTGCCGCAGCAGGTTGGACAGGTTGCGCGGGGTGAGGAAGCCGCCCTCGGTCTGCCAGCTGAAAAACAGCCAGATAAACGCCACGGCGATCACCAGCGCGAGCATTTTGTAGCGGGTGAAAAGGTGTTTGACCTGATTCATCTACAGGGTCTTCCGAAGGTTATTAGGTTGGCTGAGCGCCGCGGCGAGCACCTGTTCCTGGGTCAGGCCGGCATTGACGAAATCGCCCCGCAGCTGGCCGTCGCCCATCACCAGCACGCGGTTGGATACCCCCAGTACCTCGGCCAGTTCCGAGGAGACCATGATGATCGACACGCCTTCGGCCGCCAGCGCGCCCATCAGCTTGTAGATCTCGTACTTGGCGCCCACATCCACACCCCGCGTGGGTTCATCGAGGATCAGCACCTTGGGCTTGGCCATCAGCATTTTCGCCAGCACGGCCTTCTGCTGGTTGCCGCCGGAGAGGCTGGTGATAGGCAGGAACGGGCTGGCGGTCTTGAGGTGCATACGCGCGATTTGCTGGTCGATGCTGCCCAGTTCGGCCTCGGCGTCGATGCGGGTCAGGTGCGCATAGGTATCAAGTACCGCCAGGGTGATGTTATGGCCCACACCCAGGTCGGGGATGATGCCCTGGCGCTTGCGGTCCTCGGGCACCATGCACAGCCCGGCGCGGATCGACTTGAGCGGCGTGCGCGTGTCGATCAGCTGCCCGTCCAGCCACACCTCGGCGCTGTAGCGGCCGGGGTAGGCGCCGAAGAGTGCCGACACCAGCTCGGTGCGCCCGGCACCTACCAGCCCCGCAATGCCGAGGATTTCGCCGCGTTTGAGCACGAAGGAAATATCGTCGACACGCTTGCGCTTGGGGTTGTCGACGTCGTAGCAGGTGACATGGCGCGCTTCGAAAATCACCTCGCCCACTGCATGGGGTTCGGTGGGGTAGAGGTTGCTCATCTCGCGGCCGACCATCTGCGTGATGATCCGGGGGATGTCCATGTCAGCCATGGCTGTGGTCGCGATATGCTTGCCGTCGCGAATCACCGCGATGGTGTCGCACACCGCTGCCACTTCATCGAGCTTGTGGGAGATGTACACGCAGGCCACGCCCTTGGCCTTGAGGTCTCGGATAATGTCCAGCAGCACCTCGATTTCCGAACGGGTCAATGCCGAAGAAGGCTCATCAAGAATCAACAGGCGCGCCTGCTTGTTGAGGGCCTTGGCGATTTCCACCAGTTGCTGATAGCCGCCGCCGTACTGCGACACCGGCAGCGCCACATTCATGTCCGGCACCTTCAGCTCGCGCATCAAGGCTTCGGCACGGTGCAGCATCGCCGGGTAGTTCATGCGCCCGCCGGGCAGGGTCAGCTCGTGGCCCATGAAGATGTTTTCGGCCACCGACAGGTCCGGCACCAGGGTCAGTTCCTGGTGGATGATAACGATGCCGGCCGCCTCGGTTTCGCTGATGGACTGGGCTTTGAGCGGCTGCCCATCCCAAAGGATTTCACCCTCCCAGGTGCCATGGGGGTAGACCGCCGACAGCACCTTCATCAAGGTGGACTTACCGGCACCGTTCTCGCCGCACAGGCCGACGCATTCCCCGGGACGTACCTTGATGTCGATGCCATTCAACGCGTTGACACCGCCAAAGCTTTTGACGATGCCGTTCATTTGCAGCAGGTAGTGCGACATGGCGATGGCTCACACAAAAGGCCGATAAAACACGCTCACTGTAGGAGCGAGCTTGCTCGCGAAAATCGCGCAGGCGACGCGGGCCTGCCTGGCAGCGCTGCGTTATCGTTGGCGCTTTTCGCAGGCAAGCCAGCTCCTACAGGCCGATCTGCTCTTTGGTATAGAACCCGTCCTTTTCCAACAGGTCGATGTTGGCCTTGGTCAATGGCGTCGGGGTGAGCAGGATGGTGTCGACCTTCTTGCTGCCATTGTCGTATTGCGAGCTGTAGGTGGGTTTTTCGTTGCGCGCCAGCTGCACCGAGAGCTTGGCGGCTTCGGTGGCGATCAACTTGAGCGGCTTGTAGACGGTCATGGTCTGGGTGCCGTCGATCACGCGCTTGACCGCCGCGAGGTCGGCGTCCTGGCCGGAGATCGGCACCTTGCCCGCCAGCTTCTGCGCAGCCAGGGCCTGGATTGCGCCGCCGGCGGTGGCGTCGTTGGACGCGACGATGGCGTCGATCTTGTTGTCATTACGGGTCAGGGCGTTTTCGACAATGCTCAAGGCTTCGGTAGGGTTCCACTCCTTGACCCACTGCTGGCCGACAACCTTGATATCGCCCTTGTCGATGGCCGGTTGCAGGACCTTCATCTGGCCTTCGCGCAGCACCTTGGCGTTGTTGTCGGTGGGTGCGCCACCGAGCAGGAAGTAGTTGCCCTTGGGCGCCGCCTGCAGCACACCGTTGGCCTGCATCTCGCCGACTTTTTCGTTATCGAAGGAAATATACGCGTCGATATCCGCGTTGAGGATCAGGCGGTCATAAGACACCACCTTGATCCCGGCCTTCTTGGCTTCGGCCACGGCATTGGTCAACACGGTGGCATTGAAGGGCACAATGACGATCACATCGACGCCCCGGGAGATCAGGTTTTCGATCTGGGAAATCTGCTTCTGCTCGTTGGCATCGGCGGACTGCACGAACACCTTGGCGTCGAGTTTTTCCGCCGCCGCAACAAAGTAATCGCGGTCGCGGGACCAGCGCTCCAGGCGCAGGTCATCGATGGAGAAACCGATCTTCGGATGAGCAGAATCGGCCATCACCGGCAAGGCAAGCAGGGCCAGGGCGCTGGCGAGCAGGGTGCGTTTGAATGATTTCATGGTGGTGCGTCCCTTTATTGTTGTTGGAAAGACACAAGGTGATGCGGGTAGAACTGTAGAGCGTCCCTTGACGCTCTGTGCATAGATTTGTCGTGCAAATGTCACCGATAGATAAACCGATTCACAACCCCCTCCAGCATCTCCTGCCGACCACTCACCGCCTGCGGGTTCAGCTCCTGGGCAAACGCGTGCTCAGCCAGGGACTGCAGGCTGAACTCACCCGCCAGCACCGCCTGGCCCAACGGCTGCTGCCAACCGGCATAACGCTGGTCCTTGAACTGCTGCAAGCGGTCGTCCTGCACCATCGCCGCCGCACGCTCCAGGGCCAGGGCCAGCACATCCATGGCCGCCACATGCCCGTGGAACAGGTCCACCTCGTCCAGGCTCTGGCGCCGGACCTTGGAGTCGAAGTTGTAGCCGCCGTTCTTGAAGCCCCCGGCCTTGAGGATTTCATAGGTGGCCAGGGTCATTTCCTCGACGCTGTTGGGGAACTGGTCGGTGTCCCAGCCGTTCTGCGGGTCACCGCGGTTGGCGTCGATGCTGCCGAAGATCCCCAATGACACGGCGGTGGCGATCTCATGATGAAAACTGTGCCCGGCCAATGTCGCGTGGTTGGCCTCGATGTTCACTTTGATTTCTTTCTCCAGGCCGTACTCATGCAGGAAGCCGAACACCGTGGCGCTGTCGTAATCGTACTGGTGCTTGGTGGGCTCCTGGGGCTTGGGTTCAATCAACAGGTCGCCGGTAAAGCCGATCTTGTGCTTGTGCTCCACCACCATGCGCATAAAGCGCCCAAGCTGCTCGCGCTCGCGCTTGAGGTCGGTGTTGAGCAGGGTTTCATACCCTTCACGACCACCCCACAGCACATAGTTGGCACCCTTGAGCCGCAGCGTGGCGTTCATCGCACTGAACACCTGGGCGGCAGCGAAGGCGAACACTTCCGGGTCCGGATTACTCGCGGCCCCGGCGGCAAAACGCGGGTTGCTGAAGCAGTTGGCGGTGCCCCACAGCAGCTTGATGCCGGTCTGTTCCTGATGACGCTCCAGGTGATCGACCATCTGCGCAAAGTGGTTGCGGTACTCCTTGAGCGAGCTGCCCTCCGGCGCCACGTCGGTGTCGTGGAAACTGTAGTAGTCGATACCCAGCTTGGAAAAAAACTCAAAGGCCGCCTCCGCCTTGCCGATCGCCAGCTCCATCGGATCGCCACTGCGCTGCCATGGGCGTTTGAACGTGCCCATGCCAAACATATCCGCCCCTGGCCACACAAAGGTGTGCCAGTAACAGGCGGCCATGCGCAGGTGTTCGCGCATGGTTTTGCCGAGGATGAGTTTGTTGGCGTCGTAATGGCGAAAGGCGAGGGGGGATTCGCTGGCAGGGCCTTCGAAGCGAACCTTGTCGACACCGGGAAAGTACGGCATGGCGGTTTCCTTATTGTTCTTGGCGGTGCCTGGATACTAGCAACGGCACCTGGGGTGCTGATTATGAAAATCACCAAGGTGTAGTGCGATTTTGAGTAGGGCGTTCAGAACGGCTCAGGGAGTACGTGATTTAGGGAAACGTCTGACTTTACGGTGGGGATATGCCTCTTCAAAGTTTAGGGGTGTCAGCTAAGACCACCAATAAGGAAAACATCATGAACGCATCGCACTTTTCGCTATATACCAATGAAGTGACGCCTGACTTACTCAATCAATTAAATAAATCACCCTTTACGGAGCAGCAGTTATCCAACTTCAATGAGCGCGCTTTGCAGCTCGTTAAGGATCAGCAGGCTTATTGCAACGCTCACCCGCCTATTGCTATTTACCGAATTGCCGCCGAAGGCAGTCAGACCCGTAACGGTGGTGTCATCAAGAAAACCGCTTCGGGGCTTGAGTTTAGATTGGCCGACGGCTCGCAAGTACGTGCGGCACACAAGGGTGATTACGTGGAATATGCCGACGGCACTCAAGCGCCTATCGTGACAGGATCGGGCGAAGATAATGGCCATCTCGCGCTGGTAGGCAGTTATCTCAGCAATGGCGACCAGATTATTAATACGCCTCAAGACTCGTCAATTTTGATTGAACGTCAGGGCGTTCCATTGGCAAAAGATTTTCTACCGTCTATGAAATAGCAGGGGCGCAATGTCCTGTTGGAAATATGCCGGGACGTCCGGAACAGATTAAGGAAAAAACAATGAGCGTAGGTTATTTCATTGGCCTGGGTGATAAAACCACCTGCGGCGGGGAAGTGCTGGACGGAGATAACAGAATCAACATACATGGCCTTCTTCATGCGTGCGAAGGTGACCGAGTTACCTGTGGCAAGGATGGGCAAACCTATAGGATCGTCGGTGGCATTTCATTCATGAACAGCCATGGCCGGCTTATGGCCGGTACGTTGGATAGCTACAGTGACTGTCCCTGTAAAGCCGAGCTGGTGCCTTCGGTGTTTTCAGCCAAGTATCACAGCAGAGGTGGCTCGGTGGTGAGTGCCAACAGGCAAGCCGCGGAGCCGGTCCGGCCAACGACTCACTGGGCAGCGCCGTCTCAAAACGCTTACACCCCGACAAGCCATTCGGCGCCGCCCGCATTTAACAACCTCTCGAGCCAGGAACCAGGTTTTTATATCGTGCCCAAAAGCATGACTCGCGAAGCGTTGGAGGCCACGCTGTTTCCAATTCGTGATCCGGCGGTGATGCGCAAGTTTCAATCACTGAACCCCAATACAAGTCACGTCAAAGCCGGCTCGATGATCGTGCTCAGCGATCCGAACAACACCTCCTGCACCTATCAGGAAGCGCAACTGATGCAGGCCGCTCGGCAGGTCGATGCCTCCCTGGATGCCTTGACGCCAGACGAGGCCGACTTCCTGTTTCGCCACGGCGCCGAAATCGCAGGTTTCATCGGCCATACCTCAACCTGGCTCGGCGTGAGTGCGGTGGTGATGGAGAAGCACCTGAGTAATCTGCGCGACACACTCCAGGCGATGGAGCGCCTGCATCAGGAAAGCTATCGGCAGCACGGCCACCTTAAATCGCCGCAGTTCTTTGCTGATCGTCAGCGGCTGATGAACCAGCTGGACGCCCATTTGCTCAACTCCACGCGCCTGCGCGGCCAGACAACTTTGGGCGATCACCCGAAGTTGAAAACGGCCCTGGGTATTTCCAGCCGCAGCCTGGTGCATCACTGGGACAAGGCGGGCGGGCCGGGTCAGATTCCGGGGTATGCCGCTCATGTGGATGCGGTTAGTCGTGCCACGAAGTATATGAAGGCAGGTGGTTATATCGGTATTGGTCTTGGGGGCGTGTCTTCGCTGTTGGCTATACAGCAGGTGTGTAATGCGAATTCTGGAGCTGCATGTGAGAGGGTCAAGTTCACTGAAGGGGGGAAGTTCGCAGGCGCTACATTTTTTGGTGTAGGAGCAGGAGCGTTAGCCGGTGCGACAGGCGGCTCAGTCTGCTTGGCACTGGGTGTTACGACGGGAATAGGGGGAGTGGTCTGCGTCGCGGCTTTAGTAGGAGCCGGCGCATGGGCAGGTACGACCTATGGTGGTCAAGGTGGTGAATACGTGGGTGAAAAGATCTACGAGGCTATACAACCATGACTAACATGGATACTTGGCCTCCTTGGGTTGCGATTATCTTTGCCGGAGGCCCTATTCTGCTTGCAGCTGCTGGCCTTGCTTTTAGCCTTTACCTTACTCATTGTCATCTGGAAGCCATGAAGGAGGCTCTAAAAAATAGTCGTTATATGTACATATGGGGGACAAGTTTGGGGAGGCGCGGTTTGATTTGGTCTCTCTTGGAAATGTCGAAAATCGCCGGAATGGTGGTTTGGCCAAGGGCCTCTATCATTATGGGAGAGGTTGATCCAGTCGACATCGAGAAGTTTCCTCCCTACCTGAAGCGACTTTTAGTTATCGATTTGGCAATGATGATAGTTGCCTGTATTTGGATGGGTGTCGTGGTTGTACTGCTTAGATTTAGGTGACCTCAAAGCGGGCCTCATATGAGGCCCGCTGTCCTGATCAGGCAAACCTGCGCGTACTCGTTACTGGCAATCCAGCAGGTGTGTAAAGGAGCCTCTGGGGAGGATTGCAGGAGGATCAAGTTTACGGAAGCGGGGAAGTTCGCTGGGGCCACGTTCTTCGGTGGTTTGGGTGGATGGGCGGCGCTGTTATCTGTATCGCAGCCATTGTAGAAGCTGGCGCATGGGCAGGTACCACCTACGGTGGTCAAGGTGGTGATTACGTGGTTGAAAAGATCTACGAGGCTATACCATGACTAACATCGATACTTGGCCACCTTGGGTTGCAATTATCTTTGCCGGGGGGCCTTTTGTGCTCGAACTCGTGAGTATTGCGTACAGCTTGTTCCTGAGTCATCGACATTTGGATGCGATAAAAGAGGCGTTGAAGAACAGTCGCTATATTTATCTTTGGGGGCCGAGCCTGGGGAGGCGCGGCTATATTTGGTCGTTGTTGGAGATGGCAAAAATCACCGGGATGATAGCGATGCCAAGGACATATATCCGCATTGGCGACTTGAGCCCTATCGATTATGAAAACTTTCCCCCTTACCTAAAACGCCTACTGAACCTACATTTAGCAATGATAGTTGGCACGGGTGTTTGGCTGATAACTGTATTCATAGTTTTAAAGTTTAGGTAGATAGGACGGGCCTCCCTGAGGCCCGATGTGCCCAGACAGCTTCCGGGATACGACATCGATTTGAATGTAGCTAGGCGTCCGTAGTACATAGACCTAATCTGCACCCACCGGCCCCAGGACAAAAACAATGAAAACCCTACCGCCCGTGCACCGCATCGCCTTGCTCTTCAACGGCAGCAAAATCTACGACCGCGGCATCATCACCGGTATCGGCAATTACCTGAGCAGTACCCGCGCGTCCTGGGACCTATTCCTGGAGGAGGATTTTCTTTGCCGTCTGCGCGGTATCGAGCGTTGGCAGGGGGACGGCATCATTGCCGACTTCGATGACCCGCTGATCGGCGAGGCGCTGGCTGGGAGTCGGATACCGGTGGTGGCGGTGGGTGGTTCTTATGAGGACGTCAGCGCGTACCCCAAGGGCATTCCCTATGTCGCCACCGATAACCACGCCTTGATGAAGCTGGCCTACGAGCATTTGATCGAGGCCGGGCTGACGCGGTTTGCCTGTTTCAGCCTGCCCGAGGCCCAGGCCAATCGTTGGGCGCAGGAGCGTGAGAAAGCCTTCCGCCGCTTGATGCAACGCGATGGTTTGCAGGTGGAGATCTATCGCGGCCTGGGCACCAGCGCGCCGTTGTGGGACAGCGCGGTGGAGCAGCAGATTGCCTGGCTGCACAGCTTGCCCAAGCCTATCGGCATTATCGCCGTGACCGATGCCCGCGCCCGGCAATTGCTGCAAGCCTGCCTGACCGCCGGGATTGCCGTGCCGGAGCAAGTGGCGTTGATCGGTATCGACAACGACCCACTGACCCGCACCCTTACGCGGGTGCCGCTGAGTTCGGTGATCCAGGGCACCGAGACCATGGGCCGTACCGCTGCGGCCTTGCTGCACCAGATGCTGCATGGCAAGCCCTGCACCGGCACGCAGGTGCTGGTGCCGCCGGATGCGATCAACGTGCAGGCCTCCAGCCTGCATCAGCCCCTGGGTAACCCTTATGTGATGCAGGCGTTGCTGTTTATCCGGCAGTACGCTTGCCAGGGCATCAAGACCGACCAGGTTGCCGCTTATGTCGGCGTCTCACGCTCTTCCCTGGAAGCGCACTTTCGCAAGGTGCGCGGCTGCAGCGTGCATGACGAAATCCTCGGTTTCAAACTCGCCGCTGCCGCCAAGGGCCTGGAGAACCAGGACCTGGCCATTGCCGACATCGCCGCCAGTTGCGGTTTCACCTCTGCGCAATACTTGCATACGGTGTTTCGTCGTGAGTTTGGCTGTACGCCACGTCAGTATCAGCAGGGCAGGCCAGTTGCAGCGCCTGCTGCATGCTTGCCAGCTTGATCTGGGTTTCTTCGTATTCGTTGGCCGGCAGCGAGCCCTCGACAATGCCGCAGCCGGCAAAGGCATGGCAGTGTCTCGGCGTGATCAAGGCCGAGCGCAGTGCCACCAGGAAGTCACCGTTGCCATTGGCGTCCAGCCAGCCCACCGGCGCGGCGTACCAGCCCCGGTCGAAGCCTTCGTGTTCACGGATAAAGCCCAGCGCCGTTGCCCTGGGCAAGCCGCCGACGGCGGGGGTGGGGTGCAGCGCCTGGACGCCGTCGAGCAGGCGCTTGCCGACATTCAGTTGCGCGGTGATGGGCGTGCTCAGATGCTGCACGGTGGCCAGTTTCAACAGGCCAGGGCGCGGCGCGGCGTGCAGGTCGGTGACCTTGTCGTGCAGGGCCTGGGTGATGGTCTGCACCACCAGCTGATGTTCATGCTGTTCCTTGGGGTCGGCCAACAGCCGCTCACCCAGGGCTTGATCTTCATCCGGCCAGAGCCCGCGACGGGTGCTGCCCGCCAGGGCGTGGGTGGTGAGGCGGCCCGCGTCGCAACTGAGCAATCGCTCTGGCGTGGCGCCCATGAAACAGTGCTCGCCACGGTGGATGGCGAACAGGTGCGAGGCGTTGCGGCGCTCGTGCAGGCGGCCCATCACCGTGCCGGTATCGAGGGTGGCGTCCAGATGGTGGTCGATATGCCGCGCCAGCACCACCTTGTTCAACTCACCCCCGGCGATGGTGTGCAGCGCGGTGTCGACCTTGGCCTGCCATTGATGCCGGGGCAGTGCGCGGCGCTCCAGCACATCGGGTGTAGAGGTTACATGGGGGGCGGGGTTGAGCAACTGTTCGTAGACGGCCAGGCTTTCGTGCACCAATGCAGCAGGATCGCTGCCCGGCTCGACCACACGCTGGCAACGCAGCCAGCGGCCTGTGGTGTCCTCGCTGAGCAACCAGTGGGCGAGGTGGAAACTGGCGTCGGCATACGGTGCCCAGTGGGGCGCACAGGGTTGCTGTTCATCGAAGCGCATGCCACCCAGTAGCAACGGCGGGTAGGGCCCCTGCACCAATGCATCGGCGCACAATGCAAACCATTGGCGATCCACTTCGGCCATGCGCCGGGGCCCGATGGCTTCGATCTGCCAGGCGCAGCCCAGGCCGAACAGGCTCAGGTCTGGCGAGTGTGCGCACCAGAAGAAGCCCTGTCGATGGGCTGCATACAGCGCCAAAGGCGCCAGCGTCGGCGCGGGGTAGGCGCTGACGGCAATCACTGGGCGCTGGTACGCCACCGCCCGTTGGTGCGCGGCCTGGAACACCTTGAGCAAGTCGGTAGCGTTCATACCGCCTTGCTCTTTTTGTGCAGCCAGAACGCGGTTTGCTCGGCGATGTACCAGTGGATGATCTGGTTGAACAGGCTTTCGATAAATTCGCCATCCAGCCCGGCGTCCTGCGCCCATTGCCGGCGTTGGGGCAACATCGCTGCGACGCGCTCCGGGGCGGCGATACTGGCCTGGTCCGGCTTGAACGCTGAGGCGGCCTTGACGTACTGCATGCGCAGGCCGAGGGCGTCGATGATCTGCTGGTCGAGGCTGTCGATGGCGTGGCGGATGTCGTGAAGGCCAGTGCAGTGTTCCGGGGTTTTCATTGTGAGTCTTCCTGAAGGTAGGCGCTGCGCTGCAACAGGTGGTGGATCACCGGTCGCGGCTGATGCTTTAGGTAAAAGTGATCGCCGTCGAACCAGCGGATATCCGGGCTGTGGCGGCTCAGGTCGGCCCAGGCGCGGGCCTGTTCCAGGCTGACCTCGGCGTCGTCGTGCGCCAACAGCACATCGAGCGGTGCGGCCAAGGGCAGCAGGTGGGCGGGGCGCCAGGTCTCGATGGCCTGGTAGTCGCTGCGCAACACCGGCAGGAACAGCGCACGCAACTGCGGGTTGGCCCACAGGTCGGCGGCCTGGGCGTCCTGGCGCAGGATGTCGGCGATCAGCGTGGTGTCGTCCTGGCGGTGCAGGTCGCTGGGCGGTTGCCGGTGCGGTGGTGCGTGGGCCGAGACAAATACGTGGGCGGCCCCCATGCCGGCGGCTTCAAGCTGTATGCCCACGGCATAGGCAAGCGCCGCGCCCATGCTGTGGCCGAACAGCCACAGGGGCCGCGCAGGCAAGGCCAGCAACGCCTGGCTGATGTGTTCGGCGAGGCTCGCCAGGCACGGGATATGCGCCTCGTTGAAGCGCTCTTCCCGACCGGGATACTGCACCGCCAGCAGGTCGATATCCCCCGGCAGGTGCGCCAGCCACGGGCGGAAAAAACTCGCGCTGCCACCGGCATGGGGCAGGCACACCAGGCGTGCGCGGGGCTGTTCGCTTTCACGCAATGCGCGCAGCCACGGGCTCATGAGGCCAATACCTGTTCAGCCAGGGCCTTGCGGTTGACCTTGCCCAGGCGCGTCAGCGGGAACTCGCGCAGCACCTGCAAGCGGTCCGGCAACTTGTAGGCCGCCAGCCCACGCTCGCGCAGCCAGGCGTTGATCGAGGCCAGGTCCAAGGGTTCACCGTGGGCCAGTACGCAGGCGCAACTGCGTTCGCCCAGCAACTCGTCGGCCAGGGCCACCAGCGCCACATCGCGGATCAGCGGATGGCCGAGCAGCAGGTTCTCGATTTCTTCCACCGGGATCTTCTCGCCGCCGCGGTTGATTACATCCTTGCTGCGCCCCTCGACAATCAAATGCCCCTCGGGCAGGCGCCGGACCAGGTCGCCGCTGCGATAAAACCCGTCGGCGGTAAACGCCCGCTGGTTGTGCTCGGCGGCGTTGTAATAGCCACGGATGGTGTAGGGCCCGCGCACCAGCAATTCCCCCACGGCGCCGGGCGCCACCTGTACATCGTCGGCATCGACGATACGGATCTCATCCGCCGTCGTAAGGGGAAGGCCCTGGGTGTCGAAGACTCGTTCCTCGGGGTCGTCCAGCGGCGTAAAACACAGCAAGCCTTCGGCCATGCCGTACACCTGTTGCAGGCCACAGCCCAGGGCCGGGCGGATGCGGGCGGCGATCTCGGCCTTGAGCCGCGCACCGCCGACTTGCAGCCATTGCAAGCTGCTGAGGTCGTGGTCGGACCATTGCGCGACTTCCAGCCACAGCAATACCAGCGGCGGGATCAAGGCGGTGTGGGTGATGCGTTCGCGTTCGATCAGTTCGAAGGCGGTGTCCGGGCTCGGCTCCGGCGCCAGCACCAGGGTGGCGCCGACACTGAACACCCCGAGCGCGCCAGGCGAGGCCAGCGGAAAGTTGTGCGCCACCGGCAGCGCTGCCAGGTAACGGGTGTGGCCGTCAAAACCGCAGGCCTGGGCCGCCAGCCGGGCATTGCATGCATAGTCGTCATGGGTGCGTGGGATCAGTTTGGGCAGGCCGGTAGTGCCGCCGGACAACAGCAGCACCGCGACGTCCCGGGCGTCCGGTGTGGGGAATTGGCGGGGCGCGGCGACGCAATCGGCCAGGCCCACGAACTCCTCGGGCGCGCCCACCACCCACACCTGTTGCAAGCTCGGCACCTTCTCACGCAGGGTGCGCGCCAGCGGGCGGTAATCGAAGCCCAGGTGCTGGTCGACAATCACATAGGCCACCGCCTGGCTCAGGTGCGCCAGGTGTTCCAGTTCATGTTCGCGATGGGCCGGCAGCGCAAACACCGGGATCACCCCCAGGCGCAGCAGGGCGAAGGTCAGGCTGAAAAACTCGGCGATATTGGGCAGTTGCACCAGCACCCGCTGGCCGGCGACCAGCCCGCGTTCGGCGAGGCCGGCGGCCAGTCGGTCGGCCTGTTGGTCCAGCTCGGCGTAGCTCCAGCGTCGATTGCCGTCCACCAAGGCTTCCTGCTGCGGTGTGCGCTGGGATTGTTCGCGCAGCAGTTGGCCCAGGGGCACGCCTTGCCAATAGCCTTGCTCGCGGTAGCGGCGGATAAAGTCTTCGGGCCAGTCAGTGCAGCCATCAAGCATGGAAATCTCCTTGGGCAGTCGGGCAACCCAGCAACTGGGCGCCGTGCAGGGTCAGCGGTTGCGTCAGGCCGGCGATTTGCACCGCCTGTACGCCGGTAAACTCAGCCGGATGCAGGTGCAACATCGGGTCGTCGCCCGCCAGCAGGTCGAGGGCGGTGCGGTCGGCAGGGCTGACCCCCAGGCGAATCGCCGCCAGCCCGGTGGCGCCGTTGGGGTGGATCAACCGCTCCGGATGTTGGGAAGGCGTGTAGGGCGTGACCAGGAACGGCAGGCGCGCATGGCGCGGGTAGACGAAACGAAAGCGCGTCTGGCTGCCGTCCGCACAGGTGCGCTGCCACTTCACCACCCGGCCCATGGCCACGCCGCAGGCCGCGAGACCCTTGAGGCGCGGCGCCAGCAGTTGCTCATCGCACAGCAAGGCCAGGTCGCAGAAGCCTTCGCCGTGGGCGGCCCAACGCAACATGCGCTGCCCGGCACCTCGGCCGGCCAGGCAGTCGATGGGCCACTTGAACAGCCAGGCGTGGCGAGGCGTAGTGAGCAACTCGATGATCGGCCCATGGCTGAACCAGATATGCGCGTGTTGGGCACGGGCCTCGGCAGTGGCGTAGGTGACCTCGAACCCGGCGGAGCGAAAGTTCGCCACGGCCTGGTGCAGGTCGCGCACCCACAGCAGCACATGGCTGCAGGACGAGCGGGATTGGGTAGTGTTCACAAGGGCAGGGCTCCCAACAGTTGCGCGCCAGGGTCAGCGCGAGGGGGTTGCACAGCGTCGGCGCAGCGGTGCAGCTCGGCCAGCGGCAATGCCCGGGGAATCGGCGGTTCAATTAATTCGGGCATCCCGATCAGGCTGTTCATCTCGCGCCAGGCCATCGACACCTCGGTGGCCCACAGGCCGCTGCGCAGGCGCCGCGCCGGCTCGTCGATGTCGTCGCACAGTGCGTCGAGGGCGAGGCTGACCGCGTCGGGCCAGAGGTCGCTGAACACCTGGTGATAGCTGGCGGGTATCTGCGGGTCGAGCACCACCATGCTCGGCCCGGCCAGCCGCTCGCTGCCTTCACCTGCCATGATCAGGCGGTCGGTGTCGTCCCGTGGCGCATGCAGGCGCGGGTTCCATAACACCGGGCCGTGGGTATCGCACAGGCTCAGCACGCCGCCTTCACAGCCGACTTCAAGGCGATGCAGCAGGAACGAGTGGTTGTCGGGGTCCTGGGGATGCACCTGGTTTTGCACGCGCAGGCTGATCGGCACGCCATTGAAGCTGGCGTTCAATCGTGTGAAGGGCTGCGCACCGACGCTGGCCGCCGGCGCCGCAAATGCCCAGGGCCGTAAACCACCGGCCAGGCGCCCGAGAATATCCAGCAAGGGGTAGGCCACCTGGCTGTTACAGGCCGCGTCGATATAGGCCAGCCCTTGTTGCTCGCGCAGGTACGCGGCCACCGCCAGAAAGCGGCGGATCGCAAGGATATTCGGGTACAGCGTATTCACCGCGTAGGCTGCCTGGCCCTGGCGTGCTGCCTGCATGCACGCGGCGATTTCGCGGTGGTGCACCGGGTGTTCCTGCAACACGTGGATGCCACGGCGCAACAACTGCTGGGCCAGTTCGCTGCCGGCGCCTCCGGTGGCGCCGGAACGCACCACCACGCAGGCGATATCTACCGTATTGGGCACCTGCTCGACCGCCTCATACAGCGGTACGCCGTAGTAGTCGGCGCAGGCTTGGGAGTAGGCATTGCCCCGCGACAGGATGCCCACCAATTCATAGCGCTCATGGGCACGGGCCAGGGCTTGCAGGTAGATGCGGCCGAACGCGGTGCCGGCGACGATCACGCGTTTACGTGCGCCACTCATGACCAGGTCACCGGCAGGCAATGGGCGCCGCGAAAGAACGTCGCGGTTTTCCACTGCACCTCACCGCAGCGTTGCAGGTTGGGCAGGCGTTCCACCAACGCCTGCAAGGCCTCCTGCAATTCCACCCGCGCCAGGGCAGAGCCGATGCAGTGATGCAGGCCATGGCCGAAGCCGAAATGGCCGCTGGCATCGCGTTGCAGGTCGAGGGTCTGTGGATCGGCAAAGCGCGCCGGGTCATGGTTGGCTGCGCCAATCGAGGCGAATACTGCCTCGCCCTGGCGTACCAAAGTCTCACCCACCTGAATGTCTTCAAGGGCGTAATGCACAAACATTGCCGCCGATGCCAACGGGATATAGCGCAGCAGCTCTTCCACCGCCTGGGGGATCTGTTCGGGATGGGCCTTGAGCTGTTGCCACTGTGCGGGATTGTCCAGCAGCACCTGGATGAAATTGGGGATCTGCGAGGCGCTGCCTTCGTAGCCGGCGACAAGGATGGCGATGCACAACAGCAGCAGTTGCTCTTCGCTCAGGCGCTCGCCGTTGTCATCGGCCTGGGCCAGGGCAGTCATGAAATCGTCCTGTGGCTGGCGGCGGCGCTCGGCCACCAAGCCCTTGATGTAGGCCGCGAGTTCGCCCAGGTGTTGCTGGGTCAGAGCGGCGTCTTCGGGGCGGGTTGACAGCAGCGAGTCGTTCCACAGCTTGAAGCGTTCGCGGTCTTGCAGCGGCACGCCGAGCAGTTCGCAGATCAACCCCAGGGGCAGCGGCAAGGCATAGTCATTGACCAGGTCCGCTGGCGGGCCGGCGGCGAGCATGCGGTCGATCAATTCATGGGCGTAGGCCCGGGCATGGGGGCGCAAGGCTTCGACGCGGCGCCGGGTAAACGCCTGGGCGGCGCGGGAGCGGATACGTGTGAGTTGCGGCGGGTCCATCATCACAATGCCTCCGGCAATCCGCGGGAACGCCCGTGGAGCGTCGTCGCGGCGGAACGCTTCGCTGCGGCTGAAACGCCGGTCGCCCAGCACCAGGCGTACATCGTCATAACGAGTGGCGAGCCAGGCGGGCGCGCCGATGGGCATCTGGATGCGCAACAGGCCTGGCGCCTGCTGGGCGTGGCGGTAAGGTTCAGCCAGCTCCAGGTCGGTGAAGGCGTTGAAGGGGTAGGCCAGCGGGGTCATGGCAAGTCCTTGACGTTAGGCAGGTCGGGCAAATGGTCGAGCAGTTCAAGCTGCAGGTCGGGGTGTTCCAGGTGGGCGGCCAAGGCGGCACGGCTCAGGCGCTGGCTCGGCACCTGGGCGACGAACACTCGATGGCCCAGGCATGCCAACGGGTGATCGGCAGCGGGCAGGCTGCGATTGCCCTGGAAGCCGGCGCGGGCCAGGGCGGTCTGCCACTGCTCGAGGTTGAGGAAGGTGCTGCGGCCCAGCGCACGCTCATCGCTGGCCTGGTTGAGCATGAACGCCTGGGACGCCATGACCCAGAATTCTTCCTGGGTCGGCTCGCTGAATACCAGCCAGCCGCCCGGCTTGAGCAAGGCCAGCAGGGTGGACAGCGAACGCTGGGTGTCGCGGGCGGCGTTGAGCACGCCACCGGCGACGATCAGGTCCCAGCTCTGGGTGGGATACCCCTGGGCCACGGCGGGGCGGTCGATATCGAACACACCGTGGCGCACCCATGGCCAGGCGCGCAGACGCTCGGCGGCCTGTTCACTGAAGTAGCGCGACACGTCGGTGCACAGGTAGTCCACCGTTAGATTCGCCAGGACCGGCAACACGGCCTGGGTGGTGGAGCCGGTACCAGCCCCCACCTCCAGCACGCGCAAAGGTTCAGTTGATTGGCGTGCCGCCCAGGCGCCGATCCAGTGGGCCACGGCGCGGTGCTGGTACTGCGCCGCCAGGCTTTCGCGGTACAACGCCGCTGCACGTTCGGTACGGCCTTCGGGGAACAGCAGGTGCACCGCCGCGCAATCACCGCGCATCAGCGCCGGCAACTGGCGAGCATTATCCCGCGCATAGTCGAGGGTGGCGCAGCCGCCGGTGTTGTGTTCCCAGTCCAGGCTCAGTTGTGCCCAGATAGCGTCCAGGCTGGCGTCGCTCCAGGCGTTGGGGTCGAGGCTGGGATGCAGATGGTCGCCTTGGCGGCGCAGCAAATCCTCGGCCTGCAACACGTCCAGCCAGCGTGCGATCAAGGGCCGGTGGCCAGGGGCGATGCCGGCGTTGGCGAGGCTTTGCGCCACGTCGTTAAGGGGCGCCGGCAGCAGGCCGCATTGCTCAAGGCCGTTGAGCATCGACAGCAACGCGGCGTGGCTCAAGCGTTGGTTCAACTGCACGGCGTCGTGCAGTTGCGTGGCGCTGAACTGCTGATCGACGGCGGCCCCGGTCGCGTCCAGATGATCGTCCACCGCTGCCGGTGCGCAAGGCTGGGGCACGGCGAACAGAGTCTGGCCATGCAGCGCGACGGCGCTGACCTCAGGATGCCCCAAGGCGCGCTCACACCAGCGCTGGTGCTCACGCTTGACACTGGTCAACTCGCGCCCGTCATCGGTAAAACCCTGTACGTGGCAATTGAGTTGCGCCGCGGCGCGTTCTGCCAGTTGCCAGTCGCTTGGGCGCGGGCTGACGAACAGCACCTGTTCCAGGTGGCTCAGGTCACTCAAGGCCAGGCCGGGAAAATCCAGCAGGCGTTCCAGTTGTTCGGCGCCCATCACCACCACCGCCGGGCGCTGGCGTTCGAGCACCGCCAGCAACCGGGCCGGGGCCTGTTGATGCACGCCCAGGTCGGTAAAGGCCGGTAGATGCCAAGGAAAGGCAGCGGGTAGGTCGATCAGCAAGGTGTCGACATTCATGTTGAAACTCCTCTGGCATGGAACAAGCGTTGCCCCGCGACGGCGAGCGGTTCCGCCGCGGCGGGCCATACCTCGAGCATCTCAAAGCCGGCCGCCTGCAAGGCCAGGTGCCAGGCGTCGGGTGCCATGAAGGCTTCATCGCTGGCGCGCAACGGTGCATCGGCGGGGGGCGACAACAACAGGTGCATGAAGGTCAGCATCGCCGGGTTGTCGGCGATGGATTCACTGAACAGCAAGGTGCCGCCATCGACCAGGCTGCTGCGGATCTGCCCCAGGCAATCGTGTAGGTCGTGGGCGTTGTGCAGCACATTGCCGGCGATCACCAGGTCCTGGCTGTGGGGCGCAATACCCTGGACGCTGAAACTGCGATCGAGGTCGAGCAGGCCGAATTGCATCCCCGGTTCGAGGCGAAACTGACGCTGCGCCGCGCCGGTAAACAGCGAGCTGATATCAGTGAAGCGATAGTCCTTTTCACGCGCTTGCAGCGCCGCCAACACCGCGTCGGTGGTGCAGCCGGCGCCGCCGCCCAGTTCCAGTACCCGCAACGTTCCACCAGCGGCGCTGACTTGCTGCGCCCGTTTGGCCAGGGCGTGATTGATCGCCGCAGTGAAAGGGTTGTGCTGGTAGGCGCCGAGCGCCTTCACCGGGTCGCTGCCGAGCATCAGCAAGTGGGTGAGGGTGAATTGATCGCGCAGCAGCTCGGGCAGGCACTCGATGACTTGGGTGTGCAGACGCGCCATAGTGGCCGGGAAGCCCAACTCGGCATACAGGCGCGGCAGTTCACCTACCCGCGGATCGAGGGGTGTTGCTTGCCAACCCAGCTGTTCACCGTCTTCGCGCAGCATGCCCGCACGGGTCAATGCCGCCAGCCAACGCCGCACCACCCAGGCATGTCGTGCAGCCGTGCCCAGCGCTGCGTTGATCTGTTCGGCGCTGTGCCAGGCTTGCAACGGCAAAGCCTGGGTGTGCAGCAGCACCTGGGCCATCACGCCCAGGCTGACATGTTCCAACTCGTTCAGGGCGGTGTTCATAGGCAACCTTCTTCGGCGGCATGCAGTTGATCGAGCGGGCTGTGCAGCAGGTTCAGGGCGCGGATCGCCGAGGTGCGCAGCAGGCGTTCAAGGCTGGCGGCGGGGGGCAGGGCCTCGGCGGCTGCATGGCAGCCGGACCGGATCTCGCCCTCCACCACGCTGATCACCGTGGCGGCGGCCATGGCACCGGTCAGCGCCGCATTGCCGGCGCCGCTGAGCACCAGGCTGCGGGTCAGGGCCTGCTCGTGGTACACGCCATCGAGTTGCAGCAGCAGCGTGACAAAAGGCGCTTGCCCGCTCAGATCCAGGCGACTGGCCTGGCACAAGCGCTGCACGGCGTCGGCCCGTGGCAGGCCGTGGGCCTGGTCGAGGGCCTTGAGCACGTAGCCATCGGTGATCACGTTGAACCACTGGCCGACCTCCAGGTTCAGGTCCATGGCCAGGCGTTCGCCCTCGAGGTTCAGGTAGGGCAACAGGTGGACCTGGCCGGGGAAGCACGGCACCGACACCTGACGCTGACGCCGCAGTGCACGGCTGCAGCGGCCGTTGTGCCAGGCCGCCAGCGGTTCGCTGCTGCCGTCCACCGCGCCTTGCAAAAAGTCGTCGGCAGCCACGGCGGTGAAGTGATCGCGCAAGCCGAAATAGCTGGTCAGGCTGCGCACCTGGGTGAATGCCTGCTCGGCCAGCCAGCGCGGCAGCAGGCCAGTGAGCCCGGGTTGCAGGCCGGCACCCAGCACCGCGCAGCGGCCACGCCATTGGGCCGGGTCGAGGTGCATGTGGCCGGCGGCATCGACGTAATGGGCATCGGCCTGCAACGCGGCGTGTGCGGCACGCGCCTCTACGCGCCAGGACGGGCCGGCGCAGTTGAGCAGCACATCGCAACCACGGGCGAACGCGGCCAAGGCCCTGGCGTCGGTGAAGTCCGCCGCGACCCATTGCAAGAGCGCCTGTGGCCATTGTTGCTGGAGCACTTGCACACAGTGCGCACCCTTGACGGCATCGCGCCCGCCCAGGCGCAGCTCATTGACTCCCAGCGTCAACAACGCCTGGGCGCTGGCCAGCCCCACGTCGCCGCTGGCGCCCAACACCCCGATCAGCATGGCTGGGCCTCGGCGTTCAGGCGCCAACCACCGGCGCGCTGGCGGTCATGCCAGAACCCGGCGTAGCGACCGTTGCGGGCCAGCAACTGCGCATGGGTGCCCGATTCCACCAGGCAACCCTCATCCAGCACCAGGATCTGGTCGGCGGCCATGATGGTCGGCAGGCGATGGGCAATCACCAGCACCGTGGAGCTTTGCATCAGGGTGCGGATCGCTGCCTGTACGAAGGCTTCGTTGTGCGGGTCCAGCGCCGCCGTGGCTTCATCCAGCAATACGATGGGCGCCCGCTTGAGCAGGGCCCGGGCCAGGGATACGCGCTGGCGTTCGCCCCCGGACAGCGCCGCGCCGCCTTCGCCCACTGGCGTGTTCCAGCCCTGGGGCAGGCGTGCGACGATTTCATCCACGCCAGCCAGCCGTGCGGCTTCGGCGACTTGTTCGGCACTGGCGTCCGAGCTGCCGACGCGAATGTTGGCCTCAAGGCTGTCGTCGAACAGGTACACGTCCTGCATCACCAGGGACAATTGCGCCATCAGCGCGGCATTGGACAGCTCGCGCACGTCCACGCCGCCGACCTTGACGCTGCCCTCGCTGGCATCGAAAAAACGCATCAGCAGGCGCGTGACGGTGGTCTTGCCCGAGCCCGAGGCGCCGACAATCGCGGTCATGGAATGGGCCGGGGCGTTGAACGTCAGGCGGTGCAGCACCTTGGGCCCGCTGGGGTAAGCGAAGCTGACCTGGTCAAAGGCCAGGCTGCCGGGCGCCGTCAGCGGTTGGCTCACCGCCGGCTCCGGCAACGAGGGCTCGCGCAGGATGCTCACCAGTTGGTCGAGGTCATTACCGGCCATGCGTAACAGGCCGCTGCGCGCCGCCGCTTCGGCCAGTGGCCCGACAAAGCGCGCTGCCAGAGCCAGCAGGGCGACCAACTGGATGGCGTCGATGTCGCCGTGGGCGGCCAGGGCAATGCCTACGCCCACCAGCAGCGCGAACGCCAACTGCACGGTCAAACCACCGGCCAGCAACTTCGGAAAGGTCTGGGACAGCATCGAGCCGCCCGCGTGTTTCTGCGCCAGGTTGGCGGCCTGCAATGGCGCGTAACCGTCCTGGGTGCGACCAAAGGCGCGCAGCACTTGCTGGTAGCGGGCGAATTCCACCACGCGGTTACCGGCCAGGGTCGCGGCGGCTTCTACCCGCGCGTCGTTGCTGCCGATGGCCGCCGCCGACCAGTGATGGGTGAAGTAGATCAGCGGCGCACACAGCACGGCCGTCAGGCCCAGGCGCCAGTCGAACACGAACAGGCTCAGCGCCACCGTGGCCGGCACCACCACGCCGGACACCACCGGCCCCAGGTAATGGGCAAACAAGCCGGTGACCATCAGGGTGCCGCTGGTGGCACTGCGCGATAGGCGTCCGACCTTCTCCGAATTGAACCAACCCAAAGGCAAGGTCACCAGGTGCTGGCCGAGGCGATCATGCAGGGTGGTCAACACCACCAGGGCCAGGGCAAACCCCTTCATGGCCTGCTGGTAGTGGGCAATGCAGGTCAGCACCGCCATCGCCGCCAGGCCCGCCAGCCAATGGAAGGCGCTGTGCAGGTCGCCGGCAAACAGCGCGTGCAGGATCGGCACCAAAAACGCCACGGCAACGCCTTGCAGTACGGCACTGGTCACCAGCCAGGCGAGGTAGCGGTACAGGCGTGCGGCATGGGCCGGGCCCAATAAAGTCACGAGGCTGCGGATCACAAGGACATCTCCAGGTCGGGGGCGGTGGTTTCGGCGCCGGCGCGCCACAGCCGGGCATAGGCGCCGTTGGCCTGCAGCAGTTGGTCATGGCGGCCGCTTTCGAGGACGCGGCCCTGGTCGAGCACGACGATCTGGTCGACGCCGCAGATACTCGCCAGGCGGTGCGCAATCACCAGCACCGTGCGACCGCGGGCCAGGGCAGACAGCGCGTCCTGGATCAAGGCTTCGGACTCGGGGTCGGCGTGGGAGGTGGCTTCATCGAGGATCAGCACCGGCGTATCGGCCAACAGCGTGCGGGCGATGGACAGGCGCTGGGCTTCACCGCCGGAGAAAATCGCGTCTTCGCCAACCACCGATTGATAGCCCCGGGGCAGGGCCTGGATGCGTTGGTGAATCTGCGCCGAACGGGCGGCGGCCTCGACCTCGGCATCGCTGGCCTCGGGGCGGCCCAGGCGCAGATTGTCGGCCACCGTGCCGTGCACCAGTTGCGCGTCCTGCAACACAAAGCCCACGTGCTGATACAGCTGGCGCGGATCAATCTCGCGCACATCCACACCGCCCACGCAGACCCGCCCGGCGCTGACGTCGTGAAAGCGCGGCACCAGCTTGGCCAGGGTCGACTTACCCGCGCCGGACGCGCCCACCAGCGCGGTGACGCTGCCGGCCGGGCAGTGCAGGTCAACGCCATTGAGGATCATATGCGCGGGGTCATAACCGAACTGCACCTGTTCAAAGCGGATGTCGCTGCCCTGGGGCGGTACGCAGACCTTGGGCGTCGGCAGCTCCTCGACGCCCAGCAGCGCTTCGATGCGCTCGGCTGCAGCGAGAGCGGTGCGTTGCGCAGTAAGGCTCTGGTTGATCACCAGCAGCGACTGCGGGATCACCACCGCCACCAGGGTTTCGGCGAACAACTGCAATGGCGTGATCCAGCCCTGGGCCAGTAACAGGCTGCCCACGCTCAGGCTGACCAGCAGGATCACCGGCACACTCAAGGCCATCGACGAGAAGGCTTCCAGGCGCAGCAGTGGCTTGACCCAGCCGGCGTACTGGGTGCTGAACTGGTTGACCGCCTGCTGATAACTGCGATGGGCCTGTCCGACCTGCCCGAATGCCTTGACCACGGCAATGCCGTGGACAAACTCGACAATCGCCGCGCTGACCCGGGTCATGCTCTTGTCGAGCAACTGCATCTTGGTGCCGAAGCCGCGCATCATCAGGCTGTAGGCTAGCGCATAGATCGGCAGGGTCAGCACCGCCAGCAGTGCCAGACGCCAGTTCAACGTCGCCAGCCAGATCAATCCCGCCAACGGGGTGACAATCGCCGCCGTCACTTCGACGGCGTGATGAGCAACCAGATGGTGCAGGTCTTCGAGATCATCCTGCACCACCTTGCGCACGGCGCCGGAAGTGGTGTCGGTGTACCAGCCCAAGGGCACGCGCCCGAGCTTGCGCACCATGGCCTCACGCAGGCTCGATTGCAGGCGATGGTCGGCCAGGTGGGTCAGCCACAGCGCGGCGCCGCTGGCCATCCAGCCCAGGCTCAGGGCGACCACCACCAGCGCTGCCCACTGCCACAGGGTGGCGCTGTCGGCGTTGCCGGCGAGCAACAAGCGGCCAAGTTCAGTGAGGCCGATAAAGGGCACCAGGTTGACCAGCGCGCCGACTGCGGCAAACACCACGCCGAGGCGGATAAAGCGGTTGACCGGGCGTTTTAGGGTATTCAGGGCGGTGGTCATGAGTTTTTCCGAAGGGCCTCAAGCAGGTGCGCGGTGACGGTGTGCACGTGGGGTGGTTCGATCACGCTGAAGTGGTTGCCGGGCACGTCGATCAAGTTGAACTGGCCCAGGCAGGCGTCCTCCCAGAACGGCGCCGCCAGGTGGCCGACACCGCCGGTAATGCCGAACGATTGCTGCTCCAGACAGCGCAGGTAGGTCATGTTGCCGAGGAACGGTGGTGGGTCGAACCGCGCCGCCCGCATGCTGTGGCGACAAACGCGGAACAGCGTCGGCACCAGCTCGGGGCCGATCGGCACCCCGGCCTGACCAGACGCCAGGCGGGCGTACTCGGCCAGGCGTTCTTCCTGGCTGCGCGCCGATTGTTGCCGGACCGCCAGCGCCAATGCTTCCAGGCCCGGGTCACCGCCCAGGGCAGCCATGGCCCCGGCGGGCACGCGCCGGTTGTCGCGGGCCATCAGCAGGTCGATGGCGCGGTACACGTCGTAGTCTTCGATATGGGCGCCGAACACGGTCTTGACTGGGTCGAGGTTGAGGTTGGGCACGAAGATCGCCTCATAGGCCAGCTCTTCGTCGGTGTCGATAAACATCGGGATGCTGTCGATCAGGCTCAGGTCCACCACCTCCATGCCGCGCTCCAGCAGGCGCCGTGCGACTTCAGTGGCGAGCAGGCCGCCAAGGCAGTAGCCGATCAGCTGGAAGCGCTGATGGCCGTCGGCGATCAAGCGGTCGGCGTAGTCCTGGGCCACGCTTTCGATCAGGCGCTTGGGTTCCAAAGCCAGGTACTGCGCGGTGTCGGCCACCGCAAAGCCAATCACCGGCCCTGCCTGCTGGGCGGCGAGCGCACGGCCCAGGTGCTGGAAATAATCCAGGGTGCCCAGGGCGGCATGGAACATCACCCGTACCGGGCCGACCTCGCCACCGCCGAACGGCACCACCAGGGCGTTGCTGTGGGCGGCGCGCTGCGACTGGTCAGGCGCCGCTGCGGTGGGGGTGCTTTCATCGTGGTTGAGCAGGCGCGCCAGGGCGCTGACAGTCGGCTCGTTGAGCATCTGCCGCAGCAGGGTGTCGTAGCTCAGGCTGTGCGCCTGGGGCAGTTGTTCACGCAGTTGGCCGGCAACGCGGGCAAGGATCAGCGAATCGGCGCCTTTCTCGTAGAAATTGTCGTCGGCGCCGATCTGCGCCAGGCCCAGGGCTTCGGCCCACACCCTGCACAGCTCGGCGGTGAGCGGGTCACTGGGCACCGCTTCGTTGCCGCCGGCCTGTGCATCGATGGCGGGGCGCCAGTTGGCCAGTGTCTTGCGGTCGACCTTGCCGTTGGCGGTCAGGGGCAGGCGGTCGAGCACTTGCAGGTGCGCCGGCAGCATGTAGTCCGGCAGGCGTTGCGCCAGGGCGCGGCGCAGGCTGTCGACGCTCAAGCGTTGCAGCCCGGCCTTGAAGCGTGCGGCGAATACCCGCATGCCGAGGGCGGCCAGCGGGTGGTCGGCGTGGGGCAGCGCCGGCAGGCATTCGCCGCCGAATGCCTGGACCCGTGCCTGCCAGATATCGGCAGCGCGCAAACCGCTGCGGCCCAAGTCGTGGTCGTCGCCCGCCGGGGTCATCATAAAACCTTGGGTCAGCAGGATCGGCGGCCATTCGCCGGTCGGTTCGCTGAACACCAGCCAGCCACCGGGGCTGAGCAATTCGGTGATCTGGCCGAGGGCGTTGTCGATGTCCTTGACGCTGTTGAGCATGCCCGCGCACAGCACGATATCCACGCTGTTGCTGGCCAGGCCCTGGGGGCGAATATCCTGGTCAATGTCCAGCACGCCGTAGCGCACCCAGGCGTGATCGGCAAAGCGCTGCTTGGCCGCCGGCAGGAAAAACGCGGTCATGTCAGTGAACAGGTAATCCACGTTCAGGCCGTCGAGCAGGCTGATCACCGGCGTGCTGGTGGCCCCGGTGCCCGCACCGATTTCAAGGATGCGTAGCGGGCCATCGCCGTCATGGTGGGTGGCAAGCCGGTTGATCAGCGCGGCGATGCTGTGGTTGTTGTAGCGGGCCACCGCATCCCCGCCATACAGCTGCAACGCCAGGTCTTGCTGGCCCTGGGGGAACAACAGATCGAACGGGTTGACCTCGCCGCGCAGCAGTTGCGGCAGTTGCGCTACATGGTTGAGCTGGTAGTCAAGCAGCGCCTGGCTGCACAGCCCGCACGCCACCGCCTGTTCCACCCGGCCCCAGGCCAGCGCCGGGGTTGGCTCGCCATGCAGCAGGCGATAGCGGGATTGTTCGCGCTGCAACAGGCCCGCGTCACACAAGGCCAGCAACCAACGCCGCACCAACCAGTGATGGCGCGGTTGCACCTGCAAGGCACTGAGGATGGCAGCTGCATCCGGCTCGGCCAGCGCGCCGCTGAACAACTGGGCCTTGAGCATGACATCCAGCATCGAACTCAAGGCGGCGGCGTTGAGGTCAGCCTGATAGTCGCGTACCTGCTGCGCGTCAAAGTTGCCGACCTGGCTGTCGGCATAACGTTGCACTGCCGTCAGCAGTGGTGTGCCCGGCAGCGGCTCGGGTTCGACGCGCGCCGCCGTGACGAAGGCCAGCAGCTCGCCGCTGAGCAGGCTGACGGCGCTGTCCACGCCTGGGGTGGCGAGCAGTGCGGCGTCGATTTCCCCCAGCTCCACGCGGTGTCCACGGATCTTGACCTGGCCGTCGTCACGGCCGAGGAACTCCAGTTCACCCCCCGGCAGGTAGCGCCCACGGTCACCGGTGCGATACAGGCGCTGGCCGTCGAGGGGGTGAGCGAAGAAGCGCGCTTCACTCAACGCCGGGTCGCCGAGGTAACCCTGGGCCAGGCCGA
Organism: Pseudomonas sp. Root569; assembly: GCF_001427465.1. Lineage (NCBI taxonomy): Bacteria > Pseudomonadati > Pseudomonadota > Gammaproteobacteria > Pseudomonadales > Pseudomonadaceae > Pseudomonas > Pseudomonas sp. Root569. The sequence goes on along the minus strand of NZ_LMGQ01000006.1, from coordinate 41,269 downwards.
CCCCGGTGATGTACAGGTCGCCCGGCACCCAGGTCGGCGCATCGCGCCATTGGCTGTCCAGCACGCGGAACCCCTGGTTGGCCAGCGGCAGGCCGTAGGGAATACTGCGCCATGCCGGGTCAATCGCGCCGATGGGGTGCAGGTTCGACCAGATCGAGGCTTCGGTGGCACCTCCCAGGGCTACCAGGGCCAGGCCCGGCACCAGCGTTTGCAGTTGTGGTGGCAGGTTCAGCGGTATCCAGTCACCCGACAACAGCGCCAGGCGCAAGCTGTCCAGGGGGCGCGGCTCGGCTTGCAGGTAGTGGGCCAGCATGTGCAGCTGCGCCGGCACCGAGTTCCACAGCGTAACCTGATGGCGCTGTATCAGCTCGGCCCAGTGCGACGGGTCGGCGCCCCGTGCCGGGTCGGGCAGCACCAGGGTGCCGCCCACGGCGAGCGGGCCGAACAGGTCATACACCGACAAGTCGAAACTCAATTGCGCCAGGCCCAGCACCCGGTCCGCAGCGTTGATCGCAAAGCGCCGGTTGATGTCCTGCACGGTATTGAGGGCGGCGCGGTGGCTGATCATCACGCCTTTGGGCTCGCCGGTGGAGCCGGAGGTGTAGATCACATAGGCGAGGTCGTCGGGGTTGGCGTCCTGTGCCGGCAAGTCCGGCGTAGCGGCTGCCAGTTGATCCACCGCATGCCAGTGCACACCCTCGGGCAATGGCGTGTCTGGCACGGCCTGGGAGTGACCGAGCACATGCCGCACCTTGGCACTGCGCAGTACGCGGTCGCGGCGGGCGGCGGGGGCGTTGCTGTCCAGCGGCAGGTAGGCGGCGCCCGCCAGCAGCACGCCGTAGGCCGCCACCACTTGGTCACGGCCCTTGGGCATCAGGATCGCCACCGGTTCCTGGGCGCGGCAACCGGCGGCGCCCAGGGCTGCGGCGACTGCCAGGGCGCGCTCCATCAGGGCGGCGTAGGTCAGGCTGCCGTGGGCGTCGACCACCGCCAGGGCCTGTGGCCGTTCCCAGGCCATGGCCAACAGGCCGTCATGCAGGCGCCCGGTGGGCAGCGGCGCGTCGGTGGCGTTGGCGGCCAGGCGTTCACGCTGTTGCCAGGCCGGTAGCGGCACTTGCATGGGCTGTTCCCAGGTGGCCGGGTCGAGGGCCAATGACTGCAATTGGGCAACGAATGCCTGCTGCATGTCCTCGACCAAACCTTCGGGGAACACGCCTTGGCGCACGTCCCAGTGGATGTGCAAGCCGTTCGCGTCGTCCATCACCTGGCAGTCAAGGGTCACCTGCGGGGTTTGGGTAATGCCGTGGCCGACCCGGCGCTGGCTGGCGGCCGGTGGTTCAATCGCCAGGCCAATGGCACTGGTGAACACCACCGGCATGGCGGCTGCCTCACGGCCGCGACGGCGGCCGATTTCGCGCATCACTTGAATGCCGGAAAACAGCCGGTGCTCCAGGTTGGCGAACAATTGGTTGCCCAGTTGCCGTGCCTGGGCAGTGAAATCCTGGCCCTGGGGATCATTGACCTGCAACAGGCTGACCGAGGTGAAATCCCCCACCAGCTGGTTGACTTGTGGGTGCAGCGGTAAACGGTTGAGCAGCGTGAGGTTGAGGCTGAAGGAAGGTTGCTGGCTCCAGCGTTGCAAGGTGCCGGCATAGGCGCTGAGCACCACGATGGAGGGAGTGAGGCCGAGGGCGCTGGCGGCTCTTTTCAGGGCGGCCCATGGCTGCGCATCGAGGTGCGCCGAGTGGCGTTGGAAGCGTGGCACTGTGGTGTCTTCGCCGCTCAGGGGCGCCGGCAGTTGCGGAGCCGGGGGCAGTTCATCGAGACGCGCCAGCCAGTAGTCACGGTCACGCTGATGGCGGCTGCCTTCGAGCAGGCCGCGTTCGGCCAGCAGGTAGTCGCGGAAGGTGATGTCCAGGTGCGGCAAGCTGGCCTGGGGATCGTGCAGCAACTGCTCCAGCTCATTGAACAGCAGTTGCGCGCTGGCCCAGTCGGCAATCAAGGAGTCCATGGAAAAGTGCAGGGTGTCGCCGCTGTCGCTGCGGCTCAGGCGCAATTCGAACAGCGGCCAGGTCTCGGTGGGGTAGAGCTTCTGCTCCATGGCCTGGCGAATCTGTTGTACGGCATGCTGGTGCTGCTCGCCAGTGGCGCCACGCAAGTCCGCGACAGCCAGCGGGTAATGGGCGACCTCGGCCAGCACGCGCTGGGAGCCTTCGCTGGCAATCACCGCACGCAACATGTCGTGGCGGGCGATCAGGCGGTTCCAGGCCTGTTCCACCTGCTGGGGGTCGAGGCTCGGCCAGCTCAGTTCGAGGTAACCGTGGCACGCCACATTGCCGTAGCCGAATGATGACTGGCGGCCGAGCAGGTAGGCATTCTGCACATCGGTGAGCGGGAAGGGCGCGTGACGTTGCAAGGGGTCGGCCACCACCTCGGGCCGCTCCTGGGTTTGCAGCAGGTGCAGGATCTGCTGCTTGTGCTCGCGCAATTGCGCCAGGCGTTCGGCGTCCAGCAGGCCTTGGGGGGCACGGAATTTGAGTTGGCCATCCTGGGGCCAGAGTTCGACGCCCAGGGACTTGAGTTCGCTTAACAGTTTGGCGGCGGGCATGGGGACAGCTCCTGGGATAAGGGGAGGTTGTGCGGGCATCAGATGACGCCCTCTTCAACGGGGTGCGGGGCGGGCTGGCGCTCGAGGGTTTGCGCCACTTCGAGCAGGCTGGCGGCGCCGAACAATTGGCCCATGGGCAGTTCCACGCCGATGCGGCTGCGCAGCATTTCGAGAAAACGCGTGGCCAGCAGGCTGTCGCCGCCGAGGCGGAAGAAGTTGTCGTGGCGCGACACGCAGGACACGTTGAGCAACTGCTGCCACAGCTCGGCGACCAGCTGTTCAGTGGTGCTCAACGGCGTTTCATCCAGCGTGGGGCGTGAATGGGCAGCGGCGGCCAGCGGCGCGAGCAAGGCGCGGCGATCGACCTTGCCGTTGCTGCTCAAGGGCAGGCGATCGAGCACCAGGATCTGTTCGGGGCGCATATACGTGGGCAGGCACTGCTCCAGGTGCAGGGCCAGCACTTCGGCGCAGGTGCTGGCAGCGACGGCGGCGAGCAAGCGCTGGTCTGCGACCAACGCCACGGCCTGGTTCACACAGGGATGACGCGCAAGGGCCGCTTCGACTTCGCCCAGCTCGATGCGATGGCCGCGCAGCTTCACCTGGGTGTCAGCGCGGCCGAGGAATTCCAGCAAGCCGTCGGGGCGGTAGCGGCCCAGGTCGCCGGTGCGGTACCAGCCGTTGACGAAGCGCTCGGCATTTAATTGCGGCGCATGGCGGTAGCCACGGGCGACGCCGTCACCGCCGATCCACAATTCCCCCGTGACCCAGTCCGGGCAGTCGCGGCCAAGGGCGTCCACCACGCGGTAAGCCTGGTTCGCCAGTGGCACGCCATAGGGGATCGAACGCCAGCCTGGCAGCGGCTGCTGAACCTCGAAATGGTTGGACCAGATCGCCGCTTCGGTCGCGCCACCGAGGGCGATAAAGCGGCAGTCCGGGGCCTGTTGTCGCAGGCGTTGCGGCAGGTCGAGGCCGATCCAGTCGCCTGACAGCAGCGCCACCTTCAGTGCCAGGGGTTGCTGCTCCACCGCGTTGGCTTCGAGCAGCATGTCGAGCAACGCCGGCACGCTGTTCCACAGGCTTACGCCGTGATGTTGCAGGGCCTTGAGCCAGGCGCGGGCGTCGCGGCGCTGATCTTCATCAATCAACACCAGGGCGCCGCCCACCGAGAGCAGGCCGAACAGGTCATATACCGACAGGTCGAAGTCCAGCGCCGACAGCGCCAGGCCACGGTCCGAGGCGTCGACGCCGTAGCTGCGGTTGATCTCGGCCACGGTGTTCATCGCGGCGCGATGGGTGATTTCCACGCCCTTGGGCTGGCCGGTGGAGCCCGAGGTATAGATCACATAGGCCAGTTGGTCGGTGCTCACGGGCAACGGCGCGTGCAGCGGTTCGACGCTTTGCGCCTGGGACGGCTTGAGGTGCTTGACCCCGGGCAGTTGCGGGTCGTGCTCGGCGAGGATAAGGCTGACGCCGGCCTGTTGCAGGATGCGCTGGCAACGCTGTAGTGGTTGGTCCACACCCACCGGCAGGTAGGCCGCGCCCGCTGCCAGCACCCCCAGTACACTGGCGATCTGTTGTGGTCCCTTGGCCAGGGACACTGCCACCAGATCCCCGGTTGTCACGCCCGCGTCCATCAGGCTGCGGGCGATGCGCAGCGCACGCTCGGCGAGTTCGCCATAACTCAGGCGGCCATGCTCACCCCACAACAACGCCGGGCGTTGCGGGGCTTGCTGAGCGTGTTGGAAGAAGCCCTGGTGCAAGGTCGGGTCACCCGGTACGCCGGGGCCGGGGGCATTCAAGCGGGCGCGCAGTCGGGCCTGGGCCACCGGCAGCAGATCCGGCGGGGCGCTGTCCCAGGGGTCTACGGCGAGCCAGTGGAGGCTGCCCAGGTAGGCATCGAACATCGCTTCGACGAGGCCGTCGGGGAACAGGCCGACCACCCGGTCCCAGTTCAGGGCGATGCCGCCGTCGGCTTCCACCACCTGATGGTCGAGCCACACTTGCGGGGTTTGGGTCAGGCCGAAGACCTGCCTGGCGAACGGGCCGTCCACCGGCGCGGCGGTGCCGTCCGGCACGCCCAGGGCGCTGGTGAATACCACCGGCATGCTCACCTGTTGTTCACCGCTGTCCCTCGCCAATTGGCGCAACAGGCTGACCGAACCAATGCAGCGGTGCTCCAGGGCCTCGCCCAGGTGCTGCTGGGTGCGCCGTGCTCGGTCGATCCAGCGTTCGCCTGCCACGGGCACATAACCGAGCAGGGTCAGGGAGGTGAAATCGCCCATGACCTGATCGATCTGCGGATGCACCGGGCGGCGATCGAACAGCGTGAGGTTGAGGCTCAGGTCCGGGCGCGCACTCCAGCGGCCCAGGGTTTCGGCAAACGCACAGAGCAGCACTGCCGAGGCGGTCAAACCATGCTGTTGGGCCTTGGCCAGGATCGCTTGCCACGCCCCCGCCTTGACCTGTCCTAGCAGGCGTTCGAAGCGTGGCCGGCCCAGGCTGGCAGGATCGGCCGCCAGGGGCAGTTGCGGGTGCGGCGGCAATTGGGGCAAACGTGCCTGCCAGAAGTGTTGCGCGGCGTGCAGTTCGGCAGGTTCCACGCCGGCCTGCAGCTGATAGTCGCGAAACGACAGTTCCAGCGGCGCCAGGGCCAGCATCGGCTCGCGATACAGCGCGTCGAGTTCGGCATAGAAGCGCAGGATGCTCAGGGCGTCGAGGATCAGGTTGTCCAGGCTGATCGCCAGTCGCGTATGCCGGCCCTGGGTCACTGCCTGCACATCGAACAGCGGCCAGTGGGCAGGATCGAACACGCGGTGGGCACAGTGTTCACGCAGGTCCTCGATGCAGGCGTAGCCTTGGCCGATCACGAAGGTCGGCACCAGGGGGAGGATGCGCGCCTGGCCCGCTTGATCGAACACGGCGCGCAGCATTTCGTGGCGTTCGATCAGGCGCCCGAGTGCGTGTTGCAGGCGTGGCAGGTCGAGGTCCTCGACGTCGTATTCGCGGTAGAAGTGGCAACTCACACCGCCCAGCACCAGGCTTGGGTCGCGGCCCAGCCAGTAGGCCTGCTGCACCTCGGTGATGGGGAAGGGCGCATGGCGCTGGGCGAGGTCCGGCACCAGGGTGCGTGGTGGTTGGATATGGGCCTGTTGATGCAGGCCTTCGCAAAACTGCGCCAGCACCGGCTGGGCAAACACCCGGGCGATGCGTGCGCCGCCCAGGCCTTGCTCGGTTAGCAGGCGCACCAGGCGCGTGGCGCTCAGCGAGTCGCCGCCCAGGGCAAAGAAGCTGTGCTCACGACAGACTTCACCACAGCCGAGCAACTGCTGCCAGGCGTGGGCAACCAGTTGTTCGATGGGGCCACAGGGCGGTGACAGCTGGCCCGGGGCGGCGCCGCTGTGTTCCGCCAGCCAGCCGTTGAGGACCTTGCGATCCACTTTGCCATTGGTCGTCAGGGGCCATTGCGCGCAGCCCAGGATCAGGCTGGGAATCATATAGGCCGGCAGATGCTCGGCCAGGCTCGGGAACGCCAGTGGGGTGGGCTGCGCTGGGCCATTCGCCAGGCGCACCACCGCCCCCAGGTGCTGGCCGGCGAGCAGCGCCACTGCCTGCTCGACGCCGGGGCAGGCCAGCAGCGCGTGTTCCACTTCACCGGCTTCGATACGGTAGCCGTGCAGCTTGAGTTGGAAGTCGGTCCGCCCAAGGAACTCCACCGTGCCGTCGGGGTGGTAGCGCGCACTGTCGCCGGTGCGGTACCAGCGCAGGCCCTGGTAGTGCACAAAGCGTTCGGCACTGCGCAGCGCATCGCCCCGGTAGCCCTCGGCCACCCCGGTACCGCCGATCCACAGTTCACCAGCCACCCAGTCCGGGCAGTCATGGCCGTGCGGGTCGACGATGCGCAGGCTGACGTTATCCAGTGGCTTGCCGTAGGGCAGGCAATGCCAGTGCAGCGCCTGGCCGGGCACGACTTCGAAAAGCGTCGAGTGAATCGCCGCTTCCGTTGCACCGCCCAGGGCCATGAAGCGGCAACCGGGGGCTTGGGCCCACAGGCGCGGCGCCAGCTGCGGCGCGACCTTGTCACCGCCGAGCAAGACGGCGCGCCAGGGCAGCGGCGCGTCGGCGCAGCCGAGCAGCATGTCGAGCAGCGCCGGCACGCAATTGAGCACGCTGGCGCGGTGCTGCACCGCCAGTTCGCGCCAGCGTGGCGCGTCGCGCTGGGCGTCGGGTTCGATCAGGATCACCGCCGCACCGCAGGCCAGCGGGGCAAACAGGTCGAACACCGACAGGTCGAATTCCAGCGCCGAGAGTGCCAGGACCCGATCATCGCGGTTGAGCTGCAAGCGTCGTTGCAGGTCCTCCAGGGTGTTGGCGGCGGCGAGATGGCTGATTTCCACGCCCTTGGGCTCACCGGTGGAGCCGGAGGTGTAAAGGATGTAGGCCAGGTCGCTGATTGCACCGCGGCGGGGTGCTTGCAATGGGCTAGCAGCGTCCGGCAACTGGGTGAGCAGCAAGCGCGCATCGGCGCCCTCGCAGATCTTGCGGCAACGTGCGGCAGGCTGGTCGACGCCGATGGGCAGGTAGGTGGCGCTGCACGCCAGGATGCCCAGCACAGCGATCACCTGCTCGGGGCCTTTGGGTAATTGCAGCGCCACCACGTCACCGCGCTTCACGCCTTGGCCTTCGAGATAGGCCGCGACGCCCAAGGCTCGCTCGGCCAACTCGCCATAGGTGATGGCCTGATTGCCGTACAGCAATGCCGGCAGGGTCGGGGCCAATTGCGCTTGGGTGAAGAAACCTTCGTGCAGGCGCTCGACCGGCAACGCGGCGGGCTGGCCCTGGGCGGCGCTGCGTACGCCAAGCTGACTGGCGGGAATCAGCGCCGGTACCGGCTGATCCCAGGCTGCGGTTTCATGGCACAGGCGCTGCAACAGGCCGGTGTAGGCGTCGAACAGCCCGTCCAGTACACCCTCGGCAAACAGCCCTTCACGGGCATCGAGGTTGACCAGGATGCCGCCGTCCAGTTCGGTGACCTGGGCGTCCAGCCACACCTGCGGGCCCTGGGAAATGATCCACGCCGGCTGGCCGAAACTCTCCTGCACACCCTCGGCGAACAACTCCCCCAGGCCCAGGGCGCTGGTGTACACCACCGGCGCCAGTACTTGCTCACCGCGATGGCGGGACAGTTCGCGCAACACCTCGAGCCCGGAAAACGCGCTGTGGGCCGCGTCACCATGGAAGCGACGTTGCAACGCCGTGGCTCGGGCGGCAAAGCTGCCGGCCACCCGGCCATCCCAGGCCAGCAGGATCGACGAGGTGAAGTCGCCGACCAGGCGCTCGACATCGGCATGCAACGGCGTGCGGTTGAACAACGGTAGGTTGAGCAGCACTTCGGGCGCCTCGCACCAGGCGCCAAGGGCCTCGCAAAACACCGCCGCCAGGGCCATGGCCGGGGTGAGGGCGTGCTCGCGGGCATGGCGTTCAAACGCCTGGCGCTGGGAAGGCGACAGCCAGTGGTGACGGCGGCGCACCTGGCCTTCATCACCCTGGGGCTTGATCGGCAGGCGTGGGGCACCCGGTAATGCGTCCAGGCGCTGCAACCAGTAATCGCGGGCTTGGCGATGGCGCTCACGGTGCTCAGGACTGGCCTGCTCCTCGCGCAGGTCGGCCAGGTAGCGCGGGAAGCTGTAGCCCAGCGCAGGCAGGGGCTGTTGGCGGTACAACTGCACCAGATCACCGAGCAGGGTGCGCAGGCTCAGGGCGTCGGCGGCGAGCATGTCGAGGTTCAGGTGCAGGCGTGTGCCCCGGGGCAACAGCGATAGCTGGATGTCCAGCACCTGACCGTGTTCCACCGCCAACTGGCGATGGGACAACTCGGCACGCAAGGCCTGCAGTTGCTGTTGCAGCTGTTCGGCATCGGCCTGGCGCAGGTCATGCACTTTCAGGCCCGGCCATGGGCTTTGGGGCAGGATCTGTTGGCGGCCATCGTCGAGAAACTGCGCCCGCAACATCGGATGGCGGGCCAGCAGGGCCTGCACCGCGGCTTCCAGGCGGCTTGGGTCAACGCCGTGGCCGTCGAATTCGTTATAGAAGTGTGCTGCCACACCGCCTAGGGCTTGGCCAGGGGCGCGCCCGATCCAGTAGGCGTGTTGCATGGGCGCCAGTTCGAAGGGCAGGCCGTCGTCCGCACTGTGGTTGGCGGGGGGCGCGGCGACGGGGGCGGTATCAAGCAGCGTCAGCCACGTGCACAGGCGTGGGTCGGCTACCAGCTCGGCGAAACGCGCGGCCAGACCCTGGCGCCGCCATTGGCCGGCGAGACGGATCAGGGTGACTGAATCCAGCCCCCATTCAATCAGGTTGGCCTCCAGGGGAATCTGTTCGGCGGGCTGCCCCAGGGCTTCGGACAGGGAACGGCGCAGCAGGGTTGCGGTTGAGGTGCTGGGAGTGGCCATGGCTCAACGTCTTCTCATCGCTAGGGCCCGGACCGGGGTTGGCCCAGGCGCTGGGGGCAGGTCATTGTGTGGAAGCAGATGCTAGTCATTCTCATTGTGGCGACTACCCCAATCGAATCGTTTTTGCCCCGTATCCGTTTGCCCGATGCGGATCAGGCTGCGGCGGTGGTGGGAGACAACGCCGGTCACCGAGCGGGATACGGTTGGAAAATGACTTGAATCGGGTAGAACCGCGTTGCCGGCCTTGACTACCGTCGCTCGCCGCCCTTTTGCAGGGCTCGTCCTTGATGGAGTTGTGGATGTCAGTCGATTCGGGTTTACAGGTGCGCGGCTTGTGCAAGCGCTACAACAATGGTGTCGAGGCGCTGCGCGGTGTGGACCTGAGCGTAGGGCCGGGCATGTATGGCTTGCTTGGCCCCAATGGCGCAGGCAAGAGCAGCCTGATGCGCACCCTGGCGACCTTGCAGCAACCGGACGCCGGCAGCATTCACCTGGATGGCGTGGATGTGTTGGCCGATGCCGAGCATCTGCGCCGTCGCCTGGGTTACCTGCCACAGCAACTGGGGGCGTACCCTGGGGTGAGTGCGCGGGATCTGCTTGATCGGTTTGCCTGGCTCAAGGGGCGTACCGACACCCGCCAGCGTCGTGAAGAAGTGGAGGGCCTGCTGGCCAAGGTCAACCTGCAAGACGCCGCGCATCGGGCGCTCGCCACGTATTCGGGGGGCATGTTGCGCCGCTTCGGCATCGCCATGGCCCTGATCGGCTCGCCGCGTTTGCTGATTGTCGATGAGCCCACCGCGGGCCTTGATCCGGCCGAGCGCAACCGCTTTCACCGGGTACTGGCGGATGTGGCGGCCGAGTCCATCGTGTTGCTGTCGACCCATATTGTCGAAGACGTCGAGAACCTGTGCAGCCGCCTGGCGGTGCTGGCCGGTGGGCGAATTATTGTCGAAGGCCGCCCGGCGGATTTGCTTGGCGCTGAGCAGGGTCGCCTGTGGGAGGCGTCGTTCGGCCGTGGCGAGCCACTGCCCGCCGCCTTGCACGTAGCCGCCAGCCCCGCCGGTAGCCGCGTGATCGTGCACGGCGAACGCCCGGCCGATCCGCGCTTCACCCCTCACGCGCCGCGCCTGGAAGACATCTATTACCTGGCGCTGGCCCAGGCCGGTGAGGCGCTCGAGGCATGAATACCTTTGCTCTGTTGATGCGCGAGGCCTGGGTGGAAGTCCGCGCCGGGCTGCGCAGCGGTATTCCGTTACTGGTGTTCCTGGGCCTGACCGGTTATTTGCTGATGTCCCTGGCGAATGCCGACTACGTGCAGAAAATGGGCGCCAGCGACATTGCGCGCAACGCGCCGAGCCTGATCTATCTGATGTCCTGCGGGTGCATGTTCTTTCTGTTTTTCGCCTGGGCCTGGGTGTTCGCGCAACCGGCCTTGCGCGATCGCAAGGCGCAGTTGGAAGAGGTGTTGCTGGCTTTACCGCTGTCGCTGCCCGCGCTGCTGTGGGGACGTTTTATCGGCGCGGCGCTGGTGGGCGGCTTGCTCGCCAGTTCGCTGATCGTCGGCTTCCTGGTCAGCCCGGTACTGGGCTGGCTCGGCTGGGTGCCGGCCGCCAGTATCGGTGCGCCGATGTGGTCGGCCCTGGGGTTTGCCTGGGTCGCCTTGCTGTTGCCAGTGAGCACCGGCATCGGTGCGTTGTATTACCTGCTGGCGCTGCGCAGCCGTGGCCTGGCGGCGCCGTTCGGGTTGGCGACGGTGTTGATGCTGTTGTGGATGTTTGCCGTAGTGGTGCTCAAGGGCGGGCATATCAACCCGCTGCTGGCCGCCAGCCTGGACCCGTCATTGTTCACCTTTGCGCAGGCCCAGGTGGAGACCTGGAGCGCCGCGCAAAAGTCCCAATCGCTGCTGGCCCTGACCCCGGGGTTCTGGCTTAACCGTGTGTTGTGGTGCGCAGTGCCGCTGCTGTTGCTGGCTGTCGTATTGGCCCGCACCACGCGCCAGGGTTTGATGGGCAGGCGTAGCGGGGCGGTGTTGGCCGAGCCGCCGATGCTGCTGGCGAGCGGCGTGACCTTGCCTGGCCCGCTGGTGCGCAGCCAGTGGCCGCGAGCCCTGTGGTGCGAGGCGCGTTGGCAGGTACGCCAGCTGTTTGCCCGGCGCATCTGGTGGGTGGCCCTCGGATTACTGTTGGTGATGGGCGTGCTCAGTGGTTTTGTCCACGGGGTGTGGCATGCCCGTGGGCCGATGGTGCCTCGGGCGGATCTGACCCTGCCATTGCTGTCGAGCGCGTTGTTCCTGGTGATCGCCTTTATCGTCGCGGCGCTGGTCGGGCTGGTGTGCCGGCGCGATGACGTCGAAGGCTTTGGCGCCATGTTGCAGGCGACCCCGGCCCCGGTGTGGCTGCGCCTGTTGGGGCGGGTGGCATGTGTGTTGATGGCGACACTGGCCCTGGCGTTGGTGCCTGGCCTGGCCAGCTTGCTGATCAGTGCTATTGCCGCGCCCGACAGCCTGGCGCCGGGTTTTGTGCTGGTCTATCAGGCGCTGGTATTCGCGCCGCCGCTGGTGGAACTGGCGATGCTCACGGTGCTGGTGCATGCGCTGGTTCGCCGCTCCGGGCTGGCTTACGCCACTTCGATGCTGCTGACGTTTTTCCTGGTGCTCAACCATGAGTTGGGGCTGGTGAGTTACCCGCCCTATGCCATGGCGATCCCTGCGCATGTGGGGGTGTCGTTGCTGACCGGCTGGGCGCCATGGCTGGGGTTTCTGGCCACCTTGGCCAGCTGGAAACTCGCCGGTTGCCTGGTGTTGCTCGCGCTGGCGGCACTGGCCTTGCCCCGTGGGCCGGAGCATCGTCGGTTGAGCGATGTGCGCCGCGGTTTGCTCGGTTTGCCCGGTGCGTTGCTGGCCTTGGGCATCGTCGGCTTGCTCGCCAGCGGCGTGCTCTTGCAGCGGCATCTGGTGGAGCAGGGCGATTACCAGTCCGTCGCCGAGCAACGTGCCGAACGTGCCGACTGGGAACAGCGCTGGCTGCCCGGGGCGAGCGCCTGGCAGGTGGCCGGTGGGCAGTTGCAGATGCAGGTTGATTCGGCGGCGCGGCAGGTCTTGGGCCAGTGGACGTTGGATGGGGTGGTCGCTGCCCACCTGGACGCTGAGTTACCGCCGGGCCTGCAGTTGACGGCAGTCAGCGTGATGGGGCGACCGGTCGCGTTTGAACAAGCCACCGCGCATCTGCGTGTGCCTTTGCAGGGTTGCGCGGCGAGTGGTTGCCAGGTGGTGTTGAACTGGACGCTGAGTGCTGACGGCTGGCCTGCCGAAGGCGAAGCGTTCTGGCTTGGGCCGCAGGGTGTGTGGCTGGAAGCGCGCCGCGTGGTGCCGCGCCTGGGGCTGGACAGCGAGCGACTGTTGCGTGCGCCGGCCCTGCGCAGCGAAGCTGGCTTGCCGGTCGCGGTGCCCCGGTTGCCAAGGGGGGCTGAGGTGGCGGTGGATGCGGTCGCACCGGCCGGACACTGGCAATGGCAGCTTGAGGTCGATGGTCAGGTCTTGACCAGCAGCAGCCTGGGCCCACTGGACTTCGCCTACGCCACGCCGCTTCGCAAGGATGCCAGCCGTGAGCACACCGCCCGTGAAGTGCAGGAAGACCTGGACCTGATGAGCGCCTGTGTGGCGCGACGTCTGGGCGGCCGCTCCAGCGTCGAACACCTGAGCCAATGGCCTGCAAGCATGGGCGCCAGCCGCTTGAGCCACGGCCATCTGCTGCTCAGCCAGTCGCCCAATTGGGACGTGGGGCCAACAGGCGTCGGACGCTGGACACGCCGCGCCCATATTGCCGAACTGCTCGCCCGCCGCATGTTGACCGACGCCAGCGACCTGCGCCAGGCCCCCGGTTACCTGTGGCTGAGCCAGGGTGTGGCGGGGGCGCTGGGCCTGCTGTGTGTGGAGGATGCCGATGGCGCTGACGCCCGGGCCACGCTGGTCAAGCTGATGGCCGACGACCTGACCCGCGCCCTGGCCAGCGACGGCGAGCCCGTCGGCACCCTGGCCGATGCCCGCGAACAAGGCTGGGCCGCCAGCTATGCCGCGCTGGTCAGCCTCGACTGGGTCGCCGCGCAAACCCCCGAACATCTCACGGCGATGACCGCCGATGTCCGTCACGGCCAGGGATGGCCAACCGCGATCCAGGGCCTGCTGGGCGCGCCCTCCGATCCGGCGATTGCCGCCGCGCTCAAGCGCTGGGGGCCTGCGCAATGAAGTTGAATCATCCCTGTCTTTTGGAGTTTTGCCATGTCATCTGAACTGTCTATCCAGCCGCTGCGTCGTCCTCTCGGTTGGCGGGCCAACGTATTGACCCAAGCCATGGCGCTGACCTTGTCCAGCCAGATGTGTACGGCCTATGCCGCTGACCATCAACCGGCCGCCAGCGCCGAGACCATCGAGCTGGCACCGGTGACGGTGAGTGCGCGGTTGAATCAGGAGAGTGCCAAGGACATTCCGTTCGGCCTTTCGGTGCTCGATGGGCAAACCCTGGAGACCCGCCGCCTGCGCACCCTGGAAGATGCCCTGCGCACCACGCCGGGGGTGGATGTGAACTCCTGGGGCGGCGCCAACGACGCCAACGTGCGTATCCGTGGGATCGGCTCGCTGAACCAGATGAGCATGGACGACGGCTCGGTGGTGCTGAACGTGGACGGGGTGCCGATGTCGGTGCGCAACGCGGCCATGGCCACCCTCGACGTGCAGCAAGTGGAAGTGCTCAAGGGCCCCCAAGGCACGCTGTTCGGGCGTAACAGCGAAGCGGGGGCGATCAATGTCACCACCCGTAAGCCTACCCGCGAGCTGGAAGGATATGTGCGCGGCGAAGCGGGCAACCAGGGCCAGTTCATGACCGAAGGCGCAGTGGGCGGGCCGCTGACCGAGTCCCTGGCCGGGCGTATTGCGGTGCGGCGCAGCGGCTTTGATAACTGGGTCGACGACCAACAGGACGGCGACCCCCTGACCAAGCCACGTGACCTGGCCCTGCGCGGCAGCCTGCTGTGGGACAACGACGAAGACACTACCGGCCTGCTGACCGTCGAGCGCCAGCGCGCCGACCACTACGCCGGCTCGGAGATCCTGCGGCCATTCGGCAATCGTCCCAGCCTCGACTACACCCCCGGCACCTTCGATAGCAACAAGAAGACCAACGAGCGTTATTCCTTCGAGCTCAACCACGACCTGGCCCAGGCCCGGATCACCTCGATCAGCGCCTACACCAGCACCGACTTCAAGGCGATCAAGGGCTATGATCGCAACATCACCCAGGCGTTGTACGGCCAACCCTTCGAGTACCTGGTCGAAGACGCGGCCCATGAGCGGGTCTGGAGCCAGGACCTGCGCCTGGGCTCGCTGGCGGATGCCGAGGTGTTCTGGGTGACCGGGGTGAACCTGTCCCGTTCCGAGCGCAGCTTCGATTCCACCAACTTCACCAACGGCGCCCGGCAAATGCGCGATTTCACCACCAACAGCTATGCCGCCTACGGCGAAGTAACCTTCCCGATTGCCGAGGACTGGAAACTCACCACCGGCCTGCGTCACACCTGGGATCGCAAGACCTACGGCGCCGACTACAGCAGTGGCGGCAACCTGGTCAGCGACAGCCGTCGCTTGCAGGACGACTACAACACCGGTCGCGTGGCCCTGAGCTATGCGTGGACGCCGCAGACCAACCTGTATGCGGTGTTGTCGCGGGGCTACAAATCGGCCGGGTTCAACGATTACGCCACCTCGGTCAAGGACAGCGAGCCCTACAAGGCGGCCAAGGTGAACTCCGCCGAAGTCGGCTTCAAGCATGAAAGCCAAGGCGGTGCGTTGAGCCTGGAAGGCGCCTTGTTTATCACTCGTGTGCAGGATGACCACCTGCTGGGGTATGACTTCAAGAGCATGGCCGTCAGCGCCGTGAACGCCGACACCCGCAGCAAAGGCGCCGAATTGTCGAGCACCTGGCACGTCACCGATGAGCTGACCCTGGGCAGCGCCATCAGCTACACCAACGCGGTGGTCACCTCCGATGCGCCAGGTGTTTCCGGTGGTGATGTGGCCAAGGGCAGCCGCGTGCCGGATGTGCCGTTGTGGAGTGGCAACTTCAGCGTGGCCTGGAACAAACCCCTGGGTGAACTGCTGGGCTTGCCTGCGCCGCGCTTGAACACCTTGCTCAACTACCGCGTGCAGAAAAACCGCCCGGCTGATCCGCAGAACCACTATGACCTCAAGGGTTACGCCAAGTTGGACTTGCACCTTGGGCTGGAGAGTGGGGGGTCGGAGGTTTATTTGTGGGGCGATAATTTGCTGGATGCGCGGTATGACCTGTATGGCGCGTACTCCACCGACACGGTGCTGACCGGGATGCCGGGGCGCGGGCGTTCGGCGGGGGTGGGGTATAGCTATCAGTTCTGAGGCGGTCACTGGGTGCAATGTGGGGGGAGCTTGCTCCGGCTGGCGACCTGACAACTGACTGATGCCCCACGATCTAAATGTGGGAGGGGGCTTGCTCCCGATGGCTACCTGACAGTTGACCAGGATGTTGGATCAGACCGAGTACATATCCATTATTTAGGTAATGGCCACTATTGGTTCCGCTTTTACAGCGGGTCACTTTGAAAAGCGCAAAGTAACCAAACGCTCTTGCC
>NZ_LMGQ01000006.1:0-25529 GCF_001427465.1 Pseudomonas sp. Root569 | reverse complement strand
ACCGGCATCCCTGCCGGTTTACCCCCCAAATCCCTGTCGAATTCCGGCCAGCGTGGTTTGACGGGGCGCCTGAGATCAAAAGCAGATCAAGATCAAGATCAAGAGCGGCTCGCTGCGCATCGTGGTTACTGACGGTGGCTACGTAAGAGTTGTGTAGATACCCATGTCCCGATGAGGGAGTGTCAGTGAACATATCCGAGGCTGACACACCGCCATCGGGAGCAAGCCCCCTCCCACATTTTTACCGAGTGCAGTCAATCAGACCGCCGCGAACCAAGTCCTCTCCAACATTTGAACTCAGGACAGCCGGCCGAATCGCGTCGGTTCAGAATTGATAGGTATAGCCCACGCCCAGCGTACGCCGACGCGATGGCCCGCCATAGGCCACCGGGTCACTGTAGAAACCATAGGTGTCATACGTCTGGTTCAACAGGTTGTCGGCAAACGCATACACCTCGCCAAACTTGCTCTCCAGCCCCGCCCTCAGGTCAAGCTTTTCATAGTTATCCAGATTGAAGTGATTCTGCGGATCGGCCGCGCGTTCGCCCACCAGGTGGTAGTTGAGGCTGGTGTTGAGGGTGGTTTCGCCTAGGCTGGCGAGGCTGCCCAAAGGATGTTTCCAGCTGGCGTTAAAGTTGCCGCTCCAACGTGGCACGTCCGGGGTGCGGTTGCCGGCGGCAACGTCGCCGGCCTGGATGCCTTGCACACCGCTGGTGATCTTGGCGTCGAGGTAAGTGGCGCTGGCGGCCAGGGTCAGGCCGTAGTCGAAGCGCCAGCTGCCTTCCAGTTCGGCGCCGCGGGTGCGGGTGTCGGCGTTGAAGGCGTTGGTGGCGAAAGTTGCGGCGTCGTAGCCGAGCAAGTGATCGTCATGCACACGGGTGTAGAACAGCGCGCCGTTGAGGCTGCCGCGACGGTCCTCTGTCTCGCTCTTGAAGCCAAGTTCTGCGGCCTTGCTGACGGCGGCCTTGTAGGGCGCGCTGTCGCTGACCTGGGAGGCATAGTCATTGAACCCGCCGGATTTATACCCCCTCGCCAATTGCACGTAGACGTTGGTCTGCGCGGTGAGCGCGTAACTCAGGGCGGCGCGGCCGGTGCCGTAATGGTCGGTAAGTTTGCGTGAGTCATCCACGGCGCTCGAACCTGCGAAGTATTGGCCGTCGTAGGTCTTGCGGTCCCAGGAGTGGCGATAACCGGTGGTGAGTTTCAGGCGTTCGGTCAGCGGGAACGTCACTTCGCCGTAGCCGGCATAGGTGGTGGTAGTGAAGTCGCGGAACTTGGCGCCGGAGGTACCGTAGGTGTTGCGCGGGGTGTCGTAGCTGCGCTCGTTGCGGCTGGCGGCGACCCCTGCGACCCAGAACACGTCAGCGTCGGGCAGTGAGCCCAGGTGCAGGTCCTGGCTCCAGCTGCGCTCGAAGGATTTGTCCACCACCCAGAACTCGCCGGGCGTGCCATAAAGCGCTCCCATCAACTTGCTGTCGTAGGCGATCAAGCCGGTGAAGTCGGCGGTGCCGGTGGCGGTGGTGGAGGTCAGGCGGCTGTTGGCGAAGTCGTGATCGACCTTGATCGTGTAGCGCTCGGTGGTCTTGTCATTGTCGTCGAACAAGCCAGGGGTCAGGTCCAGGCTCGGGTGGCTGCCGTAGGGGCGCAGCACCAGGGAGTTGGTGGCGCGTTCGGTCTGCTGGCGTTCGGCGCTGAACAGTATGTGGGTGTCATCGTTGAGGTCCCACAGCAGGCTGCCGCGATAGGCTTCATTGCGCGGTTTGGTGATGGGGTGGTTGGTCTGGTCGTTGTCGATCCAACTGTCGTAGCCGGCACGGCGCACCGCCAGGCGACCGCTCAAGCTGTTACTGAGCGGGCCGCCGATGGCGCCTTCGGTGAGGAACTGGCCTTTTTGGCCGACTTCGCCACGTACATAGCCTTCCAGTGTACGGGTGGGTTGGCGGGTGGTGATATTCACCGCGCCGGCCTGGCCAATCGCACCGGACATAGTGCCCTGGGGACCCTTGAGCACTTCGATGCGGTCGACATCGAGGGTGCCGAAACCCAGGCTGCGCGACGATACCGGCACGCCGTCGATGTTGAACGCCACCGAGCTGTCATCCATGGACATCTGGTACAGCGAACCCACGCCGCGGATCAGCACGTTGAAATCATTCGGTCCGCCTGAGGAATTGACGCTGACCCCGGAGGTGTTGCGCAGGGCGCTTTCCAGGGTGTCGAGGCGTTGGCTGCGCAGCTCTTCGCCGCTGGTCACACTGACACTGATCGGCACTTCCTTGGGGTCTTCCTTGGCCATGCGCGCGGTTACTGTCGAGGCGGGCAATTGCAGGGGCTCGTTGGCGGCGGCGAAGGCTGATGGAGAGAGTGTCAGTGCAATCGCTATTGTTATAGTATTACATTTGTAGCAAGATTGGCGGGTAGCCGTCGTGTTGCATCGTGCAGACATGATGGGACCTTGACTGAGAATTCTGATCGGCGCGCGGTGCACAGGGGCAGCGGCGGTATGGCGCAGCGTTTGCGGCGCGCCAAATGCTAATAATTATCAATTGCGCACATCTACCCCGATGTGATCTGATTCGAGCCGTATCCGGTCAGCCAGGAGATTTACGATGTCAGCCGTTCAAGGAGGCGCAGGGGAGCCGATGCCGGTCTCGCGAATCATTACGGGAGGCTATGGAAGCGATCTTGGGCCAGGTGCCCATTGCCGGGTCACCCGCATGACACTGCAGGAAGGCCTGGATATCGTGCGCTGGCAGAGCCGCTTCGAGCAGCCGGTGGAACTGCCGTTGCAGGATGACAGCGAGTGCATTCACTTCAGCTTCACCAACCTGCTCAAAGGCAAGGCCGCGTGCAGCTTTCGCGATGGACGTCGGCAACGGCGCTACGCGATTGACGAGGGCGCGGGCAGCATCAGCTATGGCCGCTGCCGCCATGGCCTTTATCACCAGCACGGCGAGATCGACAACATCACCGTCATGATTCGCCCCGAGCTGCTGGCCCAGTGGGAGCTGAAACTCGACCCGCTGCTGAACAAGGCACTGGCCTGCGAGCATTGTTTTTTGTACGGCCATCGCAGCGGTGAAATGAGCGCCACTGCGCACATGCTTGCCCTGGCCATGGATCAAGGCACCAGCCTGCCACCGGCCCAGCCACGCAGCAGCCTGTGGTTGTACGGGCAAAGTGTCACGCTGGTGAGCCTGTTCCTGCAGGCGCGCCAGGACGCCGAGTGCACCTGCCGCGTCAGCCACACCGACCGCCAGCGCCTGGTGCGGGCTCGCGATCGTTTGTTGGAGGATCTGGGCAAGGCGCCGAGCCTGTCGGAGTTGGCCCGCGAATCCGGCTTGAGCCAGCCCAAGCTTACCCGCGGGTTTCGCCAACTGTTTTCCAACAGCGTTTACGGCGTGTTCCAGCAGATGCGCATGATCCAGGCGCGCAGCCGCTTGATGAGCGGCGAGGAATCGGTGATGCGCATCGCCTCGGACCTGGGCTATGCCAACGCCAGTCATTTCGCCACGGCGTTTCGCAAGCAGTTCGGGATCAACCCGTCGATGCTCAAGAACGGCGGCCGTGGCAAATCCTTGGGTGCCGGCTGACGCCGCCGGTCAGAACACCGCTTTGACCTGCAAGCCCAGCACCAGCGCATTGTCGATGTTGTCACCGGAAAACGCCCCCGGCTCGATGATGTATTGCACATCCGGGCGCAGGGTCAGCCACGGCGTGGCCTGGTAACCATAACTGAGTTCGATCAACTGTTCGGCAGTGTCCAGGTCGGGATAGGCCGTGCCGGCATTGAACGCGGCCAGCTCCTGCACATCGCGGCTGCGGGGGTTGGGCACCGCACGGCCATAACCCAGGGCCACGGTATCCCGCAGGCGACCTTCGAACGGCTTGTACAACACCACGCCTGCGCCGTACCACTTGGTAAATGGCGACGCCGCTTCGCTGGCGGCAGAGTATTGGCCAAAGGCGTGCAGGCTGCGCCCCTCGGATGACTCGGAAGCCCACACGGCCTGATCGATCAGCAGGTAGTGGCCACCACGGCCGCTGACTTTCTTATCGCTGCCGATGCGCTTCACATCGGAGCTGTCGTAGTAATAGCCCAGCTTGTATTCACCCGGCAGGGCGCCTGCGTGCTTGTAGATCAGCTCGATGGGCACCACGGTACCGGTGGTGTGCTTGGGCCCCACATGCCAGGCGCGGCTGGCGTTGCCGTTACTGGACGGGTCGACATTGAACGCCGCCACCCGCAGCTGCCAGTTGGGCGAAAAATCATATTTCACCCGCGCGCCCAGGTGCGCATTAGGGTAGTTGGCCCAACCGCTGCCGCCGGACATGTTCAGCGGATGCCCGCAGAAACCGGCGTTCATGAAGTTGCACAGGATGCCGCTGTCCAGGCCGCCCAGGTCGTTGCCCATGGCCATATAGCCGAGCTTCACATTCAGCGCGGGGGTGAACAGCGTGCGCTCGTAGCTCAGCTCGGTGAGGCGGGTGTAGAGGCCGCCGTAGTTTTCCTGGATCGGCAGGCGGTTGCCGACCAGATCCTCGGAAACACTGTTGCCGCGGCGGTCATTGATGGTCAGCTGGATACGGTCGCCATTGTTGAAACCGTAGAGCTTGCCCAGGTCGAACTGCACGCCGAGCTTGAGGTTTTGCGAGTAGCGCGCCGAGCGATGCTGGCCGCCGTGGGCGTTGTAGGCGGTCTCGCCGCTGTAGTCGCCAGTGAATCGCACACCTTGTGCGTCGAGTTCGCGACGCAGGCCGCCCCAGTCGCCGGTCAGGGTAGTGTCGTCGGCTTGAGCGGGCAGGGCGGCAGCCAGGGCCAGGCCCAGCACCAGGCGGCCAAAGGAGGTATGAGAAGTAGGGGTCATGCGCAGGGTTCCAGGCACAGAGCGCGGTGCCGGAGCACCGCGCGAACAGAGGGGTTACGGCAGGGCGTAGGCGATCACGTAGTCGCCACGGTCGGTGGACTGGCGTGCGCCACCGGCGGTGACCACGATGTACTGCTTGCCGGTTTTCGGCGACACATAGGTCATCGGCCCACCCTGGCTGCCGACCGGCAGGCGGGCTTTCCAGATTTCATCGCCGTTGCCGCTGTTGAAGGCGCGCAGGTAGAAATCCTGGGTACCGGCGATAAAGATCAGGCCACCTTGTGTCGACAGCGTACCGCCCAGGGTCGGCAGGCCCACCTTGATCGGCAGGTGCATGCGGATGCCCAGGGGCCCTGTGTCTTCAACGGTGCCCACCGGTACTTGCCAGGCGACCTTTTGCGTCTTCATGTCGATAGCGGTCAAGGTGCCGAACGGCGGTGCCTGGCAAGGGATGCCGGCCACTGACAGGAAGCGGTTCTTGTTCACCGCATATGGCGTGCCCTTGAGCGGCACGGCGCCCATGCCGGTGTTCAGTGCTTCGCCACCGGAGGAGGCCTGCGCCTTGTTCTGCGACGGTACCATCTGGATCCACAGGCCCAGGCGCATGTCATTGACGAAGATAAAACCGTGCACCGGGTCGGTGGAGATGCTGCCCCAGTTCATGCCACCCAGGGAGCCCGGGAAGCTCAGGGATTTATCGGTGCCTGGTGCTGTGTACAGGCCGTCGTAGCGCATGCCCTTGAAGTCGATGCGGCACAACAACTGGTCATACGGGGTGGCGCCCCACATGTCCGATTCGGTCAGGGTCTGCGCGCCGATCTGCGGCATGCCCACGGATTTGGGCTGGGTCGGGGAATAAGGCTCGTTGGGAATGTTGGCGGCCTTGACCGGCACTTCCTGCACGTCGGTCAACGGCTTGCCGGTGGCACGGTCGAGCACGTAGATCTGCCCGGCCTTGGTGCCGATCACCACGGCCGGAACTGCCTTGTCGCTGCCTGGCGGAGTGAAGTCGATCAGGCTGGGTTGCATCGGCAGGTCGAAGTCCCAGAGGTCATTGTGGACGGTCTGGTACACCCATTTTTCAGCACCGGTGGAGGCGTCGAGCGCCAGTACTGAAGCGCCATATTTGTGGTTGAGAGCGGTGCGCTCGACGCCGTATATATCGGTGGACGAGCTGCCCATCGGCAGGAAGACCGTGTTCATCTGCGGGTCGTAGGACATCGGTGCCCAGCTGTTCGGGGTGCTGCGCACGTAGGTGCTGTCGCCCGTCGGAGCTTGCTTGTCCTCAGGGTTGCCGGGGTCGAACGCCCAGCGCATCTGGCCGCTGATTACGTCGAAACCACGGATCACGCCGCCGGGCATGTCGGTCTGGACGTTATCGGCGACGCGGCCACCGACCACCACGGTGGTGCCGGCAATCAGCGGCGCCGAGGACAGCTGGTAGTAGCTGTCCGGCACATTGCCCAGGCCGGCTTTCAGGTCAACCTGGCCATGGGTGCCAAAGTCTTCGCAGAACTTGCCGGTGTCGGCATCTACGGCAATCAGGCGTGCATCGATGGTGTTGGTCAGCAAGCGACGCTGGCACTGCGCGCCGGCCGGCACGCTGGCGCCAATGATCGGCGAACTGTTGGGTTGGGTAGGTTGGGCAATGGGTGCAGTGGCGTCGAAATACGCCATGCCCCGGCAACGCTGCCAGACCGCCGATTTAGCGTTGACCTCGTTCTTCCACAGCTCTTTACCGGTGTCGGCATCCAGGGCGATCAAGTTGTTGTGCGGGGTGCAGATAAACACTTTGTTGCCGATCTGCAATGGCGTCAGCTGGTCTTCGGCACCGTTGCCATCGCTGAGGGCCACGTCGCCGGTGTGATAGGTCCAGGCGACCTTGAGCTTGTCGATGTTGTCGCGATTGATCTGGTCCAGCGCGGCGAAACGGCTGCCACCTTCGGTATTGCCGTAGTGCGCCCAGTCTTTCTGCGCATCGGCCGCAGCTACCGGGGTGATGCCCGGGCCAGCGCCGGTGGGCGCCACGCTCGGGTGGGCGACAAACATATTGCCTGCCGCTACCGCTACGCCCACGGCCAACACGGCGGCGACGCCATAGGCACCCCGCGCACGTTGGTTGACGAGCAGCGGGTACACCAGCGCTACCACCATACCGATGACCGCGAACATGAACAGTCGCGAGAACAGCGGCCAGAACACCATCCCTACATCCGCTATGGCCCAGATGGCCGTACCGACTAGGAAGGCCGCGAACAGCCAGGCGCCGGCCGGTTTACGACAAGCGAGCAACAGCCCTGCAATCGCCATGGCCGCGCCGCCGATCAGGAAGTACCAGGAACCTCCCAGGCTCACCAGTTTGACGCCGCCGATGGCCAGCGCGAGGCCGAGCAGGGCGATGATGACGCCCAGGCCCAGCAGTAAGAATCTAGAGGCGCCAGCGGCGCGCGATGCTCGTTTCATGTCGATCAGGACTCGAGTGAGGAAAGGCAGGGCCTGATTTTAGCAAGATAAGTAACCAGTTAGTACATTTGGCTCGGTAATGCACTCTTACAAATCCTGCGATTATCCCAGACAGCAAAAAGCCGCTTGCGCCAAAAGGCGCAAGCGGCTTGAGTGGGCCAGTACCTGGGTCAGAACTTGAAGCGACCGACCAGACCCTTGAGTTGCCCGGAGATATCCGTCAATCGGCCAGATCCGGTCTGCGCCGAGTGGGCAAACTCTTCGACCAGTTGCGCATCGGCATGGATCTGCGCGATGTGGCGGTTGATCTCCTCGGCCACTTGGTGCTGCTCCTCGGCGGCGGTGGCGATCTGAGTGTTCTGGTCGCGAATCGAGTCCACCGAGCCACGGATCTTGTCGAAGCTGTCGCGGGCCTGTTGGATGCGCTCGACGCTGGCGTGGGACACCAGCAGGCTGCCCTGCATCTGCTGGGTGACTTCCTGGGTGCGGCGGGCAAGGTTGCCGAGCAGGCTGTCGATTTCGCCGGTGGAGTCGGCAGTGCGACGGGCCAGGGCGCGAACCTCATCGGCCACCACGGCAAAGCCGCGGCCCTGGTCGCCGGCCCGCGCAGCTTCGATGGCGGCGTTGAGGGCCAGCAGGTTGGTCTGTTCGGCGATGGAACGGATCGTGTCGAGAATAGTGTTGATGTTCTTGCTGTCCTGTTCGAGCAACTCCATGGTCTGGGTCGACTTCTGCAGGTCCGCGCTCAGCTTGTGCACGCTGGTGGTGGCTTCGCCGATATGTTGCTGGCCGTTGTGGACATCGCGGTAGCCTTCATCGGCGCTCGTCGCTGCCGCGCTGCATGAGCGCGCCACTTCGTTGGCGGTGGCCACCATTTCGTTGAACGCGGTGCTGACCAGTTCCACGGCTTCACGTTGGCGCCCGGCGGCCTGATTCATGTTGCGCGCCACTTCGCTGGTGTCGGCGGCAGCGGTTTGCAGGTCGGAGGAGGCATTGCCGATGCGCTGCACCAGTTGTGCGATCACGCCCAGGAACTGGTTGAACCAACCCGCCAGGCTGGCGGTTTCATCCTTGCCCTGGACCTTGAGTTGGCGGGTGAGGTCGCCTTCGCCTTCGGCGATCTCTTGCAGGCCGTCGGCCACGCCGCGAATCGGTCGCACGATCACTCGGGCAAAGCTGGCGCCGACGATCGCGAACACCAGGGCGAGGATCGCCGCGATGCCGGCGATCAACCACGTCAGGCGAGTCGCCCCGGCCATGACTTCGTCGCGCTTGATCAAGCCGATAAAGCGCCAGCCCAGCCCTTGGGAGCTGACCACGTTGGCCATGTACGGCACGCCGTCGATGTCGATCTGGCTTACGCCGTCGCCACGCTTGGCCAATTCGGCGTAGTTGGCGCCCAAGTCTGCCAGCGGCTTGAAGTTGTGCTTGGCATCGCTGGGGTCGACCAGCACGTTGCCGTTGGCTTCCACCAGCATCAGGTAGCCACTGTCGCCCAGCTTGATGTTGCGGACCAGCTCGGTCAGCTGCTTGAGCGACACATCCAGGCCGACCACGCCGAGGATATTGCCGCTGGCATCGGCGACGGTGTGCACGGTGCCGATCAGGGAGACGTCGTCCGGCGCCCAGTAATAGGCGCCAGTGCGCACGGTGGTGCCTGGTGCGGCGATGGCGGCCTGGTACCAGGGGCGTACGCGCGGATCGTAATTAGTGAGCTTGGTGTCGTCAGGCCAACTGGCATAGCCGCCGTCCTTCAAGCCCAGGGACAGGTAGGCGGTGCTCGGATGGCTCTTGGCGAACTGGTCGAAAATCGCCAGCAGTTCTTGATTGGTCGGTGTCAGCGGGATTTGTGCAGCATCGGCGCCGGCATAGCTTTTGAGGCCTTTGGCCGCGACAACGCGCGGGTCCTTGGCCACGTACTCGACGTTCTGGCTGATGCCGTCGAAGAACTGCTTCATGCCATTGTCGATCTGGCGGATTTCGCGGCCACTGCTATCGAGAAAATTCGCCAGGGCCCCCTCGCGCAGGTTCAGCACCACCAGGACGGCCACCAGGATGACTGGCAGGCACGCGATGGCGGCAAACGCCCAGGTCAGCTTTTGCTTGATATTCATGACTTCTCCCGCGGGTATTTATAATTTTGGCAAGGGGGAAAACGGTAGCGGTGAGCGTCGCATGTGTTGTTTTGCAGTCTGAGCGGCCCATGCTTACCCTTGTATATCGACTGCAAGGGCAAGCACTTGAGGGCAGGGGCAAGGTTTAACCGATGTGCTCGGCACCCAGGGCATCACGCTGCATCGACTGCAGGTTCTTTTCGATGGTTTCGCAGATGCTCTCCATCTGGATCTGGTGTTCGCTGGAGTTGAACGGGCTTTGCAGGTCGGTGCCGATGCGTTCGATGGCCAACAGCATGAAGCCCACCACCGTGGAGGCCAGCGGCGTGAACCAGCCCAGGGATTCCACCAGGCCCACCGGCACGATCAGGCAGAACAACGAAATGAACAGCCGCGGGAAATACACGTAGGGGTAGGGCAGTGGCGTGTTGGCGATACGTTCCATGCCGCCCTGGGCATTGGACAGGTCCACCAGGGTCGACTCCAGCCGTGCCAGGCGAATGCTGTCCAGGCGCCCGGCCTGGTATTCGCGGGCCAGCAACGTAGCGGAGCCGGTGAGGATGTCATTGGCAAAATTATTGGTGGCGCCGTTGCGCGCAAATTCGTCGGCGGGGATAAATGCCCGCACTTCTTCCGGGCACGGCTGGCCCTTGAGGTGCGCGGCCAGGCAATTGACATAGGCCACGTGCCGGCGCAACAGCGTCGACTTGACCGGGTTCACCTCACCGGGAGCGTCATCCAGCAGGGTCAATACTTGCCGGGCAAAGCTGCGCGAGTTGTTGACCATCGCTCCCCATAGCGTGCGTGCTTCCCACCAGCGGTTGTAGGCACTGCTGTTGCGAAAGCTGATCAGCACCACCAGCGCCGAACCCAGCAAGGTCAGGGGCATCAGCGGCAAGTTGATCTTGGCGGTGAGAAACAGCATGAAGTCCACCGTCACGGCCACATCCCATAGCAACAGCCAGAACAGCGCCCAGCCCACATAGCCCATGGTCTTGATGATCAGGCGATATTTCTTCAGGACAGCAGCTTTCAAACGAGCACCTCGCAGTGGGTGGTTGGCAACAATGCCCTGTTACGACGTCGCCAGAGAGGGAAGGTTCGCAGGGTGCTGAATCGATTAGTTGATAAGTCGCTATCCCGGGAGAATGTAACGAGAGGTGTCGCGCAACTGCGGGCCACAGATGATTTGAATGTGGAACAACTTTGGTACTGATGACGTCTGGTGCGGCAATCGCTGTACATTGCGTTCGAGGCAAAAAGCCATTAATGGCAGGGTTTTTGACGTGATTTGTTTTGGGGCCTGGCTGCAGGGATTTCGTAGCCGAGATCAGTGGAATAATTGGTTGATCAGGGCTCTTTCATGCGTGTCAGTTCGTTGAAGTCAGCTATGTGTAATACCGCGCAAGCACTCGAACGTCATAGGGATTTTGAAGCGTGCATGAGAGCGCATTACCACGTGCTGCTCGTGCCCTATTCAAGACGACCGTTTTTCTATAAGAGTGCACTTAAATACAGCCGCTTGATGGTGTCGTTTGCGTTATTGAGCCAGTACTTTTCCACCCCGCTGCCATTGTTGGCGGAAGTTAAGGCCCTGTGCGTGACGCGCAGGTATTGTTCGAAAAACAGCCTGGAATCAATCTTCCTGTTGTTTCGTGCCCTGGGTTTCATGGAGGTTGCACCGCACCCAGAAGACAGTCGCTTCCGGGTGTATTCACCCTCGGATGAAGCTTGCCGTGAAGCACGCTTGATGCTGACCGCCCTGACTGAGTCGTTGGCGCTGCTGTACCCGGAGCGGGAGATTTTCCGGCAGATGCGCGACCTCGATGATCGCGGGTTTCTGGCCCTCTATTTCAAGGGTTTTGCCGTAATCCTCGCGTCTGAACTGACGGTGGATGTGTTACTGCCCGAGTGTTATTGGCTGGTGAAACGCGATGCCGGGCATCTGTTGATGCTGGCTATCTATAACGATGCCTTTGCGCCGGACAATGACCGCACTACCTTCAGGTCGTCGTCCTACCTGGCATTGGCCAAGCAACTTTCCGTGTCCAAGACCCACATTATCCGCATGGTGCAGGAAGGTGTGGAGAAGGGCTATTTCAAGGCCCACTCCAAGACCCGGCTGGAAGTCCTGCCACCTTTCGCCAGTCTGGTAAAGCGCTTCATGGCCTTTTCATTTGCGGTGGGCCTGCATGCTATTGAGATGGGAGCGTAGGGGATGCCTGCTAACTTGAAGTTGCGGCCCCGGATGCGCAGTTTGCTGTCGCCTGCGGTGACGCAAGCCGAATGGATAGGGATTATTGCCTGGGTCGGCATGTTGTTGATTCATCCGGCCCTGCAGTTGGATATTTATACGATGGGCGTCACTCTTGGCCTGTTGGTGGTTTGCCGCGTGCATACCAGGACCGCCAACTTTCTGCTTTGGCGGGTGCTGGGGGTGACCTATATGGTGCTGTTGTCGGTCGGCTTCGCCTACATCATTCGCTTGAATGAAGAGTTGCGCATTTATGGCCTGCCATTGGCCGTCACCCTGGTGGTGGGCAGCGCCATCTTGTTTATCAGTGTCCAGGATTATCTGGCCGACGCGCTATTGGTCTGGCTTATTCTGTGGCCGCCGATGCAGGCCGATATATATGCGGGCACCGAGGTCTATCTGCTGATGTTTTGTGCTTCTTCGGTGTCCATTGGTTTTATCTTGAGTTACTCCTACTTGAAGAACCTGCGCTCGGTATTGTTGGTGGAAAGTGAGTTTCGCGCATTGGCCGAGACTGATTATCTGACCTCGATCCTCAACCGGCGCGCCTTTATGCAAAGTTTCGAAAAGTTGCTCAGTGGTGGCCAGAGCGGCTACTTCATCATGTTGGATATCGACAGTTTCAAGGAAAAAAATGACCTGTATGGTCACGATGTGGGCGACAAGATCCTGCGTGCCATGGCCGTGTGCCTGAAAAACGCCAAGGGCAGTCACAGCTTTGGACGGATCGGCGGGGAAGAGTTCGGTGTGTTGTTGCAGGGTGACGACCCGGAACTGGCCTGCGATTTTGCCCTGGCGTTGTTGCAGTCGATCCGCAGCAGTGTCGCTGCACCGCATAACTACACGTGCAGTGCGGGCATGGCGCGCTTTTCGGCGGGCGACGACCTGTCGACGGTGCTCAAGATGGCGGACAAGAACCTGTATGGCGCCAAGCGCAACGGCAAGGACTGCGTGCATCTGGACGGTGCGCTGCTGCAGCCGGTTTTATCCTGACGCGCAGGCGTCATCTACAGCTGCGACAGAATACTCGCCAACAACCCGGGAAAGCGGCTCTCCAGCTCGTCGCGACGCAATGAATTCATATGGGTAGTGCCCACGTTGCGGGTGTGCACCAGGCCGGCATCGCGCAGCACGCGGAAGTGGTGGGACATGCTGGATTTAGGTCGCCCGCCATCCAGTTCACCACAGCTGGCTTCGGGCACGCCGGCCAGGCAGCGCACGATGTCCAGGCGTACGGGGTCGCTCAAGGCGTAAAGCACGCGCTCTAGGGTCAATTCTTGCGGTGTAGGGTGTTTGAAAGCTCGCATGGGCGGATCATAACAGGGGGGTAGCGTTCAATACCATAGTTCGATTACCATCGAACTATCGAATCACACACCCTTCCCCGGAGTATCTGATGTCCGCCTTGTTCGAACCGTTCAAACTTAAAGACGTTACCTTGCGCAATCGCATTGCCATCCCGCCGATGTGCCAATACATGGCCGATGACGGCATGGTCAACGATTGGCACCACGTACACCTGGCCGGCATGGCCCGTGGCGGGGCCGGCCTGCTGGTGGTCGAGGCCACCGCAGTCGCTCCCGAAGGGCGTATCACCCCAGGCTGTGCCGGTATCTGGAGCGATGCCCATGCCCAGGCGTTCGTGCCCATGGTCAAGGCCATCAAGGCCGCAGGTTCGGTGCCGGGCATCCAGATCGCCCACGCCGGTCGCAAGGCCAGCGCCAACCGCCCGTGGGAAGGCGATGACCACATTCCTGCCTCCGATGCACGCAGCTGGGAAACCATCGCCCCTTCGGCCATCGCGTTCGGGGCCAACCTGCCCAACGTACCGCGTGCCATGACCCTGGACGATATCGCCCGCGTCCAGCAGGACTTCGTCGACGCCGCCCGCCGCGCCCGTGACGCCGGTTTTGAATGGATCGAGCTGCACTTCGCCCACGGCTACCTGGGCCAGAGCTTTTTCTCCGAGCATTCCAACCAGCGCACCGATGCCTACGGTGGCAGCTTCGATAACCGCAGCCGCTTCCTCCTGGAAACCCTGGCCGCCGTGCGTGAAGTCTGGCCGGAAAACCTGCCGCTCACTGCCCGGTTCGGCGTGATCGAATACGACGGCCGTGATGAGCAGACCCTCACCGAGTCCATCGAGCTGGCGCGCCGCTTCAAGGACCGTGGCCTCGACCTGCTGAGCGTCAGCGTCGGTTTCACCATTCCCGACACCAACATCCCGTGGGGCCCGGCCTTCATGGGGCCGATTGCCGAACGCGTGCGTCGTGAAGCGGGTATCCCGGTGACATCCGCCTGGGGCTTCGGTACCCCGCAACTGGCCGAAGGCGCGTTGCAGGCCGGGCACCTGGACCTGGTGTCGGTAGGGCGTGCGCACTTGGCCGATCCGCATTGGGCGTACTTTGCCGCCAAGGAATTGGGCGTGGAAAAATCCTCCTGGACCTTGCCGGCGCCTTACGCGCATTGGTTGGAACGCTATCGCTGAGGCGGGCCAGGCATACACAAGAGCCACTCAAGTGAGTGGCTTTTTTTCGCCTGGTGTTTATGCACTACGGAGGCCAAAGGCTTGAGCGAAAAATAACAAATGAGAATGGATGCCAAATGAGAATCGACTGGGCTATGATGCTCGCGAATTCTTGGCAGGTTTGCCGTCCCATCTGGCTCTTTCACTAGGTTCAACACCCATGCGTCGTACCCTGATTTCCATCTGCGTGCTTCAGGCGTTTTCCCCTTTTTCGTGGGCAGAGGATGCCCCCGCTGAAACAGCCAGTATCGAGCTGCAGGCCACCAACGTGACTGCCACCGCGGACTTCGAGTCGGCCCAGGGGCCGGTGCAGGGTTACCACGCCACACGATCAGCCAGTGCGACGCGTACCGACACCTCCATTCATGAAACCCCGCAATCCATCAGCGTTGTCTCCAAGGACGTGGTCGAGGACATCGGCGCGACGCGCCTGCAGGATGCCCTCGACTATGCCGGCGGTGTCGGCCGCGCCAACAACTTCGGCGGCCAGGGCCTGACCACTTTCACCGTGCGTGGCTTTACTACCGGTGAGTTCTACCGCAATGGTTTCCCGATCAACCGCGGCTACCCGAACATGCCGGACGCCAATACCATCGAGCGTCTTGAAGTACTGCGCGGCCCCGCCACCATGCTCTACGGCCGTGGCGACCCCGGTGGTACCTTCAACGTCGTG
The DNA here is from genome assembly GCF_001427465.1 of Pseudomonas sp. Root569. NCBI lineage: Bacteria > Pseudomonadati > Pseudomonadota > Gammaproteobacteria > Pseudomonadales > Pseudomonadaceae > Pseudomonas > Pseudomonas sp. Root569. The sequence continues at coordinate 10,630 of NZ_LMGQ01000006.1, read as the reverse complement.
TCCAAGCAGCCGCTGGCCGAGCGCACCGTGACCCTGGGCAGCCAGGTGAATGACCAGGGCATGAAACGCGGCACCCTGGATGCCTCCGGCCCGCTGGACGAAGAAGGCCGCCTGGCCTATCGCCTGAACGTGGTGGGTGAGGGCGGCGATACCTTCCGCGATCATGTCGAGACCGAGCGCTATGGCGTGACTCCGGTGATCACCTGGCAGGCCAGCGACGACACCAAGGTGACCTTCGAAGGCGACTTCATGCGCAACAACCACCCGTTGGACCGTGGCCTGACGCGCCTGCCCAACCAGCGCGGCACGCCCTCGCGCGATACGTTCTGGGGCGACAAGGACGCCGGCAAGCTGCACAACGACAACAACATGGCGCAGTTGCGTTTCGAGCATGCGCTCAACGACAACTGGACCCTGGGCGGTGGTTTCCAGTGGTTGGACGGCAGTTTGAAAGGCAACGCCATCGAAGCCAATGGGATGGGCAGCCTGGGCGCCGATGGCCGCACCCTGCAACGCAACTTCAACTACCGCAAACTGGAATGGACTGACAAGGATTACCAGCTCAACCTGACCGGGCACTTTTCCACGGGCGGCTTCGATCACACCCTGCTCACCGGTATCGAGTACGAGGATTACGACTACCAGTCGATCATCCAGCGTTCCAGTGCGGCCCTGGGTACCTACCCGATCGACATTTTCAATCCGGCGTATGGCCAGGCCCGTCCGCCGCTGACGCGCACGCCGACCCACGACAAGGAGAACCTCAAGACCTATGCGGCGTTTGTCCAGGATCAGGTGGCGCTGACCGAGCGCTTGAAAGTCTTGGCAGGGGCGCGTTTCGAGCGTTTTGAGCATGACTACGAAAGCTATGTAACAGGGGTAAAACCCTGGACCGCCGCTGACAACGCGGTCACCCCGCGTGTGGGCGTGATCTACGACCTCACCGACACCGTCGCGGTCTATGCCGACGCCGCCCGTTCGTTCAAGCCCAATACCGGTGCCAGCCGTGAAGGCGGTGGTTTTGCACCGGAGAAAGGCAAGTCCTATGAGATCGGGGTCAAGTGGGAGGCGCTTGACCGTCAACTGAGTGTCGACGCGGCGATCTACCAGATCGAAAAGAAAAACGTGCTGACCAATGACCCGGCCGACCCCACCAACACCTTCAGCGTCGCCGCTGGCCAGGTGCGCAGCCGCGGATTCGACCTGAACGTGGCGGGCAACCTCACACCCGAGTGGCGCGTGATCGGCGGCTACGCCTACGTGGATGCCGAGGTCACCCGAGACAACACCTTCCGTGCCGGCACCCGCCTGATGAACATCCCGCGCAACAGCTTCAGCCTGCTCAATGTCTACGAGTTCCAGGACGGCGCACTCAAGGGCCTGGGCCTGGGGGTCGGCGGCAAGTACGTCGACCAGCGTGCCGGCCAGACCGCCAACTCTGGCTTCTCGATGGACGCCTACACCGTGGTCGACCTGCTCGGCTACTACAAGGTCAACGAGCAGGTACGCCTGAACCTGGATGTGAAGAACCTGTTCAACCGCGAGTATGAGGAAGGGGCGTTCGGTAATATCTATGCCTACCCGGGTGCCCCGCGTACGGTGCAGATTGGAATTTCCTACACCCTATAACGCGCTATACACAGGCCCAAAATGTGGGAGGGGGCTTGCCCCCGATGGCGGCCTGACAGCCGACCAGGATGTTGGATCATACCGAGTACATATCCATTTCTGCGGTAACGGCTACTTAGGGTTCCGCTTTTACAGCGGCTCACTTTTGGAAGGACCCAAAAGTAAGCATAAGGTCCTCGCCCCACCACTCGGCACCTCGCCCAGGCTCGGTGTGCCCCAAATCCCTGTCGAGTTCCGGCCAGCGTGGTTTGACGGGGCGCCTAAAATCAAAAGCAGAGCAAGAGCAAGCAGCAAGTCGGCACGGTCAGTTGTGTAGATACCTATGCCCCGATATAGGTATGTCAGCCAGGTATCTGGTGCTGATCCACCGCTATCGGGAGCAAGCCCCCTCCCACATTTGGACTGCATGCGTCCAGGGGGCTCTCTGTCAGCCTGGAATGCATATCTCATGTGGGAGGGGGCTTGCTCCCGATAGCATTATTTCAACCAGCATATGCGGGGCTGATACACCGCCATCGGTGCCATTCGAATCGTTGCACCGCCCCTCCCACATTTGGATCTGCATGACTGTCAAGGTTGACAGTAGACAGTGCAGGACCATGGAGAGATGTTTGCCATTAACGTGTCAGCCTAGTTGTCGGCGCCCATGCTTTTCGAAGCCACGCTTGATAGGGATATTGAAAATGGAGCGAGAACTCGTCAGTGAAACCGATGAACTGATTAAAAAGACTAACGATGCCGAGCGTCTCTTCACCCGTTACGCCACCAAGTGCTATACCTCAGCCCTGCAAAAGTACGTCAAGGAAATCAGCGAGACCTCGTACACCTATCTATTGGCCGAGCTGGCCGAGAGTTCGCTGAGTTCGGAAATACTTGGCCGGCCAGGCGCCAATATCAGCCTGGTCAGGATCGAGATAGAGGAGGTCATGCTAGAGGCCGAGGTGATCAAGAAATTGAAGCGCGCCGAAACCCATTACCTGGAAACGCTGGAGTCGGTGCGCAAGTTCGAAGACCTCAAGCGCTTCGAAAAAATGCAGGACACCTCCGATATCGTCCGCTCGATCAAACTCGGCGTGTCGCGCTTCAATATCCTCTTTGTCATTTTGCTGATCGGCGGGTTGACCTGGGCGGCGATCAATCTGCCCAAAGAAGCCCTGGCACTTATTTCCGCCGCTATCGGCGGGGCCATTACCCACTTGTTGTCCGAGCGCCAGGCGGTGCTGGCGCTGAAAAAAGACGGAGATAACACCTGCCCCAGAGCCAACGCCAATAATCAGGAATAGGTGCCACAGCGCCGGGTTACAACGGCGTCAGCACATTCATCACCGTATCCAGCGCCACCCGTGTGTCATCCAATTGCACCAGCGAGGCGTGCCGCGCGCCCAGGGCGTCGCGGTTCTGGATCGCGGTAAGGATCGCCTTGTGCCGGGGCAGGCTCAAACCCTGGATATCCGGACGGCGGTTGGTGATGTTGATCGACTCGCGCAACGGCAGTGAAAGCATGTTGCACATATAGGCGAGCAGGTCGTTGCGAGTGGCGTCGGCAATCGCACGGTGGAAGTCCAGGTCGGCCTGCAACAGCTGTTCGTGGGTCTGCGCGGTTTCCATGCCCTGGTAGGCTTGTTCGATGGTGGCGATGTCTTCATCGGTGGCGGTGGTCGCGGCCATGGCGGCGATTTCCGGCTCCAGGATACGACGCACCCCGGCCAGGGTGTTGAAGAACTCGCTGTGGGGTGTGGACTGCATCAACCAGGACAGCACGTCCGGGTCGAGCAGGTGCCATTTCAAGCGCGGCCGCACCACCGCGCCCACCCGCGGCTTGGAATACACCAGGCCCTTGGCGCTCAGCACCCGCGTCGCCTCGCGCAATACCGAGCGGCTGACCTGGTATTCCTCGCACAGCGTGGCTTCCATGGGCAACCGTTCTTCAGGCTTGAAGCGACCGGAAACGATGTGCATGCCCAAGTCCTGGACGATCTGGGCATGCTGGCTCTTGCGCGGCTTGGGCGGCTGGTGATCCATAACGACGGATAGGCTCTGGCTTAGATTCGCCGCATCATAGCATCCCAATTAGTGGGAATGCCGTGGGACTTCGGCGCCACGGCAACCCACCAGGAAGTCGAAATCACAGCCCTGGTCAGCCTGCAGCACATGGTCGATGTACAACTGGCGGTACCCGCCGACGATCAGGTTCTGCGCCGGCTTGAGGTCGGCCATGCGTGCCGCCAGCTCGGCGTCGGGGATGTCCAGGTGCAGGCGGCCATTGGCACAATCGAGCTCGATCCAGTCGCCTTCCTGCACCGTGGCCAACGGCCCGCCGGCAGCGGCTTCCGGCGCCACATGCAAGACCACCGTGCCGTAGGCGGTGCCGCTCATGCGTGCATCGGAAATACGCACCATGTCGGTCACGCCCTGGGCCAGCAGCTTGGCCGGCAAGCCCATGTTGCCGACTTCGGCCATGCCCGGGTAACCCTTGGGGCCGCAGTTCTTCATGACCAGGATCGAGTTGGCGTCCACGTCCAGGTCCGGGTCGTTGATGCGCGCCTTGTACATGTCGAAGTTCTCGAACACCACCGCACGGCCGCGATGCTGCATCAGCTCGGGGCTGGCCGCCGACGGCTTGAGCACCGCACCCAGCGGCGCCAGGTTGCCGCGCAACACGCAGATGCCACCGTCGGCGCGGATCGGGTTGTCGAGGGTGCGGATCACTTCATCCTGGGCGTAGATCGGCGAGTCCTTGGTGTTCTCGCCCAGGGACTTGCCGTTGACGGTCAAGGCATTGGGGTGGGGGATCAGGTTGGCTTCACCCAGGCGACGCAGCACTGCGGGCAAGCCACCTGCGTAGTAGAACTCTTCCATCAGGAAGCGCCCGGACGGTTGCAGGTCGACGATGGTCGGCATGCCGCGGCCGATGCGGGTCCAGTCATCCAGGTCGAGTTCAACCCCGATGCGCCCGGCAATGGCTTTCAAGTGGATCACCGCGTTGGTCGAACCGCCGATGGCCGCGTTTACCCGGATCGCGTTTTCAAACGCTTCCTTGGTCAGGATCTTCGACAGCTTCAAGTCTTCGCGCACCATCTCCACCGCACGCATGCCCGACATATGCGCCAGCACATAACGTCGTGCATCCACCGCCGGGATCGCCGCGTTGTGGGGCAGGGACGTGCCCAGTGCCTCGGCCATACAGGCCATGGTCGACGCCGTGCCCATGGTGTTGCAGGTGCCCGCCGAGCGTGACATGCCGCCTTCGGCAGCAAGGAAGTCATCCAGGGTGATGGTGCCGGCCTTGACCTGTTCGCTGAGCTGCCACACCACGGTGCCCGAACCGATGTCCTGGCCCTTGTGCTTGCCATTGAGCATCGGCCCGCCGGTGACCACGATGGCCGGCACATCGCAACTGGCCGCACCCATCAGCAGCGCCGGGGTGGTCTTGTCGCAACCGGTCAGCAGCACCACGCCATCGATGGGGTTGCCGCGAATGGCTTCCTCCACATCCATGCTCGCCAGGTTGCGGGTGAGCATGGCGGTAGGGCGCAGGTTGGATTCACCGTTGGAAAACACCGGGAATTCCACCGGGAAGCCACCGGCCTCGATCACGCCGCGCTTGACGTGCTCGGCGATCTGGCGGAAGTGCGCGTTGCACGGGGTCAGCTCCGACCAGGTATTGCAGATGCCGATGATCGGCTTGCCATGGAACTGGTGGTCGGCAATGCCCTGGTTCTTCATCCAGCTGCGGTACATGAAGCCGTTCTTATCGGCGGTACCAAACCACTGGGCGGAGCGTAGGCCGGGCTTTTTGTCAGGCATGATCGATTCTCTTATTGTATGACTATATGTTCTATGCGTGGTTAAACATAAGCGCAAAATCGAAGCTTTGGAAGTGTTGTTTTGCAAATAGTCATACTATATAGTCGATCTCAACTGAGGTATGACCCTGGCGGATTTCGCGAGAGGCGTCCCCCGAGCTTCTATAAAAACAACAATCGGAGATCGACCCATGAGCCAGGAATTGCGGCTTATTCGGCGCATCACGCTGAAACTGATTCCCTTCCTGATCCTGCTGTATCTGATCGCCTACGTGGACCGTTCCGCCGTAGGGTTCGCCAAGCTGCACATGGGCGCCGACGTCGGCATCGGTGACGCCGCCTATGGCCTCGGTGCCGGGCTGTTCTTCATTGGCTACTTCCTGTTCGAAATCCCCAGCAACCTGATGCTCGACCGCTTCGGCGCGCGGCGCTGGTTTGCGCGCATCATGATCACCTGGGGCGCCATCACCATCGGCATGGCTTTCGTGCAAGGTCCGCACAGCTTCTATGTGATGCGCTTTTTGCTCGGCGCGGCGGAGGCGGGGTTCTTTCCTGGCGTGCTGTACTACATCACCCAATGGTTCCCGGTACGCCATCGCGGCAAGATCCTCGGGCTGTTCATCCTCTCCCAGCCCATCGCGATGATGATCACGGGCCCCGTATCCGGCGGTCTGCTCGGCATGGACGGCATCCTTGGCCTGCACGGCTGGCAGTGGCTTTTTATCGTGATCGGCACCCCGGCGATCCTGCTGACCTGGCCGGTGCTGCGCTACCTGCCGGATGGGCCGAAACAGGTCAGCTGGATGAGCGAGCAAGAAAAGACCTGGCTCACCGGCGAGCTGGAAAAAGACCTGCAAGCTTACGGCCAGACCCGCCATGGCAACCCCTTGCATGCCCTCAAGGACAAGCGCGTGTTGCTGCTGGCGCTGTTCTACCTGCCGGTGACCCTGAGCATCTACGGCCTGGGCCTGTGGCTGCCGACCCTGATCAAGCAGTTCGGCGGCAGCGACCTCACCACCGGCTTCATCTCCGCCGTACCGTATATCTTCGGCATCATCGGCCTGCTGATCATCCCGCGCAGTTCCGACCGCTTGAATGATCGCTACGGCCATCTCGCGGTGCTGTATGTGCTCGGCGCCATCGGCCTGTTCTGCAGCGCCTGGCTGAGTGTGCCGGTGCTGCAGATGGCTGCGTTGTGCCTGGCGGCGTTCGCCATGTTTTCCTGCACCGCGGTGTTCTGGACCTTGCCGGGGCGCTTCTTTGCCGGGGCCAGCGCGGCAGCCGGTATCGCCTTGATCAACTCGGTGGGCAACCTTGGCGGCTACATCGGTCCGTTCGTGATCGGTGCGCTCAAGGAATACACCGGTAACCTGGCCTCGGGCCTGTATTTCTTATCCGGCGTGATGGTGTTCGGGCTGGTCTTGACCCTTGTGGTCTACCGCGTGCTGGAGCGCAAGCACGTGCTGCCGGTCGACGAATTCGCCGCCAGCGCCCGTGGCGCCACACGTTCTTAAATCCTGGAGAAAATGCATGCGTCTAGTTCAGTTCGAGTTGGGTAACGGGGAGCGCCGCGTCGGCGTAGTGGAAGGCAACACTCTGCGCGAAGTGCAGGGCGCACACAGCGTACGCGAGTTGGCGCTGGCCGCCATCAAGGCCGGCACGGGCCTTGCGCAACAGGTGCAGGGCCTGGGCCTGGGCGACAGCCATGACTACGCCGCGCTGCTGGCCGAGCTGAAAGTCCTGCCGCCACTGGACCACCCGGACCCGGCCCATATGCTGATCAGCGGCACCGGCCTGACCCACCTGGGCAGCGCTTCGGCCCGCGACAAGATGCACCAGCAGGCCGGCGACGACAGCGCCATGACCGACACCATGCGTATCTTCAAGTGGGGCGTAGAGGGCGGCAAGCCCGCGGCCGGCCAGGCAGGCGTGCAGCCGGAGTGGTTCTACAAGGGCGACGGCAGCATTGTCGTACGCCCGGGCGCCGCCTTCCCGGTGCCGCCGTTTGCCGAAGACGCTGGCGAAGAGCCGGAGATCGGCGGCCTCTATGTGATCGGCCACGACCGCAAACCCTACCGCCTGGGTTTTGCGGTGGGTAATGAGTTCTCCGACCATGTGATGGAACGCAAGAACTACCTGTACCTGGCCCATTCCAAGCTGCGCAGTTGCAGCTATGGCCCGGAACTGCGCGTGGGCGAGCTGCCCCAGCACCTGGCCGGCAGCAGCCGCATCCTGCGCAACGGCGAAGAAATCTGGCGGAACGAATTCCTCAGTGGCGAGGCCAATATGTGCCACAGCCTGGAAAACCTTGAGTATCACCACTTCAAATACAGCCAGTTCCTTAAGCCGGGGGATGTGCACATTCACTTCTTCGGCACCGCTACGCTGTCATTTGCCGACGGTATACGTACCCAGCCGGGCGACGTGTTCGAGATCAGCCAGGCCGAATTCGGCGCGCCGTTGATCAACGGTATCGGAAGCAGCGACGCGGCATTTGAACCCGGCCAAGTCACCCCCCTTTAAGGAGATCAACATGACCCAGTTCCTCGGCCACAACTACATTGGCGGCCAGCGCAGCGCCAACGGCGACGTCAAGCTGCAAAGCGTCGATGCCACCAGCGGCGAAGCCTTGCCGCAGGATTTCTACCAGGCCACACCGCAAGAGGTCGATGCCGCCGCCAAGGCCGCCGCCGCTGCGTATCCGGCGTTCCGTGCGCTGAGTGCCGCGCGCCGTGCGCAGTTCCTGGACGCGATAGCCGACGAGCTGGATGCCCTGAGCGATAACTTCATCGATTTGGTCTGCCGCGAAACCGCGCTGCCCGCCGCCCGCATCAAAGGCGAGCGTGGGCGCACCAGCGGCCAGATGCGCCTGTTCGCCACGGTGCTGCGCCGTGGCGATTTCTACGGGGCGCGTATCGATAAAGCCTTGCCGGATCGCCAGCCGCTGCCACGCCCGGACCTGCGCCAATACCGTATCGGCCTGGGCCCGGTCGCCGTGTTTGGCGCGAGTAATTTCCCCCTGGCATTTTCCACGGCCGGTGGTGATACCGCCGCTGCGTTGGCCGCAGGCTGCCCTGTGGTGTTCAAGGCTCACAGCGGGCACATGGCGACGGCCGAGCAAGTGGCCGATGCGATCATCCGCGCAGCCGAGGCCACCGAGATGCCGGCGGGGGTATTCAACATGATCTTCGGCGGCGGCGTCGGCGAAGCCCTGGTCAAGCATCCGGCGATCCAGGCCGTGGGTTTCACCGGCTCGCTCAAGGGTGGCCGTGCCCTGTGCGATATGGCCGCGGCACGCCCGCAACCGATCCCGGTGTTCGCCGAGATGTCGAGCATCAACCCGGTGATCGTACTGCCCCAGGCCTTGCACGCCCGCGCCGAAAGCGTGGCCCGCGACCTGACCGCCTCGGTAGTGCAGGGCTGCGGACAGTTCTGCACCAATCCCGGCCTGGTCATCGGTATCGCGTCGCCACAATTCACGGCGTTCACTCAACAGGTCGCGCAATTGATCGGCGCGCAACCGGCGCAGACCATGCTCAACGCCGGCACCTTGGGCAGCTATGGCAAGGGTCTGGAAAAACTCCTGTCCCACCCCGGTATCCAGCACCTGGCGGGTAACGCGCAGTCGGGCAACCAGGCTCAACCGCAGCTGTTCAAGGCGGATGTACGGCTGTTGATCGACGGCGACGAAGTGCTGCAGGAAGAAGTGTTCGGCCCCACCACGGTGTTCGTCGAAGTCGCTGACCAGGCCCAGCTCAATGCGGCCTTGCACGGTCTGCACGGCCAGCTCACGGCGACAATCATTGGCGAGCCGGCGGACTTTCAACAGTTCGCCGAACTCACGCCGCTGCTGGAACAGAAAGTCGGACGCATCCTGCTCAACGGTTATCCCACTGGCGTCGAAGTCTGCGATTCGATGGTGCACGGCGGGCCATATCCGGCAACGTCCGACGCCCGCGGCACGTCGGTGGGCACCCTGGCCATCGACCGCTTCCTGCGCCCGGTGTGCTTCCAGAATTACCCTGATAGCCTGCTGCCCGAGGCGTTGAAAAACGCCAACCCGTTGCGTATTCAGCGGCTGGTGGATGGCACGCCATCCCGCGATCCGCTGTAATTCACCAGGAGGCTTCATGTCAGTGAATGCAGTGACCCCACACCGTGCCCGGTTGGGCGAAGGGCCGTTCTGGGACAGACCGACCCAGGCCCTGTATTGGGTGGATATCGCTGCCCGGCAGGCCCTGCGCCTGATGGGCGGCGAGTTGCAGGTCTGGCAATTGCCCGAGCATGTCTCGGCATTCATCCCCTGTGAAAGCGGCGATGCGCTGGTGACCTTAAGCAGCGGCGTGTATCGCCTGGACCTGACCACCGAAGCGCTGACCCTGCTGTGCGTCGCCGACCCGCAACCCGGCAACCGCGGCAATGAAGCGCGCTGCGATGCCCAGGGCCGGCTGTGGCTGGGCACCATGCAGAACAATATCGGTGAGCAAGGCGAGGACTTGCCCATCACTCGGCGTTCCGGCGGATTGTTCCGCATCGATGCCGATGCCACGGTCACGCCGCTGCTCAGCGGCCTGGGCATTCCCAACACACTGCTGTGGAGTGAAGACGGTGGTCACGTGCACTTCGGCGACAGCATGGACGGCACGCTGTACCACCATGCAATCCAGTCTGACGGCCAACTCGATCCCGCACGGGTGTGGTTCGGACCCCACGAGCGAGGCGGTCCGGACGGTTCGGCCATGGACGCCGAAGGCTACATCTGGAATGCCCGTTGGGACGGCAGTTGCCTGCTGCGCCTGACACCCCTTGGCAAGGTGGACCGCATCATCGAACTGCCCGTCAGCCGTCCCACCAGTTGCGTGTTCGGTGGGCCCGACCTGACCACGTTGTATATCACCAGCGCCGCGAGCCCCTTGGGTCACCCTTTGGACGGTGCGCTGTTGGCCATTGAGGTCGATGTGCCTGGCAAACCTTGCCATCGCTTCGCCGGTTAAACCCAAGACTTAAAAACAACAACAAGAGGTGTCGTTCATGAAAAAGGTTCTACGCGTTCTGGCTGCCGCCGTTGCTTTAAGCAGCCTCAGCAGCATCGTATCCGCTGAAGAAGTGAAGATCGGCTTTCTGGTCAAGCAGGCCGAAGAACCCTGGTTTCAAACAGAATGGGCCTTCGCCGAAAAAGCCGGCAAGGAACACGG
>NZ_LMGQ01000005.1:0-136086 GCF_001427465.1 Pseudomonas sp. Root569 | reverse complement strand
AGCCAGGCAGGATATGACCAGCTTCTTCATGCGGTATAACCGAATTAGGCTCCACAGCTACAATAACTACCTGTCTCCAATAGCCATGGAGCAGCAGGAGGCTTGACCACCGTAATCGGTGTCCGGAAAAACTTGACCAGAACAGCTTGCTCGCGAAAAACCCAAAGGCACCGCTGGCAACCTGATAACGCTGCGTTATCGTTGGCGCTTTTCGCGAGCAAGCTCGCTCCTACAGGAACTGAAAGCTATCGGCATCCAGGTTCGCTGGAAACCTGGTGCGATAAGCAGCCAACTCCGCCGCATCCAGAATCACCTGGAACACCCCGTCCGCCTCCCCTGCACTCAGCAAGGTTTCACCTTGGAAATCCAGCACCTGGCTGTCGCCGGTGTAGGCGAAGCCCTTGCCGTCCGTGCCGACGCGGTTCACCGCCGCCACGTAACACAGATTCTCGATGGCCCGCGCCGGCAACAAGCGGTTCCAATGCTGACGCCGCGCACCGGGCCAATTGGCGGTGTACAGCAGCAAGTCGGTGTCCTGGGCATCGCGACTCCATACCGGGAAGCGCAGGTCGTAGCAAATCAGTGGGCGTATGCGCCAGCCCTTCAACTCAAACTGCACCTGGCGTTCACCGGGGGTGTAGTGATCGTGCTCACCGGCCATGCGGAACAGGTGACGCTTGTCGTAATGCAACACCTCGCCATCCGGCCTTGCCCACAACAGGCGGTTGCGGTGGCTACCGTCGGCGGCCTGGATAATCACGCTGCCAGTGATCACCGCGTTGTATTTGGATGCCTGCGCCTGGAGCCAGTGATGGGTCGGGCCGTTTTCCGGCTCGGCGAGCGCTTCGGACTCCATGGAGAAACCGGTGGTGAACATCTCCGGCAGTATGATCAGGTCGGCGCCATTGGCCTGCTCCAGCAGCAGCTCAAAATGCTCAAGGTTAGCCTGACGGTCATGCCACACCAGGCTGGTCTGGATCAGGGCGATGTTCAGATTGGGCAGTGCACTCAGATCACGCATAGCTTTTCGGCTGCTTGTTGCAGCGTCTCCTCGCGTTTGGCAAAGCACAGGCGCACCAGGCGCTGGCCTTGGGGTGGGTTCTGGTAGAACACCGAGACCGGTATGGTCGCCACGCCGTGTTCGCGGGTCATCCACAAGGACATGGCAATGTCATCCAGGTCTGGGCGAATCTGTGAGTAATCCACCAGTTGGAAATAAGTGCCGCTCACCCGGGTAAAACTGAAGCGGGATGGCCCCAGCAGGTCGCAAAACATGTCGCGCTTGGCCTGGTAAAAGGCCGGCAGTTCTTCGACATGCTCCGGGTGATCAGCCATGAAGTCAGCCAAAGCGTACTGCAAAGGGGTCACGCCGCAAAAGTTGACATATTGATGCACCTTGCGCAGTTCGGCGCTGAGGGCCGGGGGAGCGACCACATAGCCGGTTTTCCAGCCGGTCACGTGATAAGTCTTGCCGAAGGAACTGACCACGAAAGCGCGCTGATACAACTCTTCGTGGGCGAGAACGCTGACGTGTGGCACACCGTCGAACACCAGATGTTCGTAGACCTCATCGCTGACCAGGTAGATATCGCGGTCGCGGATCAGTTCGGCCAACTGGTCCAGCTCGGCACGGCTGATCAGCGCGCCAGTCGGGTTATGGGGCGAGTTGATGATGATCATGCGGGTGCGCGGTGACAGTGCCGCCTTGATCTTCTCGAAGTCGAGGGCAAAGCCGTCCAGGCTCAGTTGCACGTGCACGCAACGACCACCGGCCAGCTCCACTGAGGGCTCATAGCTGTCGTAGCTGGGGTCGAACACGATGACTTCATCGCCATTGCGAATCACCGCCTGGATCGCACAGAAGATCGCCTCGGTGGCGCCAGGAGTGATGGTCACCTCGCTGTCGGCATTGACTGTGGCGCCATAACTGCGAGCAATTTTGGCAGCCACCTGCTGCCGCAACACGGGCAAGCCGGTCATGGGCGCGTATTGGTTGTGACCCAGAGCGATATGCTTGCCCACTGCGTCGAGCAAACCTTGCGGTCCATTGAAATCCGGGAAACCCTGGGACAGGTTGAGCGCGCCGGTTTCAGCAGCGAGTTGCGACATGGTGGTGAAAATGGTCGTGCCGACGTTCGGCAGCTTGCTGGTGATCATCGGAGGCCCCTGCAGGTGAGCCTCAAGTTTTAAGCTGCCAATTGCATCGGGTCAAGGCACAAACGGCCGCGCATAAAAAAGGGCTCCAAAGGAGCCCTCTCTTGCAGCTTGTCGCTCACAACTTATAGCGCCTGCTATTTCTTGTCGCGACGCTTCTTGTCGGCCTTCTTGTGGTGAGTCATCAAACGACGCTTCTTGTTCACCTGACGGTCGGTCAGTGTGTTCTTGTTGCCTTCGTATGGGTTCTCGCCACCCTTGAACTCGATGCGGATCGGCGTACCGACCAGTTTCAAGACTCGGCGGTAAGTGTTTTCCAGGTAACGCACGTAGGACTTGGGCACCTTCTCGATCTGATTACCATGGATCACGATAATCGGCGGGTTGGCACCACCCAAGTGGGCGTAACGCAGTTTGATCCGGCGGTTGTTGACCATCGGCGGGGCGTGCTCGCCCACGGCGTCTTCGAGGATCTGGGTCAGGCGGTTGGTCGGCCAGCGGGTGACCGCAGACTTGAACGAGTTCTGTACGGAGGCGTAGAGGTTGCCCACGCCGGTACCGTGCAGTGCCGAGATAAAGTGGATGTCGGCAAACTCAACGAAGAACAACCGACGCTGCAGCTCGATCTTGACGAAATCGCGCTCGCTCGGCGTCATGCCGTCCCACTTGTTGATCGCGATCACCAGGGCCCGACCGGCTTCCAGGGCAAAGCCCAGCAAGTTGAGATCGTGGTCTACCACGCCTTCGCGGGCATCCATCACGAAGATCACCACGTTGGCGTCTTTGATCGCCTGCAGGGTTTTGACCACGGAGAACTTTTCAACTTCTTCGTGGATCTTGCCGCGCTTGCGCACACCTGCGGTGTCGATCAGCGTGTACTTCTCGTCGTTACGCTCGAACGGGATGTAGATACTGTCGCGGGTGGTGCCGGGCTGGTCGTAGACGATAACGCGGTCTTCACCGAGCATGCGGTTGACCAGGGTCGACTTGCCGACGTTCGGGCGACCGATGATGGCGATCTTGATACCGTCTTTTTCGCTCGGGCCAGGAATGCGCTTGGCTTCCTCGCCTTCGGCAACGATCTCTTCATCACCCTCTTCTTCCTCGACGTCATCCTTGGGGAAATCGCGCAGGGCGATTTCCAGCATCTGGGTGATGCCGCGACCGTGGGCACCGGCGACCGGGATCGCGTCTCCCAGGCCCATCGGGCTGAATTCGGCACGGGCTGCCTCAGGATCGATGTTGTCGATCTTGTTGGCGACCAGATAGGAACGCTTGTTACGCTTGCGCAGGTGCTCGCCAATCATCTGGTCGGCAGCGGTGTAGCCGGCGCGGGCATCCACCAGGAACAACACGACATCGGCTTCTTCAATGGCCAGCAGCGACTGCTCGGCCATCTTTTCGTCCATGCCATGCTCGTCACCGGAGATACCACCGGTGTCGACGATAATGTAGGAGCGCCCTTGCCACTTTGCCTCACCGTATTGGCGATCACGGGTCAGACCGGACAAGTCGCCGACGATGGCGTCGCGAGTCCTGGTCAGGCGGTTGAACAAGGTGGACTTGCCGACGTTAGGTCGGCCCACCAGGGCGATTACGGGAACCATGCGGCTCTCCACTTCGTTATTTCAGAAAATACAAAAGCCGCTGCAGGGCAGCGGCTGGTGCTCGGGGCGGCATTTTAAATGCCACATGCCCTGCTCTGGCACCACCACTGTAGGAGCGAGCTTGCTCGCGAAAAACCCAAGGACGACGCGTCTATCCAGAAAACCCGCGTTATCGTTGAAGTCCTTCGCAAGCAAGCTTGCTCCTACAGCAACAGGCATTGAAACAGGGCCGCCTGGGGGGTTACCCCAAGCATAGTCAAACCTTTACTTGATGGTCAGGGCTTCCAGCGTGCCGCCGTTGCCATACACATAAAGCATGTTACCTACCACCAGCGGGCGTGCACGCAGGCCGTCGCTGTCGATACGCTGGCGACCCACAAAGCGACCGTCCACCTGGCTCAACAGGTGCAGGTAACCTTCGAAGTCACCTACCGCTACGTAGCTGGAGAAAACTTCCGGAGCCGACAGTTGACGGCGAGCCAGTGAGTCGTTGCTCCACAGTGCGGTGGTGGAACGCTCATCGACGCTTTCAACCGTGCCGGAGGCCAGGCTCACATAGACGCTGCCAAACCCTTGGGCGACACCTGCATAGCTGGAAGCATCACGCTGCCAGTTGATGCGGCCGCTCTGCAGGTCCAGCGCAGCAACACGGCCCTGGTAGGTGGCGACGTAGAGGGTTTCGCCCGACAGCAGCAAGCCACCGTCGATGTCCACGACGCGATCCAGCTCGGAACGACCTTGTGGGATAGCCACACGGGTTTCCCAGGCCGGCACGCCGTTCTGGGTATTCAAGGCGACCACTTTACCGGTCGACAGGCCAGCAACGGCGAGGTTGTTGGTCACAATCGGACCACTGGTACCGCGCAGGGTCAACACCGCCGGGGTGCTGTCGTATAACCAGCGCTGGTCACCGGTGGAGGCCTCCAGGCCGATCACGCGGTCATCCTGGGTTTGTACCACGACGATATCGCCGTTGGTCGCAGGTGCCGAGAGCACTTCACTGGTCACGCGAGCGCGCCATTTTTCTTCGCCGGTGCTGGAGTCGAGTGCGACCACGTCACCTTTGAGCGTGCCGATCAGCACCATGCCGTAGCCGACGCCCACACCGCCGGAAACCGGCAGCTCGAGGTCTTTCTTCCACTTCACGTCGCCATTCATGCGATCCATGGCAATGACAACGCCAGTGGAGTCGGTGGCGACGATGTTGTCGCCCTCTATGGCCGGCTGCAACAGGTTGTAGAGGTCGCCCTGACCATCACCGACGGAGCGGCTCCATTGCTTTTGCAGGACCACTTCTTCCTTGAAGCTGGTCAGCTCGGCAGGTGGCAGTTCTTTTTTGCTGTTGCTGCTGCAACCCGCGGCCAAAACGGCCAGAGCCAGCAATGCTGCATGTTTCCAACGGATCACGTCACGCATCCCCTTTGGCCAAGTCGTCGAGCTTGATTTGTAAGCCACCGACCGCCGCTTCATCAGACAGCGCCGCCTTGGCTTTTTGGTACGCAGCATGGGCTTCGTCGGTACGACCCAATTGGACCAACAGGTCGCCCTTGAGCTCTTCGCGAGTGGCCACGAATGCCTTGTCAGCATCGCCGTCGAGCAGTTTGAGTGCTTCGTCAGCCTTGTTCTGTGCCGCCAATACCTGTGCCAGGCGCTGACGTGCGATTTCACCCAGGGTCGGGTTGGTCGGCTTGTCGGCGATGGCCTTCAGCTCAGTGGCGGCATCATCCAGCTTGCCGGTATCAACCGCCACTTTCGCGACGAACAGGCTGCCGTACTGGGCGTAGGTGCTACCGCCGAATTCGTTCTTCAGCTTGCCAGCCAGATCTGCAACCTGCGCGGGGTCAGGCTTGCCGTCCGGCGTCAGGGTAGTTTCCAGCAATTGCTGATAAACGATCGAGGCGCCTTGGGACTGGTTGGCCTGATACTTGGTCCAGGCTTGCCAGCCGAACACCACCACTAACGCCAGCAGGCCGCCAGTGACCAGGGGCTTGCCGTTACGCTGCCACCAGTCCTTGAATTCGGCCAGTTGCTCATCATCAGTACTCGACACCCCAATACTCCTTAATCGCTAAATTCGGCTGTTCGACAGCTTCAACCCTGCACGACGCAGGTGGCCAAGTGCGCAGCGAGCGCATCAAAGGCAATGTTCTGTTGTTCGCCCTGGCCACGCAGGGGTTTGAAACCTATCACTTGCTGGCCCAGCTCATCATCGCCGAGGATCAGCGCATACAGCGCACCGCTCTTGTCGGCCTTCTTGAACTGGCTTTTGAAGCTACCGGCGCCGGCATTGATCTGCAGCCGCAGGTTCGGCAGTTGGTCGCGCACTTTTTCGCTCAAGGCCAGGGCAGCCAGTTCGGCGGCCTCGCCAAAGGCGCACAGGTACACATCCACCTGACGGGAAATCTCTTCGGGCACCTGCTCGAGGGTTTCGAGCAGCAGGATCAGCCGCTCAATGCCCATGGCAAAACCTACGCCCGGGGTCGGCTTGCCACCCATTTGCTCCACCAGGCCGTCGTAGCGACCACCGGCACACACGGTACCCTGGGCGCCGAGTTTGTCGGTGACCCACTCGAACACGGTCTTGCTGTAGTAATCGAGGCCACGCACCAGTTTCGGGTTGATCACGTAGGGAATACCCGCGGCATCCAGGCGAGCCTTAAGGCCATCGAAGTGCACCCGGGACTCGTCGTCCAGGTAATCAGCCATTTTCGGCGCATCGACCAACACGGCCTGGGTGTCGGCGTTCTTGGTATCCAGAACGCGCAACGGGTTGGTCTTCAGACGGCGTTGGCTGTCTTCGTCCAATTTGTCCAGGTGGGCCGACAGGTACTCGACCAGGGCTTCGCGATAGCGGCCCCGGGACTCGCTGGTGCCCAGACTGTTGAGCTCAAGCTTGACCGCGTCACGAATGCCCAACTGGCCCCACAGGCGCCAGGTCAGCACGATCAGCTCGGCGTCGATGTCCGGGCCGTCCAGGTTGAAAACTTCGCAACCGATCTGGTGGAACTGGCGGTAACGGCCTTTCTGCGGGCGCTCGTGGCGATACATCGGGCCGATGTACCACATTTTCTGGGTCTGGCCACCACCGGTGATGCCATGTTCCAGAACCGCGCGCACGCATGCGGCTGTGCCTTCCGGACGCAGGGTCAGGGAGTCCCCGTTGCGGTCTTCAAAGGTGTACATCTCTTTTTCGACGATGTCGGTCACTTCACCGATGGAGCGCTTGAACAGCTCGGTGAACTCGACGATCGGCGTGCGTATCTGCTTGTAACCGTAGTTATCACACAGACGCGCGACAGTGCTTTCGAAGTAGCGCCACAGTGGCGTCTGCTCCGGCAGGATGTCGTTCATGCCACGAATGGCTTGCAGAGACTTGCTCACATCAGATCCTTAAATTCGTTCAATCAGCCGCGAGCGATCAGCGCTGCGTCAGCGGCGACCTTCTCGGCCGCTTTCTCGCGGATCAGCTTTTCCAGCTCATCCACCAGATTGTCATTCGTCAGTTTCTGCGACGGCTTGCCGTCGATGTAAATCAGGTTCGGCGTACCGCCAGTCAGGCCCACATGGGCTTCCTTGGCTTCGCCCGGCCCGTTGACCACACAACCGATCACTGCGACATCCAGCGGCACCAGCAGGTCTTCGAGGCGCAACTCCAGATCGTTCATGGTTTTCACCACGTCGAAGTTCTGCCGCGAGCAGCTCGGGCAGGCAATGAAGTTGATACCACGGGAACGCAAGCGCAGGGACTTGAGAATGTCGTAGCCGACCTTCACTTCCTCTACGGGGTCTGCCGCCAGGGAGATGCGGATAGTATCGCCAATCCCTTCGGCGAGCAGCATACCGAGACCCACGGCAGATTTCACTGTGCCTGAGCGCAAACCGCCAGCTTCGGTGATACCCAGGTGCAACGGCTGCACGATTTCCTTGGCCAGCAGGCGGTAGGCTTCTACCGCCATGAACACGTCGGAGGCCTTTACGCTGACCTTGAAGTCCTGGAAATTCAGGCGCTCAAGGTGCTCAACATGGCGCAAGGCCGACTCAACCAGCGCCGCCGGGGTGGGCTCGCCGTATTTTTTCTGCAGGTCTTTTTCCAGGGAGCCGGCGTTGACGCCGATGCGGATCGGGATACCACGATCACGGGCAGCATCCACCACGGCTCGCACACGGTCTTCGCGACCGATGTTACCCGGGTTGATACGCAGGCAATCCACGCCCAACTCGGCGACGCGCAACGCGATCTTGTAGTCGAAGTGAATGTCGGCAACCAACGGCACCTTGACCAACTGCTTGATGCGGCCGAAAGCCTCGGCGGCATCCATGTCCGGTACGGAAACTCGCACGATGTCCACACCGGCCGCTTCCAGACGGTTGATCTGGGCCACGGTAGCCGCCACATCGTTGGTGTCGCTGTTGGTCATGCTTTGCACTGCAATGGGGGCATCGCCGCCCACCGGCACAGAGCCGACCCAGATCTTGCGCGATACGCGACGTTTGATTGGAGATTCGCCGTGCATGACTATTGTCCCAACTTGAGGCGAGCAGTCTCGCCACTGGTGAACGGCGCCACGTCTACAGGCTGGCCGTTGTAGGCCACTTGCGCGCCACGGGCAAAGCCCAGACGCAGCGTCAAAGGAGGCTTGCCGCCCTGGTCCAGCGTATCTCCCTTACGCTTCAAACCGCTGAACAGCACTTTGCCGTTGCCATCGGTGACCTGCGTCCAGCAGTCAGCGACGAAGGTAATCTGTACTCGCCCATCACCGGCGATCAACGCCGGGGTGGTGGGAGGCGACATCGCCGGCGCTGTCGGTGCGGCTGGCGCGGGGGCAGGTGTCGGTGCGGCCGGTGCCTGGGCCACAGGTGCTGTCGGGGCCGCTGGAGCCGGTACCGCAGGCGTCGCAGCCGGTGCCGTGGCGGTTTCCGGCACAGGCTGCTCGACAGCGGCCGGCGCTTGCGGCGTGGTTTGCCCTTCTACAACGGCCTGGTCTTCCGGCTCATCCAGCGGATGAATCTGGGTGGTGCCGTCGGCGCTTTCGACTTCGACGTGCTCCATGGCATTGCTGGTCAGGTCTTTGCTGCGCTGGGAGGCCTGGTCTTGCCACCAGACGAAACCGCCACCGATCACGGCAATCAGCAGTAACAGGCTGACAATCCGCAAAATCGTATGGGAAACCCGTGTTGGTTCTTCGATGCGCCCCAGGCCGTGGACGTTACTGCCCTGGGAGTCGGTACCGGTGAACTGGTCGAATTCCTGCACCAGCACAGTCTGGTCGATCCCCAGCAATTTGGCATAGGCGCGGATATAGCCGCGGGCAAACGTATGCCCGGGCAGCTTGTCGAACGCGCCGGCTTCCAGATTGGCCAGGGACGTGCTGGTCAAATTGAGCTTGAGGGCCACTTCCGCCAGCGACCAACCATTGCTTTCGCGGGCCTGACGCAAGGTGTCGCCTGGGTTTACGCGATTAGCTGCTACATCTTCCGGGTGCGCGGCTTTCATCATTGCTCCGACAGGTATTGCTGATATTCCGGCGTACCGGGATAGAGTCGTTCGAGTTGCTGGCCAAAACGTGCGGCCGTGTCGTGTTCTTCATGAACCGTCGCCAGGCGCACACCGAGCAATAGACTACGTGCATTTTGCCCGCTGAGCAGGCTAAAACGCTCGTAATAGTCTCGTGCAGGCACATAATGCCTGTCTTCGTACGACAACTCAGCCATTTCGAGCAATGCCCAAGGCTGGCGGCTGTTCAGATGCAAGGCTTTTTCAAGGTGCTGACGCGCGTTGTCGCGCTGGCCGAGGCGCATCGAGGCCACACCGAGGTTCTCGAACACTCGCGAACGCTCCGGGTAGAGGGTATCGGTGGCAGCCTGTTGGAAATAACGCGACGCCAGGTCATAACGCTTCTGCTCGAACAGGAAACTGCCGTAGTTATTCAGCAGCCGTGGGTCGGCAGGGCGTGAAGCCAGGGCCTTGTGGAAATAGCGGTCGGCCAGTTCAGGCTCGGCCTGGGCCTGGAATACCTGGGCCAGTGCGGCATTGGCGTCGGCATCCTCGTTGTCCAGCTCAAGGGCCTTTTTCAATGGCACCTTGGCCTGCTCGCTCATGCCTTGGCGCAGGTAGCCCAAGCCCAGCTGCACATAGGCAACTCGCGCCTCATCACGGCCTTTATCCGTTTGCAAAGGGCTGACATGGCCCGATGAAACGCAACCGGCCACAAGGCCGGTAACCAGTAAAAGCAGCGCAAGGCGCAAGGGCATAGAGGTCCTCTCTCAGATTCGATTCACAGCAATTTGCGGCAAATCTTCAGCGGCGTTAAGTTCGCGCACGGCGATATAACGTTCGCTGCGGCGGGTGCGATCCATCACCTGCCCTACCAATTGACCACAGGCGGCGTCGATGTCTTCACCACGGGTGGTGCGCACGGTGACGTTGTAGCCGGCCTGGTGCAGTTGATCCTGGAAACGACGGATGGCGTTGTTGCTCGGCCGCTCGTAGCCAGAATGTGGAAACGGGTTGAACGGAATCAGGTTGATCTTGCACGGGGTATTCTTGAGCAACTCGATCATCTCGACCGCGTGCTCGACCTTGTCGTTGATGTCCTTGAGCATGGTGTACTCGATGGTCAACACGCGCTTCTCGCCCAGGGTCGCCATATAGCGCTGGCAAGACTCGAGCAACATCTTAAGCGGATACTTCTTGTTGATCGGCACCAATTGGTTACGCAATGCGTCATTGGGTGCATGCAGCGACAACGCCAGGGAGACGTCGATGTGCTTGGCCAGCTCATCGATCATCGGTACCACGCCGGAGGTCGACAGGGTCACACGGCGCTTGGAGATGCCGTAGCCCAGGTCGTCCATCATCAGGTGCATGGCCGCAATCACGTTGTCGAAGTTCAGCAGCGGCTCACCCATGCCCATCATCACCACGTTGGTGATGGCACGGTCGACGGTCGCCGGGACGCTGCCAAAGGATTTGTTGGCAATCCACACCTGGCCGATGACTTCGGCGGCGGTGAGGTTGCTATTGAAGCCTTGCTTGCCGGTGGAGCAGAAACTGCAATCCAGGGCACAGCCTGCCTGGGACGAAACGCACAAGGTGCCGCGTTTGCCCTGGGGGATGTACACGGTCTCGACGCAGCTGCCGGACGCCACGCGCACCACCCATTTACGGGTGCCGTCGCTGGAAATGTCCTCGCTGACAACCTCGGGACCACGCACCTCGGCAATGGCCTTGAGCTTGTCGCGCAGGGCCTTGCTGACGTTCGTCATGGCGTCGAAATCGTCGACGCCAAAGTGGTGAATCCACTTCATTACCTGACCGGCACGGAAACGCTTCTCCCCGATTGAGTCGAAGAATTTCTCCATTTCCGGCTGAGTCAGACCCAGCAGGTTGGTTTTAACAGTCGATGTAGTCATGGATTCACCCTCACTCTTTAAGCCGATGCTTAGCGAGCGGTTACTTCAGTAGCAGCGAAAAAGTACGAGATTTCGCGAGCAGCAGCGGCTTCGGAGTCCGAACCGTGAACAGCGTTGGCGTCGATGGATTCAGCGAAGTCAGCACGGATGGTGCCGGCAGCGGCTTCTTTAGGGTTGGTAGCGCCCATCAGCTCACGGTTCAGAGCGATAGCGTTTTCGCCTTCCAGTACCTGGACAACAACAGGACCGGAGATCATGAAGGCAACCAGGTCGCCGAAGAAGCCACGAGCGCTGTGCTCAGCGTAGAAGCCTTCAGCTTCAGCCTTGGACAGTTGCTTGAGTTTCGAAGCTACAACCTTCAGGCCGGCTTTTTCGAAACGAGTGGTGATCTCGCCGATGACGTTTTTTGCAACAGCGTCAGGCTTGATGATGGAGAAAGTACGTTGAACAGCCATGGTGTAACTCCAGAAACGGTAATTTACGAAAAATTAAACCCGCGAATTATACGCGGGTTATTAGGTATTGCCTAACTGCGTAAAAAGGCGGCTCAGTCTGCTTCTTCGATCCACAGGCCTTGAATCGCCTCCAGGACCTTTTCGCCACCCCGGTCAGGGATGTCGTCAAAATCCGGCAGCGCCATTACGAGGTTGCGCAGCTTGACGAAGTTCACGGTAAGAGGATTGACCTCAGGGTGAGCTTCGGCAAGTTGTATAGCGATTTCTTGTACATCAACCCATTTCAGGCTCATGACAGTTCCTTGAATCAATGCGGCGCTTCGGCGGCATGGTTAAGCGAATATTTCGGAATTTCGACGGTGATGTCTTCAGTGCCAACCTTTGCCTGACAGCTTAAGCGAGAGGTGGCTTCCAGACCCCAGGCACGGTCAAGAAAGTCCTCTTCCACCTCATCGGCTTCCTCCAGGCTTTCGAAACCTTTACGAATGATGCAGTGACAAGTGGTGCAGGCATTCACGCCGCCACAGGCACTTTCGATCTCGATGTGATTGTCATGCGCGACGTCGAGCAGGGACTTGCCGGTCTCAGCTTCCACGACCTTGCCCTCAGGGCAATGCTCGGCGTGCGGTAGAAAAGTGACCTGCGGCATCAGTTATTCCTCGATTTCATTCAGGTTGCGCCCCGCCAGTGCGGCTTTCACCGTCTGATCCATGCGGCGGGCGGCAAAGGCGTCAGTAACCTGCGACAAGCGCTTGGTCTGCTGCTCGATGGCATAACCATCATTACCTTTCATCAGTTCGGCCAGTTCCTGCATCTGCAGGTCGATAACCATGCGCTCCTCGGCATCCAGCAGGCGCTCACCGTCAGCATCCAGGGCCCCCTGCACCGCTTCGAGCAGGCGCTGGGCATCGACTTGCTGCTCACGCAGCACACGGGCGACCTTATCGTCGCCGGCGTACTGGAACGAGTCCTTGAGCATCTTGGCGATTTCGCCGTCGGTCAGGCCGTAGGACGGCTTGACCTGGATGCTGGCCTCAACACCAGAGGCCAGCTCACGGGCCGCCACGCTGAGCAGGCCGTCGGCGTCGACCTGGAAGGTGACACGAATCTTCGCTGCGCCCGCGACCATGGCCGGGATACCGCGCAATTCAAAGCGCGCCAGGGAGCGGCAATCGCTGATCAGCTCGCGCTCGCCCTGCAGCACATGAATCATCATGGCCGTCTGGCCGTCTTTATAGGTGGTGAAATCCTGGGCGCGGGCGACGGGGATGGTGGTATTGCGTGGAATCACCTTCTCCATCAGGCCGCCCATGGTTTCGAGGCCCAAGGACAATGGAATCACGTCGAGCAACAGCAACTCGCCGCCATCGCGCTTGTTGCCGGCCAGGGTATCAGCCTGAATCGCGGCACCGATGGCAACGACTTGGTCCGGATCGATTTCTGTCAGCGGCTGGCGACCGAAGGCTTCGGCCACGGCCTCGCGAACGCGCGGTACGCGGGTGGAACCGCCGACCATGACCACGGCAGCCACGTCTTCCAACTCGACACCGGAGTCACGAACAGCACGGCGACATGCCCTGAGGCTGCGAGCGACCATCGGCTCGATCAGCGCATCGAAGGCTTCGCGGGTCAGCTGTGCTGACCAGCTACCGTAGGAGACTTCAACAGAAGCGGCATCAGTCAGTGCTTCCTTGGCGGCACAGGCGGTCTGCAGCAGATTACGCTGCGCGCCTGGATCCAAGTCGGCAGACAAACCGGCGCTGGTGATAATCCAACCTGCAATGGCGTGGTCAAAGTCATCGCCGCCCAGGGCACTGTCGCCACCGGTGGCCAGCACTTCGAACACACCGCCGGTCAGGCGCAGGATTGATATATCAAAGGTGCCGCCGCCCAAGTCGTAGATAGCAACCAGGCCTTCAGCGTGCTGATCCAAGCCATAGGCTACAGCGGCCGCAGTCGGCTCGTTCAGCAGGCGCAGCACGTTCAGGCCCGCGAGCTTCGCCGCATCCTTGGTAGCTTGGCGCTGCGCGTCATCGAAATACGCGGGAACGGTGATCACCGCACCGACCAGTTCGCCGCCCAAGGTGGTTTCCGCACGCTGGCGCAGCACCTTGAGGATATCGGCCGATACTTCCACCGGGCTCTTCGGCCCTTGGACGGTATCGATGAACGGCATATGGGATTCACCGCCGACAAAGCGATAGGGCAACTGGTCGCCCAATTGCTTGACGTCGGACAGACCACGACCCATCAAGCGCTTGACCGACAGCACAGTGTTCAGGGGGTCCGAGGACGCGGCCAGCTTGGCCGATTCACCGACTTCGGTACGATCAGCGTGGTAACGCACAGCGGACGGCAGGATCACCTGCCCATCGGCATCGGGCAGCGGCTCGGACAGGCCGCTGCGCAAGGCGGCGACCAGGGAATTGGTAGTGCCCAAGTCAATCCCCACCGCCAGGCGACGCTGGTGCGGTTGAGGGCTTTGGCCGGGTTCGGCGATTTGCAGTAGAGCCATGGTAATCAGGTCTTATCTGTCTATCAGGCGTGCATCACGGGCAGCACTGGGTTAATCGTCGAGGCGCTCTTCTAGCTGGCGCACTTCGTAGGTGAGCTTGTCGAGGAACTGCATGCGCCGCATCAGGCGTTCAGCCTGCTCGCGTTGCGCAGCATCATCCCAACAGGCTGCGAAGCTTTCGTTGAGCTCATCCTGGGCGGTTTTCAGACGACGCTTGAAAACCGCGACACCCGCCACATCGGCTTCGTCCTGCAAGTCTTCGAGTTCTTCGCGCCACTGCATCTGCTGCATCAGGAAGTCCGGGTCATGCACGGTCACTTCCAATGGCAGCTCGCCACCGTTCATCGCAAGCAGATAGCGCGCGCGTTTCGCAGGGCTTTTGAGCGTCTGATAGGCTTCGTTGAGGCTGGCCGATTGCTCCAGGGCCTGGCGTTGTTCACGCTCGGAAGCGTCAGCAAAACGGTCCGGATGCACGCCACGCGCCAGTTCTCGATAGCGCGTGGCAAGCTGATCGAGGTCCAGGCGAAAGCTCGGCTGCAGCTCGAATAAAGCGAAATGACAAGGAGTACCCACGAGTAGCCTCAGATGTTGAAGCTTTCGCCGCAGCCACATTCACCGCGCACGTTGGGGTTGTTGAACTTGAAGCCTTCGTTCAACCCTTCCTTGACGAAATCGAGTTCGGTGCCGTCCAGGTAGGCCAGGCTCTTAGGGTCGATGATCACTTTCTCGCCGTGACTTTCGAACA
The DNA here is from genome assembly GCF_001427465.1 of Pseudomonas sp. Root569. Lineage (NCBI taxonomy): Bacteria > Pseudomonadati > Pseudomonadota > Gammaproteobacteria > Pseudomonadales > Pseudomonadaceae > Pseudomonas > Pseudomonas sp. Root569. The sequence continues at coordinate 121,197 of NZ_LMGQ01000005.1, read as the reverse complement.
CCTGATCCTCTTCAACCACCTCGTCGACAAACTCCAGCACGTAGGCAAGGCCGGAACAGCCTGTGGTGCGAACACCCAGACGAATCCCCTCACCTTTACCGCGCCCATTCAGGGAGCGGCGAATGTGCTGCGCAGCCGCTTCTGTCATGCTGATAGCCATCGTTGACTCCTTACTCGTCGCCAAATGCTTAGATCAAGCCTTTCTTCTGCTTGTAGTCGCGAACGGCCGCCTTGATGGCGTCTTCCGCAAGCACCGAGCAGTGGATTTTCACTGGCGGCAGGGCCAGTTCTTCGGCCAGCTGGGTGTTGCTGATGGTGACAGCCTCATCCAGGGACTTGCCTTTCATCCACTCGGTCGCAAGGGAACTGGAGGCGATGGCCGAACCGCAGCCATAGGTCTTGAACTTGGCATCTTCGATAATGCCCTGTTCGTTGACCTTGATCTGCAGGCGCATCACATCGCCGCACGCCGGAGCGCCGACCATGCCGGTGCCGACATCAGGGTCTTGCGCGTCCATCTTGCCGACGTTGCGCGGGTTTTCGTAGTGGTCGATGACCTTTTCGCTGTAAGCCATGGTACTGAATCCTCACTCATCAGGGCCGCTCTGGAACCCTGTAGAAACGCCTGCGTTTACCGCCACGTTCCTACAGAGCTTGGGTGGCGGCTTCTATAGTTAGTGTGCCGCCCACTCGATCTTGGAAATGTCGACACCGTCTTTGTACATATCCCACAGCGGCGACAGAACGCGCAGCTTGTTGACGGCTTCGCAGACTTTCTGCGCGGCGTAGTCGACTTGCTCTTCGGTGGTGAAGCGACCGAACGTAAAGCGGATCGAGCTGTGAGCCAGTTCGTCGTTGCGGCCCAGGGCGCGCAATACATACGAAGGCTCAAGGGATGCCGAGGTACAGGCCGAACCGGACGAGACCGCCAGGTCCTTGAGCGCCATGATCAGCGACTCGCCTTCGACGTAGTTGAAGCTCAAATTCAGGTTGTGCGGTACACGGGCGGTCATGCTGCCATTGATGTACAGCTCTTCAAGGTTCTCGACCTGCTTGTAGAAACGATCGCTCAGGGCCTTGATACGCACGTTCTCGGCAGCCATGTCTTCCTTGGCTACGCGGAAGGCTTCGCCCATGCCGACGATCTGGTGGGTCGCCAGGGTGCCCGAACGCATGCCGCGCTCGTGACCGCCGCCGTGCATGGTGGCTTCAATGCGCACGCGTGGCTTGCGGCTCACGTACAGCGCGCCGATGCCTTTAGGGCCATAGGTCTTGTGGGCCGAGAACGACATCAGGTCGACTTTCAGCTTGGACAGGTCGATGTCGACCTTGCCGGTGGACTGGGCAGCGTCGACGTGCAGCAACACACCCTTGGAGCGGGTCAGCTCGCCGATGGCTGCGATGTCGTTGATGGTGCCGATTTCGTTGTTCACGTGGATCACGGAAACCAGGATGGTGTCTTCACGCATCGCGGCTTCGATCATGGCCGGGGTGACGATACCGTCGGTGGTGGGCTCGAGGTAGGTGACCTCGAAACCTTCACGCTCCAGTTGGCGCATGGTGTCGAGGACAGCCTTGTGCTCAATCTTGGTGGTGATCAGGTGCTTGCCCTTGGTCGCGTAGAAATGCGCGGCGCCCTTGATAGCCAGGTTGTCGGACTCGGTAGCACCGGAGGTCCAGACGATTTCACGCGGGTCGGCATTGACCAGGTCAGCGACCTGGCGACGAGCATTCTCCACCGCTTCCTCGGCCTTCCAGCCGAATACGTGGGAACGGGAGGCCGGGTTGCCGAAGTTTCCGTCGACCAGCAGGCATTCGCTCATTTTTTGCGCGACACGCGGATCAACCGGGGTGGTCGCTGAGTAATCAAGGTAAATCGGCAATTTCATGGACTTTCTCCTAAATCAGGCTGGCTGGCGTGCCGTTAGCTCTGCGGCTGTCACTCGACGGCGGACGCTTCGATCTTGTCCAGGCGCGGCGCCTTGGTGTTGCAACGGCGCTGGTCCTGACGCTGGGCTACTTCTTGCACCTCACGGCGAGTCACAAGATCAGCCAAGCTGATACCACTCAAAAACTCATGGATCTGCAGGCTCAAGTCACACCACAAGTGGTGCGTCAGGCAGGTGTCGCCGGCGTGGCAATCACCCAGGCCCTGGCACTTGGTGGCGTCGACGGATTCATTGACCGCGTCGATCACTTGGGCTACCTGGATGCCCTGCATGTCGCGGGACAATTGATAGCCGCCACCTGGACCACGAACGCTGGAAACCAGGTTGCTGCGGCGCAATTTGGCGAACAGCTGTTCGAGGTAAGACAGGGAAATGCCTTGGCGCTCGGAGATATCGGCCAGGGACACCGGCCCAGTTTGCGCGTGCAAAGCCAGGTCAAGCATGGCGGTCACCGCGTATCGGCCTTTTGTAGTCAGTCTCATGGACAAGGTACCAAGGTGTTTCAGAATGGGAGCAAGTATGCGATTCCCGAGTATTTAAGTCAACTATAAGACCTAGTGCTTTAGTCGGGATTACCCGTAAAAAGGGCGCGCGAATCATAGCAGCATGGGGTGGGATGGACCAGCGGGAACAGGGCCTGGCAGAGATCTCGAGACCAATGGAGATCAAAATGTGGGAGGGGGCTTGCTCCCGATGACTGAATGTCAGTCACTTATCAGTTGGCTGACCCACCGTTATCGGGAGCAAGCCCCCTCCCACAGGGATCTCTGGCGGCCTTGGGACTTCAGCTTGCCTTGGTGGCGGCCTCGTCCTTGATCTCGGCGAAGTCCTCTTCGCGCAACTCAGGCAGATCCTTAGCACAGTAGGGGCTGCCCAGGTCCTTCAGTGCGCCACACATACCGTCCAACTTGCCATCCACCGCCTGCAGGTGGTCGAGCAATTGACCAATGGCGCGCGCCACCGGGTCGGGCATGTCTTCGCTGACGCCGTAGGCATCGAAGCCGATCTTCTCGGCCATGGCCTTGCGCTTGGCCTCCTGCTCGTCGCCGACTTCCGGCTTGACGATGATGCGACCCGGAATGCCCACCACGGTGGCGCCAGCAGGTACAGCCTTGGTCACCACGGCATTGGAGCCTACCTTGGCGCCGGCGCCCACGGTAAACGGCCCCAATACCTTGGCGCCCGCCCCTACCACTACGCCATTTTCCAGGGTCGGGTGGCGCTTGCCTTTATTCCAAGTGGTGCCGCCCAGGGTCACACCCTGGTACAGCGTCACGTCATCACCAATCTCGGCGGTCTCGCCAATCACGATGCCCATGCCGTGATCGATGAAGAAGCGGCGACCGACCTTGGCGCCAGGGTGAATCTCGATGCCGGTCAGCCAGCGACCGAAGTTCGACACCAATCGCGCCAGCCATTTCCAGCCCATGCCCCACAACACAGCAGACAGGCGATGGATCCAGATCGCGTGCATGCCCGGGTAGCAGGTCAGCACTTCAAAGGCATTGCGCGCCGCCGGGTCTCGGTGGAAAACGCTCTGGATGTCTTCTCGCAAACGCTCGAACATTGTTAATCCTTCCGCTTAAGAAGCTCGCCACGGGCCGCTTTCTGGGTTTCCGTGAGGATGCCACGCAGTATATTCATCTCAGCCCGGCTCACCGAGCTGCGACCGTACAAGCGACGCAGGCGCGCCATTAAATGCCTTGGCTTTTCAGGATCGAGGAATTCGATGGCTACCAGGGTTTGCTCCAGGTGCTCATAGAAGCGTTCAAGCTCGTCCATGGTGGCCAACTCGCCACTTTTGGTCGATGCGACTTCATCCTTCTCAACCTTGCTCGGCTGGCCTTGAGCAGCCAGCCAGGCCATGCGCACTTCGTAACTCAATACCTGCACCGCCGCCCCGAGATTCAGCGAGCTGAATTCAGGGTCTGATGGAATGTGCACGTGGTAATGACATCGCTGCAGCTCTTCATTGGTCAGGCCGGAGTCTTCACGGCCGAACACCAGGGCGATCTCAGCGCCACCGGCAGCCTCTTCTACCACTTTGGTGCCGCATTCACGTGGATCCAGCAGCGGCCAGGGGATGCGTCGGTCACGGGCGCTGGTGCCGAGCACCAGGTTGCAGCCGACCAGAGCCTCTTCCAGGGTGGCGACGATTTGGGCGTTTGCCAGCAGGTCATTGGCGCCGGATGCACGGGCGTCGGCCTCGTGGTGCGGGAATACCCGCGGCTCGACCAGCACCAGGCGCGTCAGCCCCATGTTTTTCATGGCTCGCGCCMCCCCGCCGATGTTGCCGGGATGACTGGTATTGACCAAGACGACACGAATGTTTTGCAGCAAGGGAGGCGCTCTCGGACATGGGAAAGGGGAGCAAATCTTACAGAACAGCCTAAGGTTATGCCATGAAAGCTAACGTCGTCCTTCACCTGAAGAAAGTTTCTGCTAGAATGCCCGGCTTTCTTTAACAACCTTAGGTGACACATCCATGCAGCCCATGCTGAATATCGCGCTGCGCGCCGCCCGCAGCGCCAGTGAATTGATCTTCCGCTCCATCGAGCGCCTGGATACCATCAAGGTCGATGAAAAAGACGCCAAGGATTATGTATCCGAGGTCGATCGCGCCGCCGAACAGAAGATCATCGACGCCCTGCGCAAGGCCTACCCTACCCACGGCATCCTCGGTGAAGAAACCGGCCTGCACAAAGGTAGCGGCGAAGGCGAAGACTACCTGTGGATCATCGACCCACTGGATGGCACCACCAACTTCCTGCGCGGCATCCCGCACTTTGCAGTGAGCATCGCCTGCAAATACCGTGGCCGTCTGGAACACGCCGTTGTGCTGGACCCGGTTCGCCAGGAAGAATTCACCGCCAGCCGTGGCCGTGGCGCCCAACTGAACGGCCGTCGCCTGCGTGTCAGCGGTCGCACCAGCCTGGAAGGCGCCCTGCTGGGCACCGGCTTCCCGTTCCGTGACGACCAGATGGACAACCTGGAAAACTACCTGGGCATGTTCCGCGCCCTGGTTGGCCAGACCGCCGGCATCCGCCGCGCCGGTGCAGCCAGCCTGGACCTGGCGTATGTTGCCGCGGGTCGTTTCGATGCATTCTGGGAATCGGGCCTGTCCGAGTGGGACATGGCTGCAGGCGCCCTGCTGATCCAGGAAGCTGGCGGCCTGGTGAGCGATTTCACCGGCGGTCACGACTTCCTTGAGAAAGGCCACGTGGTTGCCGGCAACACCAAATGCTTCAAGGCAGTACTGACGGCGATCCAGCCGCACCTGCCGGCTTCGCTGAAGCGTTAAGCGAGCGAGCACAAAAAAGCACCCTCAGGGGTGCTTTTTTTATGCCTGGGATTTGTGCCAGCCCCGTGAATCAGCAGCAATACATATCAAATGTGGGAGGGGGCTTGCCCCTCCCACATTTTGAACTGCACCAGAGCTTTGAATCAGTGCCAGGCCCGGGATTACTGCTGGTTCTGACCGAGGATCAGACGCCCTTCCTTATCCACCGGAATCTGGCTGCCTGGATCACGCTCCATACGCACAGTCCCTTCCTTGCCATCCAGGTTGTAACGCACGTCATAACCGACAACCTTGTCGCTGATGTCGTTAACAGTGTTACAGCGGGTTTGCGTGGTGGTGTAGGTATCACGGTTCTGCATGCCTTCCTGAACCTTGTTACCGGCGTAACCGCCACCAACCGCACCGGCCACGGTGGCCAGTTTCTTACCGTTACCGCCACCGATCTGGTTACCCAGCAGACCACCTGCAAGGGCACCCACTACGGTACCGGCGATTTGATGCTGATCCTGCACCGGACGCTGCCGGGTCACGGTGACGTCCTTGCAGACCTCACGAGGGGTTTTAATCTGGGTTTTCACCGGCTGCACCGCCAGCACTTGCGCATACTCAGGGCCGCTTTTTACCAGGCTGTAGGTGGCAACAGCGCCCCCGGCAGTCACACCGACAGCACCCAATACCGCACCAACCAGCAACGACTTGTTCACATGAACCTCCTGACCATCACAAGCGGACCGAAACGTCCGCGCTATACCCAGCCTTGGAGCCAAAAAAAAGGCACGAGTTCAATCTCGTGCCTTCTTTGTAACAGCGTATCAACGAACATCCATCAAGGACGGTCGTCAACCTCCTTGTCGGTAGCAGCAGGAGGGATCAAGTCTTCGCTGTTGAGGTTCAGCCAGATCAGCACCACGTTGGCGATATAGATCGACGAGTAGGTACCCGCCAGCACGCCGATGAACAGCGCCAGAGAGAAGCCCCACAGGTTGTCGCCACCGAAGATCATCAGTGCGGCAATCGCCAGCAAAGTGGAGATCGACGTCGCCATGGTTCGCAGCAGGGTCTGGGTGGTGGAGATGTTGATGTTCTCGATCAACGTCGCCTTGCGCAGTACCCGAAAGTTCTCGCGAACCCGGTCGAATACCACGATGGTGTCGTTGAGCGAGTAACCAATGATCGCCAGCACGGCCGCCAATACGGTCAGGTCGAAGGTGATCTGGAAATAGGCCAGGATACCCACGGTCACGATCACGTCGTGGATCAGCGACACAATGGCGCCGACACCGAACTTCCACTGAAAACGGAAGGCCAGGTAGATCATGATGCCGACCAACGCCATCAGCATGCCGAGGCCGCCCTGGTCGCGCAGCTCTTCACCGACCTGCGGGCCCACGAACTCGACGCGCTTGACCGATGCCGGGTTGTCGCCGCCAACCTTCTGCAAGGCCTCGGCTACCTGGTGACCCAGTTGCGGGTCTTCGCCAGGCATACGTACCAGCAGGTCGGTGGTGGCACCGAAGCTCTGCACCACGGCTTCGTGATAGCCGGCCTTGACCAGCTCGTCGCGCACCAGGGTGACATCGGCAGGCTTCTCGTAGGTCAGCTCGATGAGCGTACCACCGGTGAAGTCCAGGCCGTAGTTCAGGCCCTTATGGAACCAGCTGAACAACGCCAGAACAGTAAGGAGCACGGTGACGCCGAACGCAACGTTGCGAACGCCCATGAAGTTGATTGTACGTAACATGGCAGCCCCTTAAATCCACAACTTCTTGAAGTCACGCCCGCCAAAGATCAGGTTGACCATTGCGCGGGTCACCATGATGGCCGTGAACATCGAGGTAAAGATACCCAGGGACATGGTCACCGCAAAACCTTTGACGGGGCCGGTGCCCATGGCAAAGAGAATCCCGCCGACCAGCAAAGTGGTCAGGTTGGAGTCGAGAATCGCGGTAAATGCCCGGCCGAAGCCTTCGTTGATTGCACGCTGTACGGTCATGCCCGCCGCGATCTCTTCACGGATACGCGAGAAGATAAGCACGTTGGCGTCGACCGCCATCCCCATGGTGAGCACGATACCGGCGATACCCGGCAGTGTCAGGGTAGCCCCCAGCAGCGACATCAGGGCCAGCAGCATCACCATGTTGCCCGCCAGGGCGACGGTGGCGATGACGCCGAAGAAGCGATAGATGGCGATGATGAACAGCGACACGAACAACATGCCCCACAGCGCCGCATCGACACCCTTGGTGATGTTGTCGGCACCCAGGCTCGGCCCGATGGTACGTTCTTCAGCAAAGTACATCGGCGCCGCCAGGCCACCAGCACGCAGCAACAGCGCCAGTTCGGACGACTCGCCCTGGCCGTTCAGGCCAGTGATGCGGAATTGAGCACCCAGCGGCGACTGGATGGTCGCCAGGCTGATGATCTTCTTCTCTTCCTTGAAGGTCTGTACCGGCACGTCTTTTTCGACGCCGTTGACCATCTGCTTGGTGTAGGTAGTGATCGGGCGCTGCTCGATGAAGATCACCGCCATGCTGCGACCGACGTTGCTGCGCGTGGCGCGACTCATCAGTTCGCCACCGTGGCCATCCAGGCGGATGTTCACTTCAGGGGTGCCGTGCTCGCCGAAACCGGCCTTGGCATCGGTCACCTGGTCGCCAGTGATGATCAGGCCACGCTCGATCAATGCTGGAGGACGGTTGCCTTCGCGGAACTCGAACTCTTCGGAGGTCGCGCGGGTGGCACCTGGCTCAGCCGCGAGACGGAATTCCAGGTTGGCGGTCTTACCCAGGATACGCTTGGCTTCAGCGGTGTCCTGCACGCCCGGCAGCTCAACCACGATGCGGTTGGCGCCTTGACGCTGCACAATCGGCTCGGCCACACCCAGCTCGTTGACGCGGTTACGTACCGTGGTCAAGTTCTGCTTGATGGAGTACTCGCGGATCTCGGCGATCTTGGCCGGGCTCATCGCCAGGCGCAACACAGCCTGACCATTCAAGTCGGCCGGCACGATGTCGAAATCATTGAAATTTTTGCGGATCAGCGCACGGGCCTGTTCGCGAGAGGCTTCGTCAGCAAAGCCCAACTGGATGGCACCGTTGAGCTGCGGCAGGCTGCGATAACGCAACTTCTCTTTGCGCAGCAGGCTCTTCACATCACCTTCGTAGACTTTCAGGCGCGCATCGAGGGCCTTGTCCATGTCCACTTCCAGCAGGAAGTGCACACCACCGGACAAGTCCAGACCCAGCTTCATCGGGTGCGCGCCAATGCTACGCAGCCATTGTGGCGTGGTCTGTGCCAGGTTCAAAGCAACGACGTAGTCGTCACCCATGACCTTGCGCACGACATCTTTGGCCGGCAACTGGTCTTCTTGCTTGGTCAGGCGCAACAAGCCGCCTTTGGAACCAGCCGCCAAGGTTGCCGCTTTAACCTGGATACCCGCGTCGTTGAGCGCTTTGCTCGCACGTTCCAGGTCAGCCTGATTGACCTGCAGCGAAGTGCTGGCGCCAGAGATCTGGATCGCAGGGTCATCAGGATAGAGATTGGGAGCGGAATAAATAAAACCGATCGCCAGCACCGCCAGGATCAGTACGTATTTCCACAGAGGGTATTTGTTCAGCATCACGCCGCCCGCTTATAACGCGGGGCGCCTTGCGCGCCCCGTCGATTGGTAAAGGTTGTTACTCAGATCGCTTTGAGCGTGCCCTTAGGCAGCGTGGCGGCGATGGCGCCCTTCTGGAACTTCATTTCTACGGTGTCGGAGACTTCCAGTACCACGAAAGCATCGGAAACCTTGGTGATCTTGCCGGCGATGCCGCCAGTGGTCACGACTTCGTCGCCTTTCTGCAGGCTGCCCAGCAGGTTTTTCTGCTCTTTGGCGCGCTTGGCCTGTGGACGCCAGATCATCAGGTAGAAGATGACCAGGAAGCCGACCAGGAAAATCCACTCGAAACCACCGCCCATAGGGCCGGCAGCAGCAGGCGCAGCGGCGTCAGCCATGGCGTTAGAGATAAAAAAGCTCATTTAGCACTCCAGTTGCAAATAGTGAATCTTAGGGTCGGGAAACTCAGTCCAAGGGCGGCACAGGGAGCCCGCGCTTGGCATAGAAGGCATCGACGAAGGCGGCCAATGTACCCTGTTGAATAGCCTCGCGCAAACCAGCCATCAGGACTTGGTAGTGACGCAAATTGTGGATGGTATTCAACATGCTACCCAGCATTTCCCCGCATTTGTCCAAGTGATGCAGATAAGCACGGGAGAAGTTCTGGCAGGTGTAGCAGTCACAGGTGGGATCCAGCGGCGAATCATCATGGCGATGGAACGCGTTACGGATCTTCAGCACGCCTGTATCGATGAACAGATGCCCATTGCGGGCATTACGGGTTGGCATCACGCAATCGAACATGTCCACACCGCGGCGCACACCCTCTACGAGATCTTCGGGTTTGCCAACGCCCATAAGGTAACGAGGTTTGTCAGCGGGCATCAGGCCCGGTAGGTAGTCGAGCACCTTGATCATTTCGTGCTTGGGCTCGCCCACCGACAAACCGCCGATGGCCAGGCCGTCGAAACCGATCTTGTCGAGGCCTTCCAGCGAGCGCTTGCGCAGGCTTTCATGCATGCCGCCCTGGACGATACCGAACAACGCAGCCGTATTGTCGCCATGGGCATTCTTCGAGCGCTGGGCCCAACGCAGGGACAGCTCCATGGAGATGCGCGCTACGTCTTCGTCAGCCGGGTACGGCGTGCATTCGTCGAAAATCATCACGATGTCGGAGCCCAGGTCACGTTGCACCTGCATCGACTCTTCCGGCCCCATGAACACCTTGGCACCGTCCACCGGCGAGGCGAAGGTCACACCCTCCTCCTTGATCTTGCGCATGGCGCCCAGGCTGAACACCTGGAAACCACCGGAGTCGGTGAGGATCGGGCCTTGCCACTTCATGAAGTCATGCAAGTCGCCATGCTTCTTGATCACTTCCGTGCCCGGGCGCAGCCACAGGTGGAAGGTATTGCCGAGGATGATCTCGGCGCCGGTGGCGACGATGTCACGGGGCAGCATGCCCTTGACGGTGCCGTAGGTACCGACCGGCATGAAGGCCGGGGTCTCTACGGTGCCGCGCGGGAAGGTCAGGCGACCGCGACGGGCCTTGCCGTCGGTAGCCAGCAGTTCAAACGACATACGACTCATAAGTTATCCTCAGGGCCGCGCGGCGCCGGGTTACGGGTGATAAACATCGCATCACCGTAGCTGAAAAAACGGTACTCGTTGGCGATGGCGGCTTGATAAGCGGCCATGGTTTCCGGGTAACCGGCAAATGCCGACACCAGCATCAACAGCGTGGATTCCGGCAAATGGAAATTGGTGACCAGGCAATCGACCACATGGAATGGCCGACCCGGGAAAATAAAGATGTCAGTGTCGCCACTGAACGGCTTGAGTACGCCATCACGCGCCGCACTTTCAAGTGACCGTACGCTGGTGGTGCCCACCGCCACCACTCGCCCACCGCGCGCCTTGCACGCGTTAACCGCGTCCACTACGTCCTGGCTGACTTCCAGCCATTCGCTGTGCATATGGTGGTCTTCGATGTTCTCCACACGCACCGGCTGAAACGTACCGGCCCCCACGTGCAGGGTCACATAAGCGGTCTCGACGCCCTTGGCGGCAATCGCATCCAGCAGCGGCTGGTCGAAATGCAGGCCGGCCGTCGGTGCTGCAACCGCACCGAGACGCTGGGAGTACACCGTCTGATAGCGCTCGCGATCCGAGTCTTCGTCGGGGCGATCTATATAAGGAGGCAACGGCATATGACCGACACGTTCCAGCAGCGGCAACACTTCCTCGCAGAACTTGAGCTCGAACAAGGCATCGTGGCGCGCCACCATCTCGGCTTCGCCACCGCCATCGATCAACAGGCTCGAACCCGGTTTCGGCGACTTGCTGGAGCGCACATGGGCCAGCACGCGATGGCTGTCCAGCACCCGCTCCACCAGGATTTCCAGCTTGCCGCCGGAGGCTTTCTGGCCAAACAGCCGCGCCGGAATCACCCGGGTATTGTTGAAAACCATCAAATCGCCTGGGCGCAAATGCTCAAGCAAATCAGTGAATTGACGGTGTGCGAGGGCACCGCTCGGCCCGTCCAGGGTCAGCAGTCGACTGGCGCGACGCTCGGCCAAAGGGTGGCGAGCGATCAGCGAATCAGGGAGCTCAAAAGTAAAGTCAGCAACGCGCATGATGGGGTTCGTCTAGCAGGGCCGGGAAGTCTAGCGGAAATAGTCAAAATTGACCATGAAACGTGATTGACCAACGGTAATCTCATCTCTATACTTCGCCGCCATTGAGCCCTGATGGCGGAATTGGTAGACGCGGCGGATTCAAAATCCGTTTTCGAAAGAAGTGGGAGTTCGATTCTCCCTCGGGGCACCATCTTAAAGAAAGACCTTGAAATTCAAGGTCTTTTTTTTCGTCTGTAGAAAAGTGGGCAGCCAGCTGATCCCTCGCTCACCGCCAATTACCACCTGAAACACGGCCCAATGTGGGAGCTGGCTTGCCTGCGATTACCATGGGTGTCTACAAAACTTCGAGACGCCGCTGGACCCTGTGGGAGGGGGCTTGCTCCCGATGGCGGCCTGACAGACGACCAGAATGCTCGATCAGGCCGAGCACCTATCCGGTATTTAGGTAACGGCCGCTTAAGGTGACCGTTATCGCAGCAATAGATATGTACACCGACAGGGCCAATCGGGAGCCCCCCCCCCACAGGGTCCAGCGGCGCACCCGATGAAGTTGTGTAGATACCTATACTGCGATTAAGCCAGCCCACATACCGTCAAACCATCGCCTTACACACCAACAGATACCACCTCCTCCACCACCCCATTCGGCAACATCCCATTCGCCAAATCATCCACCACCGCCTTCGCCATCTCTCCCAAATAATGCGCCGCCCAGGCATACCGACCCGCGCTGTTATCCATCGCCGCATCCAACGCCAGCATTTTGGAACAATGCAGAAGCTCGGAGGCATGCTCCAGGGCGTCGCGGATGGGCACGCCGGAATTGACGCGGAATAGACGGTGGAGGTTGGGCTGTTTGCCGCAGGTGGAAAAGGTGATGACACCGAGGGTTTTGTTGAGGGGTGGGTTGATCATTGGGCACCTCCGATCTGAGCGGCGGTGTCGATTGCGGAAGTGCGAGGATACGACCTATCAGAAACGCTCATTGCTTAAGCTCCTATGTAGTGAGCTGCCACGTTCGTTTCTCATGCGAATGGGTGGCAGCTATGCGCGGGCTGAGAAACCGGGACAATAGGAACCCGGCAGACCCGAAGGTCTCCCACGCATAGCCGCCATTACACAGACATGCGGACACAAAAAAGCGCCAACAGTCTAATGGATGGTGGCGCCTATGCGCCTATTGTTTCTCGGATTCTCAAGTCCGGTCGCTGGGTTGGAAGCGACGGGAGAAAAGTAGCGCAGGAGTGGTTGGAGATGAAAGTTAGTATCTGTGGCGAGAGATTTCCGGCGGGCAGCCAAAAGGGTTGCGGGCGTTAGGAAGAAGAAAGTCTTGCTCTAATCCCGATTATTCGTTGCGCGCTGGTATCCACCCCTTGATGTTTGTCGTCTCTGTGGCAGTTGCAGGGCTACTGCTAAATCTGCTCCGACATTAGTTTGTCGGCTTCCATCTCTATGATGGGCCGCGCCTGGTGCGTTCGTGGCACTCGTCAGATAACACCCTAAAGTCCATCGCTGCCGCACAATCAGATGGCATCTTGGTGCCGGATGAAATTGGCATGTGTGATCTGCACATCATTAGCAAAACGGTGTACATGCTCGGCAACGGCACGGGTAAAACCCGAGCAAATGACCGAGGGCAAGCGGGCCGACAGGTGCAGGGGTGGCGCTTGCTGTTTCTCTCGACCGGCGAGAAGACGTTGGCGCAGCACATGGCGGATGCCAACAAGGAGCAGAAAGCGGGCATGGAGGTGCGCATGCTTGCGGTGCCAGCGGATGCCAGCAAGGGCCTCGGCATGTTCGATGTGCTGAACAGTTTTGAGGACACCGCCGCCCTCTCCGATGCGCTCAAGGCCCGTGTCGCCAAATACTACGGCCCCCCCCCCTCACCGCCTTCCTCCACGCGCTGTGTGCACCTGGAGAAATGCTCAGATGGTCGGTGATCGTGCGCCGCACGGTGGAGCAGTTCATCACCCAAAACCTGCCCGCCTCTGCCAGTGGACAAGCACAACGTGCCGCCCTTCGCTTCGGCCTCGCAGCAGCGGCCGGAGAGCTGGCCACCGCCTTCGGCGTTACTGGCTGGCCCGATGGAACAGCCACAACCGCCGCACGGGTGTGTCTGCATGCGTGGCTGGCCGAACGCGGCGGCGCCGGAAACTTCGAGGGCGATGCGATCTTGGCGCGGCTGCGCCAGGTCATCGAGCGGTTTGGAGAAAGCCGCTTTACCCGCTGGGAATCCGCCGCCGCCAAGCTCGATGAGCACGGGCCGCACACGATTGATCGGTTGGGCTTTCGCAAGACGCTGGAACACGGCATGGGCGACGCCCTGCACACCACCAACACCTATTACGTACTGCCTGAAGCCTGGAGGACCGAGATCTTCAAAGGCATGAACATCAGTGCGGTGAACAAGGAGTTGCTGCAACGCGGCGTGCTTGAGCCGGGTAGTGACGGCAAGGCCCACAGCTTGATCCGTCTGCCCGGGTTAGGGCCCCAGCGCTGCTACGTGGTGAAGACCGTTCCAGGAACGGACGAAGGCGAGGCCAAGGCCGCCTGACGGCGAGCCTGCTGATCGAGGTAGCGCCGGCTCATCACCGGCCTTGCCAGCCATTCGACAACCATCCCTATTAACCACAGTACCCAGAGACAATTCAGATGAACACTATCCAAGAACTGAAAGACCGCCGCGACCAACTGACCCTCGAAGTGGAGAGCATTCAGCGCGACCTGGCTCCCTTCGAAGAGGCGCTGGAAAGCCCGGAGGTTATCCAGCAGGGCCGTCAACGAGCCGTGCAGGATGAAATCAACGATCATAAAAGACGCATCGACTCGCGAAATCTGGAGATCAGCAACCTGAATCAAAAGATTCATCGCCTTGAGAGATTGGCAAACCGTGAGAGCTTGGCTGCGGGATATCTCAGCGATATGGCGAACTGGGAAGCCGACGAGATGGAACTCAACGAAAAGCGCAGCAGAATCGAGACTCGGTTGCAGCAGGTCCGCCAGAGCGATCAGGAAGACATGGCAAAAGCTCGACAAGCTGAAACGGACGCCGCCACCGCTTATGCACAGGCTGTCGCATGGGGCGATGTAGAGGGCGAAAAAGCGGCTAACGCAGAAGCTCAAAAGGCAGCAAAAAACCTCACGGCTGCGGCTGAGCATCACCGCCGCCAACAACTGCTCATCACCGCACTGGAGCAGGAGCTGGTGACGATTGATCTGCATATCACAGAGGCACAAAAGGAACGCACCGAGATCGAGAATAAAGCGGCTCACCTGGCAAACACTGTGCTGGAAGAACAGTGGAATGAGGCCGCCAAAACACTGCTGGAGACCGGCGGCAAGCTGTGGGCCGCACGCAACCTGATTAGTCGTGACCCGGTTGCACTGATGAAGCTGGATATCCCTGAACTGGGCGAGCACTTTGGAAGCTGGACCTGGCGAGAACTCGCGGCTCGCTCACACCAACACAGCCTGCTTGACCTGTTGGCGGCCTAACTCAAACCTTCCCCGAAGCAACCGGCGAGGGTCGGCTGCTTCGGGCCAACCATCGGTCTAACCATGAATAAACCATCACAGAACAGTGCTCAGATGCCTGATTACCTAAAAGCCCGGAAGCTGCATTTGAACGGGATAATTAACCTTATGGGCGATATGAAAAAGCTCAACGCAAGAGCAAACAAAAACGCAAAAGTCGAGATGCTCACGATTGATGCAATCGCGGCAGAGCTTGACTTCATTGACCTTCAACTCAAAAGAAAGGGAGTGTGAGAAAAATGCGGAAGCCCGTGCAGCTTCCGCTTCACTAGATCCTATCCTTACAGGTAAGGATTACGACTTTTTCGACTTCTGGTCTATAACTACCTTACTCTCACGACCACTTTTGACCACAACAACTCTCTCAAGTGTGTCTACGGCTCCCGTCGCAGTTTAGTTCGTACAGGATTACTGTCGACAACTTTGGCTTGATCATCATGATATTCCTAACACAGTTAAGACCCCACTTACAGAGCCTACCTCTCTCAAAGGTCCATGCGCTAATATGCGGGATATCTATACGCAACGTAACTTACGGCCTCTCTGCAGCCGCTAGCCAATCACTGACGCCAGATACACCAAGGGACAACAACTTATCCTGCACCGAAACGACACGTTGTAACATCACGCCGCCGTCCGTCTCTTCCCATTCTTCTGCTTCTGCAAAAAGACGAGTCAATAATTGAGTGAAATTCCCACCATGGTCGTACATGTGTGCAGACTTATCTTGCATATAATCAAGGTACAACTCGAAAACCGTAAGAGCCTCTCCGGGATCCCTCTGCGCTGTAGCACTTAACCATTCATCCAAACCATAGATGTGTGCATTTGTACTATTGCTGCTTGCCTCACGAGCAGCGAAATAACTGCGTACGAGATCAGAAGATACGCCCGTCACACCACGATTAAACAGCTGGCTCATTCGCTGTACTACAGCGCCTGCATGCCCAACTACAGAGAGGCCATATTCAAGACCGGCAATACATTGACTTCGATGCCTTTTGAAGTTCTCGGTGTTCGTCCAGACGGCTGACGCTCCCTTCCATGCGGCCACTTCATCAATGGCGGTCAGATCAATCAGTAGCTCAGAAGTGCGAGTATGATCCGGTAAGGCAGCCAGAGCGGATATTCTCCCCCAGGTTTCAAGATCCTTGCCGCTCCCTTCCAATCGAAGCCGTTCCAGCCATTTCGATACACGTTCAAAATCTTTGTAGTACGTGTAATAAAGACACGGTTCTGCAGTTCCCCACAGTCCGGATGATCGCCCCGTCATACAGCGATCGAACAGATCCCAGCCTACGTCGGGGTCAAGGCTCTGTAGATAAGGCAAACGTCGAATAATCACTGCACTCACTGCCGGGTTTTTCTCATCAGCAAAATTGCGCAATAGTCTCAACAGCACTTCAGGCAACGGTACGCCACTCTCCGTCAAGTTGGTTACCAGAACCACTAGCGCCTCAGCAATACGCCCACGAGTCATATTGATCCCAACCTCAAGGTGGCCAACCCCATCGCCACTGATAGACGCTCCTTCTTGCATTTCCAAAAACTCTGAACTCAAACCAACATGCCGATGAGCCTGGTCGATATCAGCAATCACATGAGCACATGCGTTCAAAGCATCTGATGCAGCGCGGTTCTGCCGCCAGCATTCAGGATGATTGGAAAGCTCATTGATGACAGCTCCCGCCAAAGCGGCCACATCGACAGAGACGAAAGTAGCCCAGGAGTCTTCAGCCTTTAAATTCCCATGAAGATGAGCAAGGCAGTTGGCAGCCCCGCTCATAATCGCGTCGCGAAAAACCGACGAAATGTCAGGCCAGTTTTTCGACATAATGCCTAAAAATCGATCAGGGTCACGAGAGGCTGCCTCTCTAAGCATTGAGGCGACCTCGCTCTCTCCACCAATCAAACCTTCTTCAAACCTTCGTTCATATCCGGTGTAGTGCTTCAATAGCCGCAGCACCCCATAATCACTCGTTTCAAGAAAGACGCTAAATGGGAAAGGTGCCGAGACCATTCCGCTCCAACCCTGAACTGGTGGTGACTCAACAAAGATGCCTTCACGTACTTCTACTTCCTCGAGCAGCAACTGAGCACTAGGTGGGCGCATATGACATGGAATACATGCGACGAATCGAACCTGAATACTTTTCCTTCTTAAAATCTCGTACTCATCCTGATCATCACACTCGGTAATGGCGAATACTGCCTCCATTACCGAATTCTGTTGATTGGAGTTAAAATAAAAAAACGCTACCTTAACGAGACAGCCAAGCTCGTAGCTAAATTCAGAATCGTCCAACGGCTTTTCACAGAGCAATCGAACTGAAAGATCGGCATTACTACTCGGAGCACCTTTGCACGAAAGTATTCCAAAATAGCGCAATGCACCTTCATGATTGAAACAGAGTCGCTCTCGATTATCCCGCCACCATTTCGAATCAAGTGAAGCATGATTTATCACAGCAGCTTCTATTGCGCCTAGAAGCAAGACATCTGCATCAATATGTTGACCGCCGCCCTTCTCTCGAATTGCTTCGTATGAAGTACTCCGCAAAAATCCCGAGCTACCGGCGGCCCATTCTCCAATTTCGGATATTCTTAAATGGCTCCAATCCTCTATAGACTGGACTGCGAGACTCAATAGTCCAGACGACACTTTCAAGCGTTCAGCAAGATAATTCTTACATCGATCACCGAACTCATAATCCTGCAACGTCAGCTTTTCGCCAATGTTATGAAATTCAAGTATGTCATCATTAGTAACGCGTCCTGTCACAAACTTCCACAGCACTTCATCTGATAAAACATCTGCATCAATGCAACGTGCGATGGATTGTCCAAGGTAGCTGTGCTCTTGCAGAGGCAAACGAAGCAACGACTCCACCAATTTTCCAACAAGAATTACATGGTCTAGTGCTACCTCAGACAGCAAGTATCCCAACCTACTTGCGACACGCCCTCGGTCCATCCAGTCCGCTTCGAGCAGTTCAGTCCAAAATGGGAAAACCAAAGATGGTGCCTGATTGGCCCACACAGAGCATCGGTGCATTTGCATCAACAGCGCTTCTTGATCTCGCTCCTCCCACAGCACAGGGACTAAATATTTGAACCAGAACTGACCCCACTCGAGCGTCTTACCCTGTAGATAGATAATCTGAAACACATCGCTACAGTCTCTTCGTAAATCACGCAGTAACGACCAATCATCGTCATGAGGCAATCGATCCGCAAATGACTCTGCAACCAGACGACGCACATGGAACGGGCTTCCCCCCATAAGAACAGCACGCAACTGAGTTCTGAACACTCGGCGGTCACCGATAGCCAGTTGTGTTACAAAGCCACGAATACTCGGCCTTACGAATGGTGCAGGTGACAAGCTCTGGATGAAGCCATTCAGCGTCATCCCCCTTCGAATGGCAGAGCTAATCACTAGCACGTCTAGCAACGTTTGATGGCCAAACCCCACCCGACCATCCAAAGCTTGATGCAGAACGTTGTGGCTGAGGAGTAGTCGCAGGACACTTTGAGAGCCGCCGAATCGCTGAGCGGGAATGGTAAGGCTTCGAGTGCTGAGCATCTCGTCGGCGACCGATTCGATTGCTTGAACAGCGGCATCGCCTAACCTCGTATCTGCGCGAACCAGAGTCTCTAGGTATCGCTGTGCTAACCCCTGGCTAGTCACAACACTAAATCCGCCCTCCAACTGCGCAAGCTCAATGAATACTGCCAGCTCCCGATGATTTTGGATGAGTGCGCGCGTCGGGCCATCGATCCCAGCAGTGTCAATATCAAGTGACTGAAGCAGCGGTAAAACTTCACAGTCCAAATCCAAAGGTTGGCAAGCCAGCTCACACTCCCACACACGCGCTGCCAGACGACGATCATAGCGTCGGTCAAAATCACGACAGGCCGTTAATACTGTGACTTTCTCGATCAACAAAAGCCTGTCAATCTGAGCCAAGAAATACGTGAGAGCCGCATGCTCCCGGGAAATTGAAAGCACATCGAGGGAATCAACAACAATGACAACGTGAGCCTTGTCGGCAAGTCGCGCTACCCTCTCGACCCAGTCTTCGCATAAGCCCTGAGATTCTCGATCCCTCGCAGTCGCAAGATCGGCAAACTCTCGAGACTGGATGAACATCGGAACCAGTGCACTGTCACATTTGGCTCGAAGTTCCAAAGCTTCTTGCACAGCTAGAAGAGTGCATGTCTTTCCTGAACCTGGCATCCCAGTGAGGAGGATTGAACGCTTCCTGCTGTAAATAGCCGAAAGCAAATCCTCAACGACACGATTCTGTAGCCTCTTTCCACCTATCTCTCGCCGCCAGCTCCGTCCCACTGCGGACACCCCAATAAGAGAAGCACGAATTTCGGACTCGTCTATATGTGGCGCTAGCATTGATCCCGATTGCGTCAGTACAGCGACAAGATCAGCTCTCGTTAATCGGTGCTGAACAGACGCTGCCTTTGAGCCATGTGAGACCAGCCGTCCTCCCAACTGATCGAGATGGTGCCAAAGTGCGACGTAGGCAGTCTGCGCATTTGTTGATAGAAGGCTCAACCGCTCTAACAACGACGCTTCAAGATCACTGAAATCTTCAGTGTTATGGAACGTAGTGCGACGCAAAAATTCATAGGTCGTGAGAGATACGGCTGCGTTGAAGGTATTGCTCAAAGAGGTATCAGTGGTCGTATGCTCGATAGTGAGACTGTCGCGGTAGCTCTCCTGATTGGGCTGCGTCACACAATGCTCTCGCAACTTCGCAACTAGACCGAACGTACCCCGGGAATAGAAATGCACCTCTGCGTTCGCCTCCCTCGCCAATAGCAGAGCGGTTTTTTCAAATTCGCTAGAGAGGTCGCCGATTGTCCAGGGCCTGAAATCAGGTTGATTCTTCTTACACTGGCAGCAAATGATAGATCCATCGACCTTCCCGACAACAACGTCATCCACCAACCAACGAGTGGAGTCAATTTCCAGCCACTGGTATTCGGTGTCAGAAAGAATTGTCATAGCCCATCGCATAGCGATCAGTGTCTGATAGCTATCTCCTCGATTTGATCGAATACCGGCAAGGCTCATTGATTACCTAATAGTGCAATAGACATGGAAGACCTTCGCCCGCGAGATTATTGCGGGAGCAATAGAGGCTAACGCTCACCGAAGCGGCCTAACTTGAAAGGTAGCTCTTTTACGACCGAAAATCGAAGCGAAATCCACCGAAAATTAGTATCAAATGGCAGCCGACTTGAATCGCCACAATTCTCGCAGTTGGCCAAAGTGACCGCTTTTAGCCGACTTCTGCCGGTACGGCCACCCAGTTTGCTGGTCAAGTCGAATGCAAATGAGCGGGCAAGTGCAATGCAAGCTGGTGGTCAGGTGGAATGCAATTACCCAGCTAGCTTCTAGCAGGCTCAACGCCTCCTCTTGCCTTGACGCGCTCTCTGAAACCCCAAACACATTCCGATACCGTTGGGCTTGCTGCCGATCCATAGGCCAGTAAGAGAAACCCATATCGAGGCGAACTCTTACCTGGGGCCAGAAGTAAACTTCAAGCGCAGCATTCGTCCGTGGTCGATTGCCAGCTCACTTCGCACTTCAGATGTGAAACCCACGGTTTCTCTAAACAGATATATAATTTCTGGTGCCAATTTTGTTTGCGACTTTCACGATGCGGTGAGGCTGCCTGAGCAAATTTCCGGCTGAAACTGCATCCTCCTCCAAAGCATGAACACTAAAAGGTTCGCTCTCATTTTCTAGAAAGACACCCCAACACACCTGCCATCCCGGCGCATCCAAGCTCGGCGAAAATGGTTGAATGTCGTATGCCCTACCAAGGTCCACCGCATAACCTCTGCCGGGAAGATCCCCCTCGGCTCGAATCGAACGGCTAACGATACCAACAACGTCCCCTGCCCGATTGAATACCGGACCT
Organism: Pseudomonas sp. Root569; assembly: GCF_001427465.1. Classification (NCBI taxonomy): domain Bacteria; kingdom Pseudomonadati; phylum Pseudomonadota; class Gammaproteobacteria; order Pseudomonadales; family Pseudomonadaceae; genus Pseudomonas; species Pseudomonas sp. Root569. The sequence continues at coordinate 100,228 of NZ_LMGQ01000005.1, read as the reverse complement.
CCGCTCATGCCTGGTGGCCAGTCAGTCTCCACCTCAATAACCGGACTAGGGTTGACCGTGCCAACTCCATTCAAGTGCACATCGACAATGCGCCCATATGCGCCGTACATCCCCTCCGACAAAAGCATTTTTTGAGATTCGTCCGAGAGCCTAGAAAGGTCCAATTCTGGGTACCCAATGGCAAGCAAGATATCCCCGACTTGAGGCCGCCATCCGTTAATACACACGCTCACCGCCTGGGGAGGACGCACTCGTGGACCAAGCGGAGAGGCCTGCATAACTGCTAGGTCGATGGCAACTTTACGCTCCTGCCTCCCTCGCAAAGCCCCCATGGGATCAGCAGAATCCATCATGGCCATTTGACACCCAGTTACAGGCACGAAGCAGTCACTGGGAATGGTGACTGAGCCAAACACGATCGCGTGCATGCTCAGAAACAAGACCGGTCGGCTCGTCCCGCTTTCTCCAGAGAAGTCGATGACGTGATGGGCGGTAAGGAAGGTGCCAAACTGATTAATGTTGAATGCAGTGCCAAAACCGAAAAGCTGTCCGTTTGTGTCTTGCCGGAATACAGGTACTACGGCATTCCTCAGCCCAAAGGGATCCTTAATTCTGAACGGATGAAAAGGTCTTTCGGGGTCGGGGTCAAGCGGGTAGGCCCTTTGTGACGATTCAGTCATTTCGCAGGTGGCAATCTCAAACGGTACGAAGTGTTTCATGGACGCTCCTAAATACGATCCTGCCGTACCTCCGCAGCCCTACGCAAGGTTCCCGGTCCCCACACCATACACCTTGCACGAAAGGTCGCTATCGGCTGATTCTGTTGAAAAAGTCGGCTTACTTAAAACGTTCGAATATTGATGGATGAAAAAACCTCTTTTACACGCAGCTACGTGAAATCTAAACTCCTGAACCTTCTGGGCAAAACTCAGATTTCAATCTCAGGCGCGTACCTTTCTGCCGTGAATTCGAAGCAGACTTTTTCAAAAGAATCGGTCAATAGCGGCCCTTTGTAACGAAGAGCTTTGATGCGATTACAGTAGCCATAATCATCATAAACCGCGCCTCACAAAGCAGTAATTGGTGTAACACCTATTTGCCATGTAACAGATCTATCGGCAAAGGAAGCACAGCAGCGTTACACCATAAAAATCATTTAAAATCATATACTTATAAAGTATCGTAACACGCGCAACACCCGTAACACCGTTTTTTAACGGTATCCCCGCGCCCACGTTCTGAACTGCCCCCCAGCGAGGCGAGATCCATTATTCTCCTGGCTTCGCGTAAATACTGGGGGGGGGGTCCCTACGCGTGTTGGTTTGGCACGGGTTAGTAAACCCGCGTTATCGTGTCAGCGGAAAGGTGCCCAGCTTAGTGAACAGGTGAACCGGGTGAACTGCTGTTCACCAGTGCATTTGCCCTATGAATCGAAAAGCCGCTGGGGACCCTGGGCATTTCGGATAGACACGGGGCAAAGAACCCGCCGGATCTCGTTAGTGGCTGGGCTCCAAAGTTAGTGACTGGTTGACCGAGTTGACCAGGCCAATCGTTCACTATTCTGAACGAAACCCATGACCGTTACACATCCGGTAAGGATGCACTTTTCTCTTCAAGATCCTTTCAATTTCAACGTTGAAATTTCAGTAAGCTGGTACGGCTGCCGCTACCACGATCCCGCGGGTTTCTGACCCCGTGCAAAGAGGAATGTCCCAGGGTCCCCGGAGGCTTTCACCCGTAGAATGAAATCGACCCGACAATCGCTAAATCACTAGACTGTCGCTCAAATGAAACTTGTGGAGACCGCGTATGAAAACGTCAGAGACGCATCAAATGCTTCTGAACATTGGAGCTATCGCGCAGCATGAGGCAGCTCACTGTGTAGCAGCGTTGGCCTCTGGATTCGATGCTCATCAGATCAGTCTTCACTATCAGTTGTACCCCCAGGCGCATCGGGGTAAAGCGTATGCTGACTACAACATTCGCTGCGACTCACTGACTGAACTGCATGATCTTATGACCAAGAAAGTGGTAATTGCCTTATCGGGTGCAATGGGAGAGGCGATTGATCGCTCCACCTTCAAGGTAAACGCCATAACTGCTTACAAGATTCTTGATGAGGGAGCCACTGGGGCAAGCCAGGATTTCGCTGTCGCGAAAGAGCTTGTCAATCTAATACATAATTCCTCTCCGGTGACTGCGGATGCTGAAACGGGGAAGGACAGCACCTCAGTGGACTTGCTGCGCTTTCTTCTCGAAGCTGCGCTCCGACTGGTAGAATCGAATGCGAAGCAGATATGCATGATCGCTGACGCTCTTGTGAAAAAGGTAGTGGAGGGTAAAGGCATAGGTGAATTGCAGAGGGATGATATCGAGCAGTTGCTAACTCCTCCCGAAGCGTCAGCACCCTAGCCGATCAATCCTTGTATCCCTGCTTGTATCCCTGCTTGTATCCCTAGCTTTAAAATCACTCTCAAGGCCTTGAATTATATGGAACCCGACAGTCTCCCTCGGGCACCATCTTAAAGAAAGACCTTGAAATTCAAGGTCTTTTTTTTCGCCTGTGAAAAAGTGACCGGCATGGCAGTAGAGGTAACGGGACCATGGAATTGACGCTTGAAGCAGTTGCACTGTTTGCCCTGAAACTGGTGCATGAGACCGAGGACGGCAGCCCGCTGCTGCGCGATGACCCGGCGATGGATGGGTATGAACGCGAGGTGTTTGGGCTGCTAGTGCGCCAGGGTGATTTGGCGCGGATTCAGTTAAAGCTTGATCAGTGCCTGACGTTAGCGCTCGACTCTCTGGGCGGCGCCCATACCGTGATGGGGCGCGAGCTGCAGCGGCTTGCGCTGGACGTGCATCAAGCAGCGACCCTGGAAGCACTCAATGCTCCGCTCCAGGCACTCACGGATTACCTCAAAGCCATCCTGTAACGCGCAGCTAGCGTCGCCCCTCCACCGCCATCCGCACCGCCAACCCCATCAACACCGACCCCATCACCCAGCGCTGCACCACCTGCCAGCCTGGCCGGGTGACGAAGAACACCGCGATGGAACCCGCCATGCAGGCAATCACCGCATTGACGCTCACGCTGATAAAAATCTGCAGGGAGCCCAACACCAGGGATTGCATCAGCACACTGGCATGACCGTTCGGATCGATGAACTGCGGCAACAGCGACAAATACATCACCGCTACTTTGGGATTGAGCAGGTTGGTGATTAGGCCCATGGTGAACAGCTTGCGCGGGCTGTCCTTGGGCAAATCCCGCACCTGGAATGGCGAACGCCCACCCGGCTTGACCGCCTGCCAGGCCAGGTACACCAGGTACAGCGCCCCGCCGAGCCGCAGCGCGTCGTAGGCGAAGGGCACTGCCATCACCAACGCAGTGATACCCAGTGCCGCGCAAACCATATACACCACAAAACCTAACGCCACCCCGCCCAGGGAAATCAACCCGGCGGTGCGGCCCTGGCAGATCGAGCGGGAGATCAGGTAGATCATGTTCGGCCCGGGCGTCAGCACCATGCCGAGTGAGATCAGACCATAGGCAAGCAAGCTGGACATATCGGGCATTGTTTCGCTCCTGGATTTTTATTCTGCCAGCGTGAATCCTTCGCCACACTGTGATGTTTCGCTCCATGCTAGGGCGTTAGAGGCGTGGGCGTTAGATACAGATCCGCGAACAAAACCTCATACACAGGCGCCCCCACTGACCCAGGACAGGTACATGATCGACTTCAACAACAAAGGCTTCTTCAAGCTCAAACAAAACAATGAGTACGCCGAACGCGTATCGGCCCTGCTGCTCGACGGTGAGGAAGTGGTCGACGCCTACAAAGCCATGCGTGACGGCGTGGTTTTCACCACCAAGCGCATCATTGCGGTGAACGTGCAGGGGATTACCGGCAGCAAGAAGGACTTCACGTCGTTGCCGTATAAAAATATCGTGGCGTATTCGGTGGAAACGTCCGGGACGTTTGATCTGGATTCGGAATTGGAGATTTACTTTTCCTCACTGGGGAAGGTGAGGTTTGAGTTCACCGGCAAGACCTCGATTGTGGAAATATCGCGGTTGATTTCCAAGCATCTGCTGGGCTGATCAACACAAGGAGGCTTGCCCGCGACAGCGGTGAATCAGTGACTAGATCGGCTACTGATACTCTGCCATCGGGGGCAAGCCCCTCCCACATTTTGATCGCGCTGTATCAGCTGAATACGCATGCGAGGCCGCTCACTTGGGCTGGAATGTCTCCAGGTAGGCCAGGATGTTTTCAATCTTCTCCTGATCGCTGATCCCCCAGAAAATCATCCGCGTCCCACTCACCACCTTCTTCGGCGCTTCGATATAGGCGGCAAGCTTGTCCCGCGTCCACACCACCCCGGAATTCTTCATCGCATCCGAATACTGATAGTCGGTGGTAGTTCCGGCAGGCCGGCCAATGATGCCGTTAAGCTGCGGCCCGAAACCACCGCGGGCGCCTTCGCCGACGCTATGGCAGCCACCGCAGGTCTTGGCGAAGAGTTTACCGCCCGCCTCCGCGTCGCCGGCGGCGAAGGCAGGGCTGGTGGCAAGGGTCAGGACGAGGGTGAACAGGGCGTACTTCATTGAGGGCTCCACTTCGGCTATTACTGGCGATTATGCCTGTTTAAGCGGGCATGCCTCCAACCGTCCAATCAGGCACGTCAGATAACCTCGCTCCAGTAGCAACCACGTCAAATGACCACCCATCGTTTAAAAAACATCCAATCGAACCTATAAGCGCGCGCCCCACTCCACCCTACTGAACCCCTGATGGTGGAGTAAGGATCATGGCTCAGCCATCGATTTTGGTATTGGAAGACGACGAGATCATTCGTTCGTTGATGGTGGATGTGCTGGAGGAGTTCGGGGCGCATGTGACGTCGTTCCCTTCGGCGGATGACGGGATGATTTTCCTGGAGCGCGATGATGAGCAGGTGGACCTGATTGTCAGCGATATCCAGATGCCCGGGCTATTGAACGGCTATGACTTGAGCAGGGTGGTGGCGCATCGTTGGCCATCTATCCAGGTGCTGTTGACGTCCGGTAATACGTCGCTGGCGTCTGAGTTGGGTGGCAGAGTCAGGTTTTTACCCAAGCCGTGGAGCACCGAGCGTCTGCTGGAATGTGTGGAGTCGGCGTTGACCCAGCAGGGTGCGTCCATGCATTGATAGCGCTGCGACATCGCTCAAACCGAACTTCCGGTCAGGCGAAGGGGTCATTAACCATGCATGGAGCGACTTCTCGGATCCGACGGTCAGCCTTTTCGCTTTGTGCGCTCAGCTGACGGCCATGAGTGTGTAGAATCGTTGCCGACTTTTACCCGTCATGGATGGCTGACAAGCCCACAGTTCGAGCTCATTGAATGCATTCACAGGCCCCTGACATTGGTGCGCCCCCGTTGCTGGAAGCCTTGCGCACAGGCACGGGCTTGCTGCACGTAGCACTGGAAAAGCGCCTGCCGTTTTTCTGTGCGAGCCTGGATGTCGACTGGTACCGACGTTTACTTCAAGCGTATTACGGGTTTTACAGACCAATAGAATCAGCGCTGTACCACAGTGACTTGATCCCTGAAGGCTTCGACTGCGTGTTGCGTGCGAAAACCCCGACACTGGTCAGTGACCTCCACGCCCTGGGCCTGGATGACCATGGTATCAACGCCCTGCCCCGCTGCACCCATCTCCCAGACTTGGACACCCCGGCGGCCTGCCTGGGCGCACTCTACGTGCTGGAAGGCGCGACCCTCGGCGGCCAGGTGCTGCGCCGGGAAATGGCCCTGCGCCTGGACGTGGGACCCGACAACGGCGGCGCGTTTCTCAATGTATATGGCGCCCAGACCGGTCGGCGCTGGAAAGACTTTCTCGATTATCTGGGCCGTTTGCCATTGGATGCACTCGCCAAACAGCACGCGGTTAACGCGGCCCGCTCGACATTCAGCGGCTTTGAGCAATGGCTCGACAGCCAGAAGGTACTGCTATGAAACCCGAAGACTTTGAAGAGCTGCTTGCCAACTGTGCTGACGAGCCCATCCGCTTTCCGGGGGCGATCCAGCCCCACGGTGTGCTGCTGACCTTGTCGGAGCCCGGCCTGGAAATCATTCAGGTGAGTGCCAACGTAGGCACCTTGTTTGGCCACGCGCCTGAAACCCTGTTGAATCAGCCGTTGCACAGGCTGATCGGCGACGAGCATGCCCAGGCTGTGCAAACCATGGCTGCCAACAATACGTTTTTCGATGCTCCGCCCCTGCACGTCACCTTCAACGGCGCGCCATTCGAGGGCCTGCTGCATCGCCATCAGGATGTGTTGGTACTGGAATTCGAACCACGGCTTGAGAACTTCAAGCCACAGGCGCGCAATGGCCGCACCAGTGACCTGGGCAAGATGCTGCAACGCCTGCAATCGGCCAAGACCCTGCAGGCGCTGTATGCCATCAGTGTGAATGAAATCCAGGCCATGACCGGCTACGACCGGGTGCTGATCTATCGCTTCGAAGAAGAAGGCCATGGCCAGGTGATTGCAGAAGCGTCGGCACCGTCCATGGAGTTGTTCAATGGGCTATTCTTCCCCGCATCCGACATCCCCGAACAAGCTCGCGAGTTGTACCGCACCAACTGGCTACGCATCATCCCGAACGCGTCCTACGAACCGGTGCCGCTGCTGCCCAAGTTGCGGCCGGACACGGGCCAGCCCCTGGACCTGAGCTTTGCCACCCTGCGCAGTGTCTCGCCGATCCACTGCCAGTACATGCAGAACATGGGTGTGCTGTCGTCCATGAGCATCTCGCTGATGAAGGGCGACAAACTCTGGGGACTGATCAGCTGCGGCAACCGCGAACCGCTGCTGGTGCCCAACGACCTGCGTATGACCTGCCAGACCATAGGCCAAATACTGTCGTTGCAGATCAGTGCCATGGAAGCCTTGGAGCTGAATCGCCAGCGCGAAGAGAAAATCGAAGCCCTGGCGCTGCTCGATCAGGCCATGAAAGCCAACGAAGGTAACGTGTTCGACAGCCTGGCCCACCACGGCAAAAAACTGATGGACCTGGCCCTCTCCGGCGGCGTAGCGATCATCGAAGACAAACAATTGCACCGCTACGGCAACTGTCCGGAACCGGCGCAGATCCGCGCATTGCACAAGTGGTTGCAGGAGAGCGGCGAGCCGGTGTTTTCCAGCCATAACTTGGCCTCGGTATACCCGCCCGCCGCCGAGTACCAGGCCGTCGCCAGCGGCGTACTCGCCATGAGCCTGCCCAAGCCTGTGGATAACGGTGTGCTGTGGTTCCGCCCCGAGGTGAAAGAGAACATCAACTGGAGTGGCGATCCGAAAAAGCCGTTGGACCTGGAAACTTCCGACGCCGGCCTGCGCCTTCGCCCTCGCACCTCGTTTGAAATCTGGAAGGTGGAAATGGCCGGCATCTCCACCAAGTGGAGCCATGGCGATCTGTTTGCCGCCAACGACCTGCGTCGCTCGGCCCTGGAAAATGACCTGGCCCACCAAGTGGTGCGCGAACGGCAAGCGGTGCGCGCCCGTGATGAACTGGTCGCGGTGGTGTCCCACGACCTGCGTAACCCGATGACAGTCATCTCGATGCTCTGCGGCATGATGCAAAAAGCCTTCAGTTCCGAGGGCCCACACACCTCACGGCGGATTTCATCGGCCATCGACACCATGCAGCAGGCCGCCGGACGTATGAATGTGCTGCTGGAGGACTTGCTCGACACCTCGAAAATCGAGGCCGGGCGCTATGTGGTCAAGCCGGTTGCGTTGGACGTCAGTCAGATCTTTGAAGAGGCGTACTCACTACTGGCGCCGCTGGCCACGGAAAAAGGCATCGACCTGTCGTTCAATGCCGAACCTGGCCTGCAGATCAATGCCGACCCGGAACGCTTGTTCCAGGTGCTGTCGAACCTGATCGGCAACGCGATCAAGTTCACGCCGCGCCAGGGCAACATCGGTATCAGCGCCATGAGCAACGGCAAAGATATCGTGTTCTCGGTGCGTGACTCCGGTGAAGGCATTGCCCCTGAGCAACTGCCCCATGTGTTTGAACGCTACTGGACCCAGACAGAGAACAACCCTACCGGTAGCGGGTTGGGGCTGTATATCACCCAAGGCATTGTCCAGGCCCACGGCGGGCGGATTGAAGCCCAGAGTGAGTTGGGCCGTGGCAGTGAGTTCAGGTTTACGGTGCCTAAGCCCGTCTGAAACACGCCCAAACATTTGATTACCTGAGGCCGGGAACGACGAACCCGGCTTATGCCACAGATTAAGTGCGCACTCAAAGGGAGCATTGATGCGGGAACAATCCTCCAATTGAGCAAAGGGTTTATCATGATTATCGGTCAGCCGTTCCACACCTATAACATCAACCAATCCACGGAGGTCCAGCAGGACCATCAAGCGTCCCTAAATCCTGCGGATAACCCGTCGACAACTGAAAGCAATCAATCAGAGCACGTGACAACGGGGAAACCTCCTCACTCATCCCTGGACTCCCTCGGACAGGGCAGGCTGCTTTGACCCTACCCACAGCGCCAGGCCTGTAGCACGCCTGGTCGCCCCCAAGGAGTGCAGCGCCGGTGCTGCACTCTGTTGACAAAACACTGACATCCCCCGCGCTACCCTTTCACGTCCTAGACTTCGTGTGAGCCACCACCTCAATGCTTCAACCCGACACTCTGCCCGCAGTCATTGCAGGACCGCTGTTAAGGCGGCTGGAACCGCAGCGCCTGGTTATTTGGTTGGTGGGCAGTCGTGTCCTGCCGTTGTACTTGGAACTGCGTTTACCCCACGGCGAGACGTTGGATATCCCTTTAGATACCACGTGCTGCCAAGTCGTGCCCGTCGGGCGCCATGCCTTCATCCACCTGATCGATGTTGTGCTGGATCATGCCCTGCCCCAGGATGTGGTCATCGGCTACGACCTGTTGATCGACGGCGTAGGCATCGCCGACTGGGCATCACATTTGCTGTACGCCGATAAGACGATGCCGAACTTCGTGCTGCACAGCCGCATCCACCAGTTGGTACACGGCTCCTGCCGTAAGCCCCACCACCGTGCCGACGAAGGCTTGTTATGCGTTGACCGCCTGCTGACGGATGCCCGCACACCGACCGAACGCCCGGCCCTGCTGATGATGAGCGGCGACCAGGTCTACGCCGACGATGTCGCAGGCCCCATGCTACGGGCAATTCATGCGCTGATCGCGCGCCTGGGGCTGTTCGACGAATACCTGGAAGGTGCCGTGGTGACCGACAGCGCCACCCTCTACGACCATCGCGCCAGTTACTACCACCGAGCGGATTTGCTACCTGCGCTGGACAGTAACGAGACCTTGCGCGAACGCTTTTTCGGCGGCGTGAAAAAACCTATCTTCACCAGCAGCACCGCGGACAACCACCTGGTGACCTTTGCCGAAGTGATCGCCATGTATCTGCTGGCCTGGTCACCCACGCCGTGGACGCTGATCACGCCACAACCACCGCAACTGAGCCCCGAAGAACAACAGCGTTATGCCCGCGAGCAGGCGCAGATTGACCTGTTCCGCAGCGGTCTGCCTGGAGTCGCTCGAGTGTTCGCCCACCTGTCGACGCTGATGATCTTCGACGATCACGACATCACCGACGACTGGAACCTCAGCGCCCAATGGGAAGAAACCGCCTACGGCCACCCCTTCTCCAAACGCATTATCGGCAATGCGTTGCTGGCGTACCTGTTATGCCAAGGCTGGGGCAACCAGCCCGAAGTGTTTGGTGAACTGCTGAGCCAAACCCAGGCCATGGCCGGCCAGGCACGCGACAATCATCTCGACGCCGTCGCGCAAGATGACCTGCTGGAAGCGCTGTTGAAATTCCAGCACTGGCACTACGTATTGCCAACCACGCCCGCCCTGGTGGTTTTGGACACCCGCACCCGACGCTGGCGCAGCGAGTTCACCCTCAAGCAACCCTCCGGCCTGCTGGACTGGGAAGCCTTGAGCGAACTGCAACAGGAACTGCTCGACCACCCGTCGGCCATTATCGTATCGCCCGCGCCGATTTTTGGCGTAAAGCTGATCGAGACCGTACAGAAAATCTTCAGCTGGTGCGGCTTCCCCTTGCTGGTAGACGCTGAAAACTGGATGGCCCATCGCGGCGCCGCCCAGGTGATATTGAATATCTTCCGCCACTCGCGTACGCCGGGTAACTACGTGATCCTCTCCGGCGACGTGCATTACTCGTTCGTCTACCAGGTGCTGATCCGCCATCGCAACGGTGGCCCGAAGATCTGGCAAATCACCAGCAGCGGTATCAAGAACGAGTTCCCGCCACGCTTGCTGGAATGGTTCGACCGCCTCAATCGCTGGCTCTACTCCCCACGTTCACCGCTCAACTGGTTTACCCGTCGTCGCACCATGCAGGTGGTACCGCATATTCCGGAGCATGCCGAGGCGGGGGAGCGTTTGTGGAATTCGGCGGGCATTGGCCAGGTGTTTTTCAATGAGCACGGCCAGCCAGAGGCTATTTACCAGCACAACGCCAATGGGAAGCCCCGGACAAAAATGGCACCTCCCGAACAATAGCCTATTGCCACTAGCCAAAAGCAGCACACCCGCCCTATTCAAAGCGCGCAGGCGGCGATGTACAGTAGCGCCAGCCACGGAGTATCGGCGACAACAATGACTGGCCTTAAGCCAGCCCTCGCAGGAAGCGCGCTGATGGACGATACATCCGGCAACGAACCACTACGCAATGACATAACCGACCTCAACGTCGACCTGTTGCACGCCATCATGGAACTGGTCAGTGACGGAGTCTGGGACTGGAACGCCAATACCGGTTTCGTCTACCGCAACCCCGGCTGGTACGAGATGCTTGGCTACTCCCGCCACTCCCTGGAAAACAGCGTGTTCACCTGGGAGAACGTGATCCACCCCGAGGATTACCCCCGCGTGATGGCGATGTTTGACGACTACATCAGCCAGCGCTCGCCCCATTACCGGGCTGAATACCGCTGTCGAAAAGAAGATGGCACCTATCTCTGGATCGAGGACTGCGGTTATATCATTGCACGTAACCCCGACCACTCCGTGGCCCGCATGGTGGGCGCGCACCGCAATATCCATACGCGCAAATGCTCCATCGAACAGTTGCAAAGGCGCAATAAATCCCTTGAGGCACTGGTGGCCGAACGTACCCTGGAGCTGTCGCGGGTCAATCAACAACTGCAATTGCAACTGGACGAAAACCGCTCCCTGGCCGAACGGGACGCGCTGACACGCATAGCCAACCGTTATCGCCTGGAAAAAGTCCTGCTGGAAGAATGCGACCGCGCCGAGCGCTTCCGCTTGCCCCTGGCGCTGGTGGCGATGGATATCGATGATTTCAAGCCGATCAATGACCGCCACGGCCACGGCGTCGGCGACCAGACGTTGATACAGGTGGTCGAAAGCCTGGAAACCTGCATACGCACCAGTGACTTGCTGGCCCGGTGGGGGGGCGATGAGTTTATGGTCGTGCTGCCCAAAAGCACCCTGGAGATGGCCAAGGAACTGGCCGAAAGGATTCGCCATACAGTCAAGCTAGCGCCCACCGTAGGCGGCTTCAACGTCACCCTGAGCCTGGGTGTGGTGGAGCGGCTCATGGGTGAGTCGCCGGCCGCCCTTATGGCGCGGGCCGACCAAGCGCTGTATCGGTCAAAGGCGGCGGGCAAGGACGGGGTTTCGGAATAATGCAGGCAACCGCTCCTTCCGATTTGGAATGACCCGGCGACTTTATTTCGTTTGCGGCAAGACCAGGCGCGCGGCTTAGATAAACACGCCTGCCCTTGCCGAGTCCCGGATTCATGAGCCACGCCACCATTAGCCAATCAATTTCCATCGTTCACCCCATCAGCCTCAGCCACGGTAAAAACGCCGAGGTCTGGGATACGACGGGCAAGCGCTATATCGATTTTGTCGGCGGCATCGGCGTACTCAACCTGGGCCATTGCCACCCGGCTGTGGTTACGGCGATTCGCGAGCAAGCGACCAAGCTCACGCACTACGCGTTCAACGCCGCACCACATACACCCTACATCGAGCTGATGGAACGCCTGACTGCGTTTATTCCGGTGGGCTACCCGGTCAGCGGCATGCTCACCAACAGCGGCGCGGAGGCCGCGGAAAACGCCTTGAAGATCGTGCGTGGCGCCACCGGGCGCACGGCGGTGATCGCCTTTGACGGTGCTTTCCACGGCCGCACACTGGCGACCCTCAACCTCAATGGCAAGGTAGCGCCCTACAAGCAGAAAGTCGGCGTACTGCCCGGCCCGGTGTATCACCTGCCCTACCCCAGTGCCGATAATGGGGTGACCAGTGCCGAAGCGCTGAAGGCCATGGACCGCCTGTTCAGCGTGGAAATCGACGTCAACGATGTGGCCTGTTTCATTATCGAGCCGGTGCAGGGTGAAGGCGGCTTCCTCGCCCTGGATATCGCGTTCGCCCAGGCCTTACGCCGGTTCTGCGACGAGCATGGCATCCTGCTGATCATCGATGAAATCCAGTCAGGCTTTGGCCGCACCGGCCAGCGTTTTGCCTTCTCGCGCCTGGGCATCGAACCGGACCTGTTACTGCTCGGCAAAAGCATTGCCGGCGGCGTGCCGCTGGGCGCGGTGGTCGGGCGCAAAGCGCTGATGGACAACCTGCCCAAAGGTGGCCTGGGTGGCACGTACTCCGGCAACCCCATCGCCTGTGCGGCAGCGCTGGCCACTCTTGAGGTGATGACCGATGAGCATCTGCAGGCATGGGGATCACAACAGGAAGCGGCGATTGTCAGCCGCTATAACACCTGGCGTTCGCGACAACTGTCGACCTACCTGGGCCGCCTCACCGGCGTTGGGGCCATGCGCGGCATTGAGCTGGCCCATGCCGACGGCACGCCCGCGCCCCAGCAACTGACCCAATTGCTGCGCCTGGCGCGGGAGGCCGGCTTGCTGCTGATGCCCAGCGGCAAGTCGCGGCACATCGTGCGCCTGCTGGCACCATTGACCACCGAGCCGGCAGTGCTGGAGGAAGGCCTGGATATTCTCCAGGCCTGTCTCGCACAACTGGATGAATAGCACGCATGCCAAGGCAGGGCCTGGATGGTGGTACAGTCATTGATGCGCCGCTATCGGCACTGAAAGTATTCACCCGCCCGAACCTGCCTTGACCTGATCCCTCTCCCCGCCGAAAATGCCCGACGTTTTTTTGTCTCCCCGCTTACTACGCAGTGAAATTTTAATGTCCGATTCCTACACCGCAGAATCCGCCGAAGAATCCGTAGCCGCCTTGCGATCCAAAGCCGAATACGAAAACGCCATCAATCTTTCACAGCATGTGCCAGCGGCCAAGATCATCAGCGAGATGGTGCTGGACGCGTTTCACACCTCCAAGGAAAGCGACCAGATCCGCGAGTTGCGCGTTGCCATCCGCCAGGCCCACGACGCCTTCGACGATGACAAGGCTTATGACCTGATGGGTCAGCTCAAGCAATTGAAAGACGCCGAAGCCGCCGATAACGCCGCCCTGGAAAACCTGAGCAGCCAGTTCTCCATCAGCCGTATCCTGTCCTGCTTCAAGGACGACCCAGAGTTCCAGGAACTGGTGTACGGCCTGGCCCTCAAGGTGCTGAACCAGTCGCACCAGGCCATCAGCAACCCGAACGCCGGCAAGGGCAAGGCCGCGCGCGCCAAGAAAGACACCGAAGTGTTTGTGATCAGCAAGGATGGCATCAGCGTCACCCTGCCGCTGCGCACGCCGCGCTCCAAGCTCAATGTGGACCGCGAAGCACTGGAGTTCCTCGGCTTTGCCTTTGTGGGCGAAGGCAGCGAGGCGGAATTGGCGAGTGAAACCTTTATCGACAACAGCGGCGCGGAGCAGCCAGTCACGCGCAAGAGCATCGTCACCGCACTGCAACAGCAAAGCGCCTTTGACGGCTATACCATCGCCGCCCAGTAACACGATGTGCAGCACACATCGAGCAAGCGCCGAAGGTCGTCGTTCAGCATCGGTCGGGTTTTATCGGGGAAGACATTTCGTCGCACAGCTGTCGTCCTTGATCATTCAACCCGCACGAAAACGAAGCATGCCCGGCAGGCCTGTCCAGGCTTGGTGTAACAACCCTGGTGCCTAGGCCCGGGCCAGCTGCGCCGCGAAGACCTGGCGAAAGCGTTCCATTTCCTGCTGGGTACCCACCGTCACCCGCACCCATTGCGGCCAGTTCTGCCACACCCGCCCGACCAGTACATTCTGGGCTGCCAGCCGCTCGACCACCTGTTCTGCCGGTTGCTTCACTTCAATCATGAAGCAATTGCTCTGGGAGGCCGTGCAGGCAAAACCCCGGTCCTTGAGCCAAGCGATCGTCTCATCGCGCAACCTGGCATTGAGCGCTTTGCGTTGGCCCACCAGTTGGGCCTCTTCCAGGCTGGCAGTCGCACCCAACAAGCTGGCGCCAGCTGGGACGTTGTCGCCGCCGAACACGGCCAGCCGCTCCAACAGTGCCGGATGGCCGATTGCCAGGCCCAGGCGTGCACCGGCCATACCATAGATTTTCGAGAATGTGCGCAGCACCAGCAGGTCATCGTAGTCGTTGGTCCAACTCACGCAGCTGGGGGCGTCGCAGAAATCGATGTAGGCTTCGTCTACCACCAGCACACTGCCCTTGGGTTTGTTCACCAGGGCTTGGCGGATAGCTTCAGTCGGGGTCAGGGTGCCGGTCGGGTTGTTGGGGTTGCACAGGTACAGCATGCCGGCTTGTGGGTCGGCCTTGAGCATGGCCTGCACATCATGGGCATGCTGCGTGTCGAGGTCCACTTCATGCACAGGCGCTTTGTTTGACTCGGCCGCCTGTCGCGGGACTTCGTAGGACGGTGTGGCCATCACCAGGCCGCGGTTTTGACTGGTGAACGCCAGCACCGCATAACGCAGGGCCGCCATCGAGCCGGCAAATACTGCGACGTTTTCTTCAGCGATTCCCTGTTGCCGGGCAAACAGCTCGGCCAGTGCGTACATGTGCGGGTAAGGATAGCGTCCAGACTCTGCAATCGCCCGCTGCATCGCCGCACGGGCTGCGTCTGAAGGGCCGTAAGGGCTTTCGTTGTAGTTGAGCAGCACCTTGTCAGATGACGTCGGCGGCGGGCTGGCGAGCGCCCAATCCAGATGCCCCAGCACGGGCAAAGCGGCCCCGAGGGCGAGAAGCGATCGACGGTTGATACTGACCATGGCTACTACTCCTTGTAGAGGCGCGAGAAATTCGCACCGGGTCATATTCAAGAGTATGACGAAATAACCGTTGCCTGATTTAGCGTCACACCCTATCGGTACACTCAGCACTTTATTGTTATGCCGGGCCCATGCAACACTTCCATTGCCGCGAACCTGAAAGGACAGGTTCTGCCGGACATGGACTGACGACTAAATGGAAGTGGTGAGCACTTGATACACAGACGGGAAAAAACCGAGCACTTGAAGAGCAACATCAAGTACTTGATCAAGAGCCGTGGCGAAACCCAGCGTTCGTTAAGCAATGCCGCCGGGCTGACCAGGACCACCATCTACAACATCCTGGGAGGCAAAGTCCTCAACGTACAGCAGTCGACCATTCGCAAGATCTCTGACTTCTTCGGCGTCTCGTATGAGGAAATCGAGACCATCAGTTTTGAAGCCAAGGAAATCATCGAGAACAATGTCTCGCCGCTGGGCAACATGAACCCGGCAGCGGTGCCTGTGCTCAAGGAAAGCCTGCTCATGCAGAACCTGGGCAAGCGCGTGGGCGAATTGGCCACGCTTTATCCGCTGACCTATTACTTCGGTACGTCATGCAACTTGATCGGCGTGCGCCTGGAACATGCGATCCCCGGCATCAATGAGGCGGGTGACTTGTTGATCGTACAGAAAGGTTCATCGAGCGACAGTAAAGAGAAACTGGTATACGACCGCGCGACCAAAAAGCTGTTTATCACCCTGGAGCCCTGTGCTCATTCAGACCGTTTATGTGTCATCGGCGATATTCTTGAGGAGCGCTTCAATGACCACGTATGAAGGGGCCGTTGAAAACAGCAGGTATAAATTGCTGGGCTTTGAAAATGACAAGCGCCTGGCGGTGATCATGGTGCTTGCCACGGGCAAGGTCATCAAGATCAAACTGAGTGAAGTGCTCAACAGTGAGATCATGGATGACTTCAATAGAATGGAAGTCAAGAACGTCTACAAGAAGTTCTATGCCCAGGGAGGCACACTCACCGCCTACGATATAAACGATCGCAATGAAAACTCCTGGATGATCTACATCATCCTGAACTTGCTGCTGTTCACGTTTTATATCTTCACCAGCATTGCCGCGACCAAGCCGATATACCTGGAGTCCATGGGCATCATCGTGACGCCGGGCACATTCCTGTACCCGCTGACCTTTCTGATCGTGGACCTGCTGAACGAGAATTTCGGCTTGCGCCTGGCGCGACGGGCCATTCTGTTTGCGTTTGCCAGCAACGCGATGATCATCATCCTGCTATATGGCTCGACCTTCCTGCCGGGGCTGCCGGGCTGGAAACTGGACGGGCCGTATACCGACGTGATCCTGCAAGTGTCGTCGGTGCTGGTGGCCTCTTCGGTGTCGTTCCTGGTGTCGGAGAATATAAACTCCTACCTGCTGTGCAAGATCAAGGAGCTGACCAACTCCAAATACCTGTACCTGCGGATTTTCCTCAGTACATTCTTTGCGGTCATTATCGACAGCTTCCTGTTTTGCTTCATTGCCTTCTACGGCGCCATGGAGACCCGCGACATCCTGGGCATGATCTATGTACAGATCGCGATCAAAGTCGGCTTTGCGTTCTTCAATATCCTGCCTGCGTATGGGGCACGCTCGTTGTTCAAGCGCTACCTGGCGACTTGAACCCATTGCCGTGTAGGAGCGAGCTTGCTCGCGAAAAACGTCAACGATAACGCAGCGCTCCTGGTTGAACGCGGCGCTCTCGGGATTTTCGCGAGCAAGCTAGCTCCTACAAGAGTTATTTCAACTGCAACTTATGCTTCAAGCTGTGCATGACATCCGCCTTGTTCTGCAGATACTCATTCAAGCCCCGCGCACGCAGGTTGCACGCATCGCAATTGCCGCAGCCTGTGCCGATGATGCCGTTGTAGCAAGTCAGCGTCTGCTCGCGCACCAGCTCCAGCTGGTCGTGGTAATCGGCCAGTGCCCAGGTTTCGGCCTTGTTCAGCCACATCAATGGGGTGTCCAGGCGCAGCTTGTATTCCATGCCCAATTCAAGGGCCTTGTTCAGCGCTTTGACGAACTCATCCCGGCAATCGGGGTAGCCCGAGAAGTCGGTTTCGCACACGCCGGTAATGACGGCCTCGGCCTTCACCTGGTAGGCGTAGATCGACGCCAGGGTCAGGAACAGGATATTGCGACCCGGCACAAAAGTGCTTGGCAGGCTTTCGCCCGAGCTGTTCACGGTCGGCACGGGAATGTTGTCACGGGTCAGGCTGCTGATGGCCAGCTCATTGAGCAAGGACACATCCATCACTTTGTGGACCGTGGCCCCCAGTTGCTTGGCAAGCGTGCGGGCCACTTCGATTTCCGCCACATGGCGCTGACCATAATCAAAGGTAATGCAGTGCACTTCGTCATACAGCGGCAGTGCCTGGATCAGGCAGGTCGTCGAATCCTGCCCGCCGCTGAATACCATAACGGCTTTTTTACTCATTGCTTTGCTTCCTGCATCCGTAGAATTGGAGAATAGTTTAAAGGGCATGTCATAAAAAACCCCGCGCTTCTTGCGAAGGCGGGGTTTTTAATTGCTCACACCACTCAGTGGGCGTAGGTCAGCAACAGCTCTTTCGGCACTTGGAAATCCAGGGACATCATCACGCTGAGCGCGGTGATGGTGAAGATCGAGAACACGAACAGCTTGCGCGCCCAGACGGTGTCATCCACCGCCTTGTAGCCGGTCCAGGCCATGTACAACCAGTACATGCCCATGGCGGCGGCCACGGCCAGGTAGCTCATGCCGGCGTAGCCACTGAAGGTCAACATCAAGGTCGCCACGAGGAAGGCCAGGATGTAGAGCAGGATGTGTTTCTTGGCCACCTGGATGCCACGCTTGACCGGCAATACCGGAATCGACGCAGCCAGGTAGTCATTGAAGCGGAAAATCGCGATGGCGTAGGAATGCGGCATCTGCCACAGGCTGAACATCACCAGCAGCACCAGCGCGGCCATGTCGAAGCTATTGGTTACAGCCACATAACCAATCACCGGCGGCATCGCACCCGACAGGCTGCCCACCAGCGTACCGTGTACCGACTTACGCTTGAGGTACAGACTGTAGAGGCCGACGTAGATGACAAAACCGATCACGGCAAACAGCGCCGCCAACGGGTTGGCCACCTTGTACAACAGCACCACACCGGCAACACCCAGGACGGTCGCAAAGATCAGTGCCAGTTTCAGGGAGATAAGCCCCTGCACCAGCACGCGATTCTTGGTGCGCTCCATCTTGATATCGATGTCACGGTCGATGCAGTTGTTGAACACGCAACCGGAAGCAACCACCAGGGACGTACCGATCATTGCAGCCAGGAAGATGGCCAGATCGACATGTCCCTTGGAGGCCAGGAAGAAACCGCCCGCCACAGAAAGCACGTTACCGAAAATGATCCCCGGTTTGGTGATTTGGATAAAGTGCTTAAGCGACATCGGGTCTTACCTCACTTCGCCATCATGAACGTATGGATGCTGAACATGATCCATATCGACAGGCCAACCAGCAGCACGATTACGATCCCTGCAAACACGAACGCAACCACGTTGTCGCGCTGCTCTTTGGAACGATCCAGGTGCAGGAAGTACACCAGGTGAACCAGCACCTGAATCACCGCGAACGCCAACACGATCATCAAGGTGATCGACTTCGGCAGGGTCGGGTACATCACCAGACCAAACGGGATGATCGTCAGGATTACCGACAGGATGAAGCCGATAGCGTAGGACTTAACGCTGCCGTGGCTCGCATCATGGCTGTCATGGTCATGGGAGTGTGCATTAGCCATTACAGAGTCCCCATCAGGTAAACAACGGTGAAGACGCAGATCCAGACCACGTCCAGGAAGTGCCAGAACAGGCTCAGGCAAGTCAGGCGAGTCTTGTTGGTGTTGGTCAGGCCGTGCTTATTGACCTGATACATCATCACCGCCATCCACAGCAGGCCGGCCGTTACGTGCAGACCGTGGGTGCCGACCAGCGTGAAGAACGCCGACAGGAAGCCGGAACGGTGCGGGCCGTAGCCTTCGGAGATCAGCAGGTGGAACTCGTTGATCTCCATGCCGATGAAGCCCAGGCCGAACAGGAAGGTCAGTGCCAACCAGCTCAGTACGCCCTTCTTGTTGCCCTTGTAGAAGGCCAACATGGCGAAGCCGTAGGTGATCGAACTGAACAACAGCAAGGCGGTTTCGCCGAGCACGTAAGGCAGTTCGAAGATGTCGTGGCCCGACGGGCCACCCGCTACGTTGTTTACCAGTACCGCGTACACCGCGAAGATCGACGCAAACAAGATGCAGTCGGTCATCAGGTAGAGCCAGAAACCGAAGACGGTCATTGGCCCCGAGTCGTGGTGATGGTCATCGTGCCCATGGTCATCGACATGGGCGTGTCCAGCATTGGTCACTAAGTTCGACATGGTTTAAGCCTGTTCCAACGAGGTTTCTACACGGTTGGCCGGAATCTTCTTCTCGGCTACCAGGCGAGCGTGCTGCTCGGCTTCGATGCGTTCGATCGTTTCGACCGGCACCATGTAGCCTTGATCATCACGGGCAGCGTGAATGATGAAGTAACCGATAGTGCCCACCAGGCTCGCGATTGCCAGCCACCAGATGTGCCAGATCATCGCGAAACCGAACACGGTCAACAGCGCGCCCATCACCACACCAGTGGCGGTGTTGCTTGGCATGTGGATCGGTTCGTAGTGCTTGGGCTTCTGGTACGCAGTACCGTCTTCCTTGGCTTCGGTGAACGCATCAATGGTGTTCGCAGTCGGGATCACGGCGAAGTTGTAGAACGGTGGTGGCGACGAGGTCGACCATTCCAGGGTGTGGCCATTCCATGGGTCGCCGGATTCGCAAGCGTTCTGCTTACGGTCACGGACGCTCACGTACAGCTGGATCAACTGGCAGGCGATACCCACGGCGATCATCACCGCACCGAACATGGCAACGTACAGGTACGGTACCCACTCAGGGTTGGTGGTGGCGTTCAGACGACGGGTCATGCCCATGAAGCCCAGCGCATAGAGCGGCATGAACGCGACGAAGAAGCCCGAGATCCAGAA
Organism: Pseudomonas sp. Root569; assembly: GCF_001427465.1. Lineage (NCBI taxonomy): Bacteria > Pseudomonadati > Pseudomonadota > Gammaproteobacteria > Pseudomonadales > Pseudomonadaceae > Pseudomonas > Pseudomonas sp. Root569. The sequence continues at coordinate 79,877 of NZ_LMGQ01000005.1, read as the reverse complement.
CCAGAATGCAGCCTTGCCCCAGCCTTCGTGCAGCTTGAAGCCGAACGCTTTCGGGAAGTAGAAGCTGAAGCCAGCGATGTAGCCGAATACAGCACCACCGATGATCACGTTGTGGAAGTGCGCGATCACGAACAGGCTGTTGTGCAGGACGAAGTCAGCACCCGGGATGGCCAGCAGTACGCCGGTCATACCGCCGATGGCGAATGTCACCATGAAGCCCAGGGTCCACAGGACCTGGCTGGTCATGCGCAGACGACCGTGGTAGATGGTGAACAGCCAGTTGAATAGCTTCACCCCCGTCGGGATGGAAATCAGCATCGTCGCCAGGCCGAAGAAGGCGTTGACGCTGGCCCCCGAGCCCATGGTGAAGAAGTGGTGCAGCCAGACCATGAAGCCCAGTACGGAGATTGCGCCCGATGCGTAGACCATCGAGTGGTGACCGAACAGGCGCTTGCCGGTAAAGGTCGAGATCACTTCGGAGAAGATACCGAACGCTGGCAGGATCAGGATGTACACCTCAGGGTGACCCCATGCCCAGAACAGGTTCACGTACATCATTGGATTGCCACCAAGTTCATTGGTGAAAATGTGGAAATCCAGGTAACGGTCAAGCGACAGCAGCGCCATGGTAGCGGCCAGGATCGGGAACGAGGCCACGATCAGTACGTTTGCCCAGGTGCAGGTCCAGGTGAAGATCGGCATGTCCATCAGTTTCATGCCAGGGGCGCGCATTTTCAGGACGGTGGCCAGGAAGTTGACCCCCGTCAATGTCGTCCCTAGTCCTGATAACTGTAGCGCCCAGATGTAGTAGTCCACACCCACGCCCGGACTGTATTGCAAGCCCGACAATGGCGGATACGCAACCCAACCGGTCTTGGCGAATTCGCCGACGCCCAGGGACACGTTGATCAGCACCACGCCGGACACCAGCAGCCAGAAGCTCAGGGAGTTCAGGAACGGGTAGGCAACGTCACGCGCACCGATCTGCAGCGGCAAGGCCAGGTTCATCAAGCCGGTGAAGAAAGGCATCGCCATGAAGATGATCATGATCACACCGTGGGCGGTGAAGATCTGGTCATAGTGTTCAGGTGGCAGGTAGCCAGGCGAACCCTCGGTGGCCATGGCCAACTGGGTACGCATCATGATGGCGTCGGCAAAACCACGCAGCAGCATGACCATGGCAACGATGACGTACATGACGCCGATTTTCTTGTGGTCGACCGAGGTCAGCCATTCGGTCCATAGGTAGGACCATTTCTTGAAATAGGTGATACCCGCAACCAGTGCCAGACCACCCAGCGCGATCATGGCGATAGTCACCATTACGATCGGCTCGTGGAATGGGACCGCGTCCCAACTTAATTTACCAAACATCGTTTACTCCTCTGCCCCAGCAGTTGAATGCGCGCCTGTATCAGAACCTTCAACCGCGGCCACTTCTTTCTTCTCATGCTTGACCGGCTTGCCTGGCTTCATACCTTCGTACTTGTCGACGATTTTCTGAAACAGGTTCGGCTCATACGTGGAGTACAGGGCGACTGGGTTGTTCTGGCTTGGTTTGGTCAGGGCGTCGTATTCAGCTTGATCAAGCTGTTTAGGTGCGGCCTTGACTTCGGCTACCCAGGCGTTGAAATCGTCCTGGCTCGTCGAGATCGCTTTGAATTTCATGCCGGTGAAGCCAGCGCCGCTGTAGTTCGCGGAGATGCCTTCCATTTCAGCTTTTTCGTTGGCGATCAGGTGCAGGCGGGTCTGCATGCCTGCCATCGCGTAGATCTGGCCGCCCAGGGCTGGGATGAAGAACGAGTTCATCACGGCGTCGGAGGTGATCCGGAAGTTAAGCGGGGTGTTCTCCGGGAAACGGATCTCGTTGACCGTGGCGATACCCAGGTCCGGGTAGATGAACAGCCACTTCCAGTCCAGCGCGACCACTTCGATGTTGATCGGCTTGACGTCGGATTCAAGCGGACGGTACGGGTCCAGCTCGTGGGTCGACTTATAGGTGATGTAACCCAGGGCGATGATGATGAGGATCGGTACCAGCCACACCGCAATTTCGATCTTGGTGGAGTGCGACCACTTGGGCGCGTAGGTCGCCTTGGTGTTCGACGCGCGGTATTTCCAGGCGAAGGCGAACGTCATGATGATCACAGGCACCACGACCAACAGCATCAGCAGGGTGGCAGTGATGATCAGGTTTCGTTGATCCAGACCGATCTGTCCTTTCGGGTCCATCAAGGTCCACTTGCAGCCTCCCAGCATTAACATCATGCCAAGCAGCGGCAAAAAGCCTAGTAATCGGGGGTACCTGTTTTTACTCATCTCACGACCTCTAAAGCAGCTTGCGCAATGCAGTTGGGTTTTGATCGCCAACACTTCACCCTGCCAAGGGTTGGCATTTCTCTTCGATTGAATAAGAGCCTGCCCGACACGTCATGACTGTACGTTGCACGGACCAGCAGTGAGTTCTTATTCGATTTCGTGGCTAAAGGCCTTGTTACAGACCAATTCCATTTGGTGCGGATAGTTGAAAGGCTGCCGGAACCTGGGGTCGCACAGAGCCTTCCATCTGCCCCTCGACCGCTCCAATGCTCAAAGATTGAACAGCACCGGACATTCAGTGCGGGCGATTGTAGTTAGCTAGCGATGTATAAACCATGTCTTATAAAGAAATAATTTTTATCGATTCCAGCAACAATCCTTCACCAAACTTGCAAAGATTCGCGATCTTATCGCGTTCGATTCTCAACAAAAACCACAAAAATTGCCCTGTCATTGGGCAGATTGCCACTTCCCTTACAGCCTGTAAGGGCATGCCGAAGCTATCCAAGTCCCCATAAAACAAGGCATTCATAGCTCCGTCGAGCGCTCGGACCACAGGTGCGGCGCGGCGCCGCTCGCACCACGAACTGACAGCACAATTTGTGCGCTGGGTGCAAATTTAAGCGCCGATTTCACGGGTCAGAAACGTCCTGCGACAGTGTCCGTGTGACAACATGTCGCACACTGTGCGCACCTTAAGTTGCTCCTCGTCACGGCGCTTTCACAAATCCCTACAAACAAAAACGCTCCGGCCTTCACAAGAAGGACGGAGCGTCTTAATGGAGCGAAGGCTCAGGCTTTGGGATGACGATTGCGATAGATGCACAGCGGCACCAGGATCACCGTCAGCACGAACGCCACCAGCGCCCATTGGGCCAGGGACAGGCCGAGTATCGGCGGGTAAGGCGTGCTGCAGAAGCCGTCGACCTGGAAACCCAGGGGAAACACTTTGGCCAGGGGCAGGTCATCGACGATCGGTTGCAACACATCAACGCCGCAACTGACCTGTGGAAAGAACTGGGTGTACACATGGTGGCCGGCAGCAGCCACGCCACCCAAGGCGCTGAGTACGACCAGCCCTTCGAAAAACGTGACCGCCCCTTTGGTGCGCATGGCCGCCCCGATGAACGCGAAGAGGGCGATCAGCAGCAAGGCGTAGCGTTGCAGGATGCACAGCGGGCACGGTGCTTCGCCCAGCACCACTTGCATGTACAGCGCCCCGCCAATCAGCGCCAGGCAGATGATGCCCAGCAACACCAGAAAGCGCCGCTCCCTGCCCAAACGCATATCGTCAATCATCCCCGTTTTCCCTTTGCCTGATTATGGTTGTGCCTGATGGCAACAAGTTTACACACAGGCAGTGGTTTAAACAGAGAGGGGTTAACAGCAGATTAATCAGGAAAAATAGAGCACTTAATGTGGGAGGGGGCTTGCTCCCGATATAGGTGTATCAGTCAGCATAGAGGTAGCTGGCCCACCGCCATCGGGAGCAAGCCCCTCCCACATTGGGATAGTGCCGCTACAAAAAGATTATTCCAGCGCCGCAGCCGGGCCGAAGAACTCATAGCGCGCCTGCTTCTCCGGTACGCCCAGCGCCTTCAGATGCCGCTTGATCGCCGCCATAAACCCCTTGGGCCCCAGGAAGTACGCATCGACATCCCGCTGCTCAGGCAACCAGGCCTCCAACTGCTCCTGGTTCAGCATTCCAATCTTGTCCGCCGCCGGGCTGATACCGTCATCCTCGGCATAGCAGTAGAAACGCTTGAGCTGCGGATGCTGGGCCGCCAGGCTGTCTACCCAGTCACGAAACGCATGCACCCCGCCATTACGGGCGCAGTGGATAAAGTGCACCGGGCGCTGGGTCGCCAGGGCCGCTTCGAGCATCGGCAGGGTTGGAGTGATACCCACCCCGCCGCTGATCAGCACCAGCGGTTTATCACTGGCGGCCAGGGTGAACTCGCCCGACGGTGGAAACAGGTCAATGGTGGCACCGATGTGCATCTGGTCATGCAGGTAGTTGGACACCCGCCCACCGGCTTCGCGCTTGACGCTGATGCGGTACATGCCGTTATCGGTGAGGGCCGACAGGGAATAGTTACGGCGCACTTCTTCGCCATCGAGCACCAGTTTCAGGCCGATGTACTGGCCAGGTGTGGCGGCCAGGATCGGGCCGTTATCCACCGGGGCGAAATAGAACGAGGTGATCTCGTCGCTCTCCTCCACGCGCTTGACCAAAAGGAACGGCCGCGCACCGCGCCAGCCGCCGGGCGCCTGGGCTTTTTCATCATAGATGGCCGCCTCGGCGCCGATCAGGATGTCCGCCAACTGGCCATAGGCCGCACCCCAGGCATTCATTACCTCTGGGGTGGCAATCTCGCTGCCCAGCACTTCGGATATAGCTCGCAGCAGGCAGGCACCGACGATGGGGTAATGCTCGGGCAGGATCTGCAAAGCCACGTGCTTGTTGATGATCTTGGTCACCAGGTCGCCCAATTGGTCCAACTGGTCAATATGGCGCGCGTACATCAGCACCCCATTGGCCAGGGCGCGGGGCTGGTCGCCGCTGGCCTGGTGAGCCTGGTTGAACAGCGGGCGCACTTCGGGGTACTCGGAGAGCATCATGCGGTAGAAATGGGTAATCAGCGCTTCGCCGCCACTTTCCAGCAGGGGCACGGTGGATTTGACGATTGCACGGTCTTGGGCACTAAGCATGGGAGACTCCTAGGTCTTTTTACTCATTACCCTTTGGTAGTCAGTATTCGTGCCAACTAATAAATCCTTTATTTTCAATAGATTAAATATAATCTAGTCAAAACGACTTCCTACGCTTTATAGTCATAAGGACTACAAGGAGTCATTATGACTGCACAACCGTTGCTCACCACCCTGCTGCCGCTGGTTGCCGATCTCTCTCGGGAATTGCCCGAAGGCGAGCGTTACCGACGCCTGCTACAAGCCATGCGCGCCCTGCTGCCCTGTGACGCCGCCGCGTTGCTGCGCCTGGACGGTGAGTGGCTGGTGCCGCTGGCCGTGGATGGCTTGAGCCCCGACACCCTGGGCCGACGCTTCAAGATCAGCGAACACCCACGCTTCGAGATACTGCTGAGCAGCCCCGGCCCTACCCGTTTCGACAGCGACAGCCAATTGCCTGACCCCTATGACGGCCTGGTCGCCGGTTTGCACGGGCACCTGGAAGTCCACGACTGCATGGGCTGCCCGCTGTTTATCGGCGATCAGCCCTGGGGCCTGCTGACCCTGGATGCCCTCGACACCGAACGCTTTGAACGGGTCGAACTGGACGCTTTGCAAGCCTTCGCCAGCCTCGCCGCGGCCACGGTCAATGTGGCGCAGCGCATCGAACGCCTGGCGTTGCGGGCTGAAGACGAGCACCAACGCGCCGAGATCTATCGCCAGGCCAGCGGCCAGCAGCACAAGGAAATGATCGGCCAGAGCAAGACACATAAACGACTGGTTGAGGAAATCAAGCTGGTGGGTGGCAGCGACCTGACCGTGCTGATCACCGGCGAAACCGGGGTCGGCAAGGAGTTGGTGGCTCAGGCGATTCACGCGGCGTCGTCCCGTGCGGATAAACCGCTGATCAGCCTCAACTGCGCCGCCCTGCCCGAAACCCTGGTGGAAAGCGAGCTGTTCGGCCATGTGCGCGGCGCCTTTACCGGGGCGCTGAATGAGCGGCGGGGCAAGTTCGAACTGGCCAATGGCGGCACCCTGTTCCTCGATGAGGTGGGTGAGTTGTCGTTGACCGTACAGGCCAAGCTGCTGCGTGTGCTGCAAAGCGGCCAGTTGCAGCGCCTGGGCTCGGACAAGGAGCACCAGGTGGATGTGCGCCTGATCGCCGCGACCAACCGCGACCTCGCCGAAGAGGTGCGCAATGGCCGCTACCGTGCCGACTTCTATCACCGTTTAAGCGTGTACCCGCTGCAAGTGCCCGCACTGCGCGAGCGCGGGCGTGACGTGCTGCTATTGGCAGGTTTCTTCCTCGAACAAAACCGTTCGCGCATGGGCCTGGGCAGCTTGCGCCTGACCGCCGACGCCCAAGCGGCGCTGCTGGCCTATGACTGGCCGGGCAATGTGCGCGAACTGGAACATCTGATCGGCCGCAGCGCGTTGAAAGCCCTGGGTAACTGCCGCGAGCGGCCGAAGATTCTCAGCCTGAGTGCCCAGGACCTGGACTTGCCCGCCGTCACTGCAGCGGTGACTGAAGCACCGGTCGAAGCGGCGCCCATCGCCACTGGCGACCTGCGCCAGGCCACCGAGCACTACCAGCGCCAGGTCATCAGCGCCTGCCTGCAACGTCACCAGCACAACTGGGCCGGCGCCGCCCGGGAACTGGGCCTGGACCGCGCCAACCTTGGGCGCATGGCCAAGCGCCTGGGCCTCAAATAGACCAGGCGACTCAGTAAAGTGTGGGAGGGGGGCTTGCCCCTCCCACATTAGATTTGTTTCGCATGAAAAGTCGGAGCTACCGGCTTGGGTTTACGAAACACCAACACATTCCCCAACATCACCAACACCAGCCCTGCCAAAGCCGGCGCTGTCCACTGGTAGCCCTCGGCAAACGCCGACACATTCAACGCCACCACTGGGAACAACACGGTGCAATACGCGGCTTTCTCCGGGCCCATGCGGCCAACCAGGGTGAGGTAAGCAGTAAAGCCGATGACCGACCCCGGGATCACCAGGTACCACAGGGCGCCGATATACCGTGCACTCCAGTCCATTTCGAAAGGAATACCGCGTACCGCGCAATAGGTGGCCAACATCGCCGCGCCATAGGCCATGCCCCAGGCGTTGGTGGTCAACGGCTTGAGCCCGGCCTTCTGTTGCAGGCTCGAGAGCATATTGCCCGCCGAGAAACACAGTGTCCCCAGCAGCGCCAAGCCCAGACCCAGCAAGGTCTGCGGGCTGGCGGTATGCCCGGCCAATTCCGGCCAGAACAGAAAGCCCAGGCCCAGCAACCCAAGCGCGCCGCCCATCAACACGTTACGTGCAACCCGCTGGCCGAAAAACACCCGGGCATTCAGAGCGTTCCACAAGGTCGCCGTGGAAAACACCACCGCCACCAAGCCGCTGGGTATCCACTGACTGGCAGTCAGAAAGCACATGAAGTTGACGCAGAACAGGCACAGCCCTTGGGCCAGGCAGATCAGGTGCCCGCGCCTGTTCATCACCTGCAACTTGCCGCTGAGCAGCAACAGCCCGAACAGCACCAGCGCAGCCAAGCCGAAGCGATAAACGATCGACACAGGAATGGCGACCACGCCCAGCTGCCATTTGAGCGCGATCCAGGTGGTGCCCCAGATCAGCACGGTCAGTAAATACAGGAAGAGGTTCATAGCGGGCTCCATCGATTGAGCCACAGTGTCGCCCCCGCTCCTTGAAAGGCTCTTGCACATTCTTGCGCTTTTATCGAGCGGTGGGCTCACAGCGCCAGCCGTGGAGCGTAGGATGCAAGGTGTCGGAGAACACACCATGCCAGAGCTGGAATCCCTGCAAGTCTTTCAATCCCTCAACCGTTCGCCCCATGCGCGCCTCGAGGCCTGCGCCGAACTGGGCGATGGCTTGGCTGCAGCCGTGTGGAGCAACCACCATGACGCCCAGGATTACCAGGCGCCCAGCCATCACACCTTGTCGTGCTACATCGGCGGCGGCACCGGCACGTTTCGCCGTGAGCGGCCGGGCACCATGGGCGGCCCCGACAAGCTGTGCATCCTGCCGGCCGAGCATCAGTCGGCCTGGGTGATCAATGGCGAGATTCGCCTGGCCCATGTGTATTTCAGCCCGGAACAATTCGCCCTCGGCTGCATCACCCTGCTCGACCGCGAGCCGCGTGCACTGCAATTGCGTGAGGGCACCTTCCTTGAAGATGCCCGCCAGGCCCGGCGTTTTCACCAATTGGTCGGCCTCAACTGGCACGAGCCCGGCGAGCGCCTGCTGACCAGCAGCCTGGCCCATGAAATGCTCAGCCATACCCTGCTCAGCCAGGTCGGCGCCCGCGACGGCTTGCGCCTCAAAGGCGGGCTGGCGGCGCACCAGCGGCGGCTATTGGTGGAGTACATCGACCACCACATCGAAGCCCCCATCAGCCTCGGCCAACTGGCCGCGATGTGCGCCTTGTCGGAATACCATTTCGCCCGGATGTTCCGGCAAAGCTTCGGCCTGCCGCCCCATCAATACCTGCTGTCACGGCGCCTGGTGCGGGCGCAGACCTTGCTGCGCAGCAGCGCGTTGCCGATGGGCGAGGTTGCCCTGCTGTGCGGTTTTTCCAGCGCCAGCCATTTCAACCAACGTTTTCGTCAAGCCATGGGCGCCACCCCGAGTGAATACCGCCAGGCTTTCTGCGCCTAGACCATCAAGCCCAGCGTCTTGGCCTTGGCCACCGCCTGGGTGCGTCGCTCCACCCCGAGTTTGCTGTGGATACGCCGTGCGTGGGTCTTGACGGTGTGCAGGGAGATATACAGGCGCTCGGCGATTTCCAGGTTGGAATTACCGAGGGCGATCAACTCCAGCACTTGCAGCTCGCGCTGGCTCAGTGGGTTCTCCACGGCACCGACAGGCGCTGCCTGTGGCTCCAGGCCCAGTTCACTCAATAGCCCGGGGGCGCGCAAACGCAACTCGCGAATGGCCTGCTGCACCTGGCAACGCCCCGCCAGCGCCAACCCGGCCTGCAACGCCCGACGAGCCAAGGCGGGGTCACCGAGCTGCCAGGTCACTTCTCCCAGCACCAGGTGCAGTTCGGTTTCCAGGCAGAGCATGCCGCGCTGCCGGGAGGTGTCGAGCAAGGCATTGAGCCGCGTAATGGGTTGTTCGGCACAGCCCAGCTTGACCTCGGCCAGCACCAGCAAATATTCCAGGCGCGGGATCAGCTCCAAGGTAGCCGGTGGCGCCTGCTTGGCGCAGGGCCCACGAAAATGACGCAACACCCGGCGCACCGCTTGCACCGTCAATTCAGCACGTCCCTGCTGCAACCAGAAGTGCCCGCTGACCAACAGCAGCACCGCTCGATACACCGTGTCCGGCACATGGCGCTGCTGCATCAGGCGCTCGGCGTCACGCAGTTGGATAAAGGCTTGGGCGTAGTCGCCACGATTGGCGGCCAACAGCGCCAGGCCGAGAAAGCCATAAAGCACGCGTTTGTCCTGGCTCTGCAGGCACATCGTCAAGCCCGCTTCAAAACACTCGGCCGCCAAGCTGTCTTGGCCCTGCCGCAAGGCCAAGTGCCCGCGACGCAGCACAATACGCCCCACCAACGGCCCAGCCTTGAGACGTTGGCGAGCCAACATCGCCTGCACCGTCTCCAACAGGCTTTGTGCCCGGTAGGGTGCGCCGCGCTGCTCCAGCAATTGAGCATGATCCAACTCCAGCAGGGCCTCCAGCACCAGCGAATCATGGGCACGGGCCAGGCACAGGGCTTCGCGGTTCAAGGCTTGGGCGACATCCAGCTCACCGCGCAACAAGGCTTGCTGGGTCAGGCCCGACAGGCACATCAGGCGCGACGTCCAGGCACTCTCAGGCAAGGCTTGCAACGCTTCGAGGAAATGCTCGCGGGAGCGTCCGGCATCGCCGCTCAAATGCAGCAGCCAGCCCCATTGGGCCTGCCAGCGCGCCAGCAGATAGCGTTGCCCAGCGGCCGTCGGCTGGGGAGCAAACCGAGCCAGTTGGTCGATACACAACGCCGCTTGCTCGAAGCGCCCGGCAAACAGCAAGGCCGCCGTGACCAACCCCACTAATTGCGCAGACCCAAGCATCAACTCATCGCCGTGCTGCTCATGCAGGCGCAACAGGAGCACCGCGTTTTGCTGGCGAAACAAATCTTCGAAACTGAAATGCTGCAATAGGCTTACCGCCAGTTCGTATTCCTCTGCCAGCAGCGCCTGCTCGAAGGCCGCCTGCCAGTCGGTTTCGGCGCAAAACCACCGGCACGCACGTCGGTGCCATGAACGCTTGGTCGGCCAGGGGGCTTCGCGCGTCAATCGCGCCAGCGGGGCAAAAACTTGCAGCCATTCACTGGTGTCTTCCCAAGGTTGGATAAACGCGCCGAGCGCCTGCAACGCGTGCAAATACTGAGCGCCGTCGTCAATGCCGAATAGATGCTCACACAAGCTTTGATTGAAGCGTGGCAGATGGGCCAGCACGCGCCAGGCATCCACCAATGGCGTCGGCAAGGTGTTGAAGAGTTCATGCTGCAGGTAATCGAGCAAGGTTTTGTCGGGATGGCCGTCGCCCAGCAAGGCAATACGTACCCCGGCACACCAACCGGCGCTGAATTGCATAATGCTGTCGACGCTCTGCCCTGGTGCGAGCAGCATCTGGATCTCCGCAGCGCTGAATGACAACTCACTGCACTCCAGCAATTCATCGTCGAGCAACAGGCGTGGCCAGTTGCACAACGGACGTCGCCGCGCACCCAGCCACCAGGTCAGGTGTGGGCTGCTGGCGGTGAGCAAACGGTCAAGCAAGGCGTCCAGCTCGGGCGCCGGCAGACGACAGAAATCATCGAGAAACAGCCACGTGGGGTTTGGCCAACGGCTGAGGTCGAGCAGCAATGTGGCTTCGTCGATAAACCGCAGACCCAGGTATTGCGCCAGCCGTGCGCAGAAATCCAGAGGGGTGAGCGCCGCACCGTTGAGTGGCATCCAGTAGACCTGGCACTCCTTGGGCGCCTGCAATGCACACTCGGCGAGCAGCGCACTCTTGCCACTGCCCCCAGGCGCGCACAGCAACTTCACCCGCGCCGGTGCCGCGAGCAGCGGCCCAGCCAGGCGCGGGCGCAACAGGTGGTGAGCGGACAGCCTTGGCATGAGTCCAGGACGGTCCAGGCAGCGGGTCATGGCGGTCATTGCTGCATCCTGCTTTTTTATTGTTATGCAACCGTAGACCCGTGGTTGGTGGTTGTTGAAGAAGTATTCAGCGGGGTGATTAGTGACCATGCACAAACCCGACATTCCAGTTGGCTGTCAGGCCACCATCGGGGGCAAGCCCCCTCCCACACGTTGATCGCATTTCACAAAGGTACTATCGAACGCCTGCCGACCTCAGTGCGGCCGGGGTGTAGTCCGCCGCCTTGGCCGCGAAGCCGAATACGAAGCTGCTCTTCTCCTCGTTCTTCATGCCCAGCGCGATATAGCGCCCCGCGATGAGGTCGTACAGGGTTTCCACGGTGTAGGCCGGCACCTGGTGGTCGTAGTAGAACTGCGCGTGACCTTCGGCGACGCGCCACAGTTGGCCGCGACCGTCGTAGTGATCCACCAGGGCGACCTGCCAGCTGTCTTCATCGATGTACATATGGCGCTTGGCGTAGATGTGCCGCTCGCTGGGCTTGACGGTGCCGACCACTTCCCATACGCGGTGCAGCTCATAGCGGGTCAGGTCCTGATTGATATGCCCGGCCTTGATGATGTCGTCGTACTTGAGCTTCGGCGAATCGAGTTTGTAGCTGTTGTAGGGGATGTACATTTCCTTCTTGCCCACCAGCTTCCAGTCATAACGGTCGGGGGCGCCGGAAAACATGTCGAAGTTATCGGTGGTGCGCAGGCCGTCGGAGGCCGTGCCCGGACCGTCATAGGACACCTGCGGCGCCCGCCGCACACGACGCTGGCCGGCGTTGTAGATCCAGGCCAGGCGCGGCTCCTTCACCTGGTCGAGGGTTTCGTGCACCAGCAGCACATTGCCTGCCAGCCGCGCCGGGGCGGTGACCGACTGCTTGAAATAACTCAGCACGTTGGCCGCCTTGGCCTGGTCGATATCCGCGATGGCCTGGGGCACCGCCACTTCTTCTTCGAAGCGGATCGGCGTATAGCTGCCGTTGGTCTGCGGCGTGGCCTGGGTGATGATGCGGCGCAGGTTGCCACCGTGATAACGGGTGATGTGGTTCCACAGCACCTCCACACCGTTCTTAGGGATCGGGAACGCGTAATAACGATTGCCGGTGAAGTTTTCCAGGCCGTTGCCGTCATTGATCGCATGCACATTCAGGGCGCTGCGCTTGATCGACTCGTAGATGTCTGCCGGCAGATTGACCGTGCGATGGCTGGGGTAGACCGGAATTTTGTAGGTTTCTGGGTAGCGTTTGAACATCGCCACCTGGCCCTCGGAGAGTTTGTCTTTGTACTTGTCCACGGTGGAGGGCGTGATCACGAACAGCGGTTTTTCATTGGCAAAGGGGTCGGCGAGAAAGCCCTTGCTGTCTACCGCGCCGGCGTTTTTCGGGATGCCGCCGGTCCAGGCCGGGATCGAGCCATCGGCGTTGCCGGCCTTCTCGGCGCCGACCGGGGTCAGGGTGGTGCCGAGCTTGGCGGCTTCTTCGGGCGACACCGCCGCCATTACGTTAGCGGCCAATACACTCAGGGCCATCACTGCAATCATCTTACGCATAGGGTCTTGTCCTTCTTTTAAGCCAGATCAGAAGTTCACGCCGAAGCTGAGGGCGAGGAAATCGCGGTCGGTCAGGGTGTTGTAGTCACCACCAAAGAAGTCGGTGTAGCTCAGGCTGGCGGTGTAGGTGCTGCGATAGTCCGCATCCACGCCGACGCTGATGGCCTTGGCGCCTTTGTTGAACAGGCCGTTGGGGCCGTAGCCAGCCACGTCATGGGACCAGGACAGGTTGGGCTTGAGGTTCACCCCGGCAATCGCGTTGTTGTAGTCCAGGATCGCCCGCGCGCGGTAGCCCCAGGAGGTGGAGGTGACGAAACCGTCAGTGTCGCCCTCGAAACCGTAGGCGCCGTACACCGAGTCGCGGCCATAACGCAGCTTGCTTTTATCTTCCAGGCCCGCGACGTGCACCACCGCCGCTTCGCCAACCAGCGTCAGGCGTTCGGCGCCCAGCACCTGGTCGAAGAACTGGGTCATGGTGCTTTGGATCTGGGTGATTTCCTTGCGGCGGTAGCCTTTGTTGTCCGCACCAAACGCGCTGCGGATCGGCGACGCGGTATTGCCGGCAATCGGGTTGACCAGCGCCAGGGTCAGGTCGGTGGTGTTGAGTTGTACCGGTGCATTCGGCCGATAGCTGATCTCGCCGGTCCACGCCGTGCCAGTAGGCAGGGTGGTGGAAAAACTGGCGCCGAACAGGCGGATATCTTCCGGATAATCCAGGTAGTACTGGCCACGGCCAAGCATGGTGCTCTGGGCCAGGGCCGACCCGAAGCCCGGCGGAGCAGCGGCACCAATGGCGCCGATGGTCGCAAGGTTGGTATTGGCGGTAATCGTGCCCACGGTCGGGGTACGGCTGTGGTAATTCATGAAGTACAGGCCGTATTCAGTGTCATCACCCAGCCAGCGCAAGGCCGCGCCAAACTGGCCGGAGTCTCGTGCATCACGGTCGCCAGCGCGCTGCACCACCACCCCTTCGCGGGTCACCACAAAGCCTTGGCCACGTGCCGCTGCTATGGGTTGCAGAGGGGCAATCGCCGGGTTGCCCACCGTGTAGTTACCGGTGCAGCCGTCCGCCGCCACGTCCCCTCCGAAGAAGGTGCCGCAGTTGTCCAGCACGGTCTGGTCCCATTCCAGTTGGTAGAAACCCTCCACGGTCAGTTGGTTGGTCAGGCTTTGTGACGCAAACAGCATGTTCACCGGGATCAACCCTTCCTTGATCTCGGCCCCTGGGCGGCGAAACGCCGAGACGTCAATGGGGTTGATGCTGTTGATGGAGTTACCGATGAAGGTGCTTTCGCCCCAACTGACCACCTGCTTGCCGGCGCGCACGGTGCCGGGCAGGTCGCCCAGGGAGTAGTTGTGGTAGACGAAGGCATCGAGGATTTGCGCGCCGCTGGATTTGGCGCCTTCTTTGCGGTTGTGATCGCTGATCTGCTTGAACTCGCGATCTTCGTCCTTGAGTTCGAAGTCGTACCAGTATTTGCCGCGCACGAACACGCCGGTGTCGCCGTATTTCAGCTCGAGGTCGTGCAGGCCCTTGAAGATCTTGGAAAAGGTCTCGCCCTTCTTGAAGTTGAGGCGCCCGTCATCCCCGGTCGACGCCTGGCCGGTGCCGCCGTTGACGGTGCTGACCAGGCTTTTATCGGCATCGCGCATGCCCCAGCTCGCGCCCACCGAGAGCGAAGAGTCGAATTGCCCTTCGATCTCACCAATATTGAACGAAACAGCCTGTGCCTGGGCACAGCAACCCAACGCAACCGCAGTGGCCAGCGCCTGTGGCGTGAAGATGGCGCGCATTATTGTTTTTGTCATGCGTCTTCCCCGGTGAGTGACAGAAGGCCCCACCCTACTGCCGCCCTTGAGGAGCGATAAGCGCACCAAGGAGGTATTCGTGTTGTCACTCGAAAGGATGAATGGCCCAGCAGGACGGGGCTTGCACAGGGCCCATGCATTAGACGGATAAGGGGCTATCAGGAGAATCCATGGCGAGATCAATTATTGTCATTTATGTAACAGTCCTTGTCCTGAACTGCTATTACTCATTTTGTTACAACCGATTATTCTTGCCTGGCTTTCAGGGCAAACAGCCCGCTTCCAAGGTTGGGAGAAAAAGCCTATTTACAACAGATTGATCCTTTATTCAGTCTGTTCCCGGTGTTCACTGACGTTGATTTGTCGCTCCTTGATCCAACGTCTTACTTCGGCCGCTGCTATGCAGCGGCCTTTTTTATGCCCGCAATAAAACGGGGCGTCATCGACGCCCCGTTGGATTCAGTGTTTTTCCAGCAACGATCAGAGGCTGAACTTCTGCAAGTTAGCCATCATCTCCTTCAAGGCTTCAATATTATCCTTGGGGTGCGCGGCCCCTTCAAAATTACAGATCTGCTGCCAGTGCGCGGCCACATCCTGCGGCGAGAAGCCCGCCTCCGGATCAAAGCCCACCCCCAGGCTGCGCTCCCAGCGGGTCTTGCCGATCCAACCGCCACCCACTTCAAACAACCCCGCGGTTTCCTCGCAGGCTTCACTGCCCAGGTACACCACCAACGGGCTGACCAGCTCAGGCTTGAGCCGCTCGAACACCTGCGGCGGGATCAGCCCTTCGGTCATGCGCGTACCACCCGTGGGGGCAATGGCATTGACCAGGATATTGTTCTTGCGCCCTTCCAGCGCCAAGGTACGGGTCAGACCATACAGGCCCAACTTGGCCATGCCGTAGTTGGACTGGCCGAAATTGCCGTAGATGCCCGAGGTGGAGGCGGTGAAGATCACCCGGCCATAACCCTGCTCGCGCAGATGGGGCCAGGCGGCGCGGGTGACTTTGTAGGCGCCTTCGACATGCACCCGGTAGACCAGGTCCCAGTCGCTGTCGTCCATTTTATGGAAGGTCTTGTCGCGCAGGATCCCGGCATTGTTGACTACCACGTCGATACGGCCGAATGCATCCAGGGCATTTTGTACGATCTTGTCGCCGTCGGTGACGGAATCATGGTTGGCTTCAGCAATGCCCCCCGCTGCGCGAATCTCTGCCACCACCCGGTCGGCCGCCGAGGCGTTGGCGCCCTCGCCCTGGGTTGAGCCTCCCAGGTCATTAACCAGCACTTTGGCCCCGTGTTTGGCAAACAGCAGCGCATGGGCCCGGCCCAGGCCACCGCCGGCACCGGTGACGATCACGACCTTATCCTGGAACTGCACTGACTCACTCATACCGAACTCCGCTGGCGACAATGGGAATAGCCAGAGTGTCACGCACAGCGCCTTTGGTCACAATAAAGACGGCCGAGGCTGAATGGTGCTCGATAAGGCAGCAGGATGATGCCTTTTCAGGAATAGACCGCACGCGGCGTCGGCTGGCCGAGACGATCACGGAACGCCTGGTAGTGTTTGAGCACTTGCACCGGCGCCTCGATCTGCGGGTAGTGGCCAATATTGGCCAGCATTACCGTGTCGGCGTGGGGCACCAGTTGGTGATAGCGTTCGACCATATGGGCGCCGGAAATAGGATCAACCTCGCCATTGATCACTCGCAACGCTACATCGCCCTGCTGCATGGCGGCTACCCAGCGCTCGCGCAGGCGGTGGCGCTGGGGAATGTAGGTAATCAGCTTGTGCAGGATGCGTGGGCCATCATTGCAGTTGATCAGGCTCCAGAAATCATCCAGGGCGCTTTCACTGGGGCGTGTGCACGGGCCGAAGATCTGGTTGAAACTGCTGGCCAGCGCACTGCGCCCAGAGGCCCGGCCGATCATCCAGCCCAGGGGGCTGAGCAATAATTTTTGCACCAACGTCGGCCGATGGGTCTCCGGGAACAGCCCGCCGTTGAGGAACACACAGCTGGCCATCTGGAAACGCCCCTCGTAATGCCGGGCGAGTAATTCCTGGGCGATGCTGTCGCCATAGTCATGGGCCAAGACATGCACCGGTTGCTCCACAAGCAGGTGATCAAGCAGCGCCTGTTGCAAGTCGGCTTGTTCCAGCAGGCAATAGTCGTGATTCAGAGGCTTGGCCGAGTCGCCAAAGCCGAGCATGTCGCAGGCAATCACTAGATGGCGCTGAGCCAACGGCTGCCACAGATAGTGCCAATCCCAACTGGCAGTGGGGAAGCCATGAATCAGCAGCAACGGCTCGCCCTGCCCGGCCACCCAATAACGCAGGGTATGGCCACCAAAGATGAAGTCCTGGCCGCGTTTGCGCCAGGCTCTGAGTGGTATCTCGGCGAGTGGCATCAGCTTTTATATCCGGGGTCCTGGTGGTCCAGTTTGCGCAGCAACGCCGGCCAGGCCAGCGCACCACCCATACCTTGGGCGCTTTTTGTGACAGCTGCCACCATCGCCTTGGCACCAGCGAGAATCTGCGGCCCGATGGCAATCAGCTCAGGTGCGCCGTTTTGCGCCAGCACCTGGATCTCGCAGGCGCGCTGGAAGGTGAACATCATCAGGAAGGTATCGGCGATGGTGCCGGCGCAGGTCAGCAGGCCGTGGTTGTGCAGCATCAGGAAATTGTGGTCGCCCAGGTCCGCCTGCAGGCGAGCCTTTTCTTCGTGATTGAGCGCCACGCCTTCATAGGCGTGATAGCCAAGGCTCGACAGCACGAACAGCGATTGCTGGCTGATAGGCAACACCCCCTGCTTTTGCGCTGAGACCGCCACGCCCGCAGCGGTGTGGGTATGCAGCACGCACGTCACGTCATGGCGCACTTCGTGGATGGCGCTGTGGATGGTGTAGCCCGCGGGGTTGATCTCGTAGGGGCTTTCCATCTGCTTGTTGCCGGCCTGATCGACCTTGACCAGGCTTGAGGCGGTGATCTCGTGGAACATCAGCCCATAGGGGTTGATCAGGAAGTCCTCGGTACCTGGCACCTTGGCAGAAATGTGTGTGAAGATCAGGTCGTCCCAGCCATGCATCGCCACCAGGCGATAACAGGCCGCCAGATCGACGCGGGTCTGCCATTCGGCAGCACTGACCTGGGCTTTGACATTCTGTGGCGATAAAGCGGGGGCTAGGCTCACGGCAATGACCTCCTTGGCGCACTTCTTATTGTGTCGAAAGTGAGAGCCAGTCTAGTCAGACGCCGAGGCCGAAGGAGTTGCCTTCGCAGCCAGCTTGATGACTGAGCGAGTCAGCCAACAGAATAGTACAAATTTGTGTCAGGCAAACGCCGTCAATGAAGGCAGGTCTTCACTGACGACGTTTACTGCGATCAACTGCGCAGTGCAGTGACCAGCTCGGCCAGCCACGGCTCGGCATCGGTTTCCGGGGTGACGCTTTCGCTGGCGTCCAGGCGCAGCATCGGCAGCACCTCACGTACCCCCAACTCACCGAACAATTCGCGCATCTGCTCCCCACCACCACAGAAGGTATCGCCATAGCTGGCATCGCCCAAGCCAATGACCGCACCGGGCAGGCCGCGCCAGGCCGCGGGCAGTTGATCGCGAATGGTCGAATACAGGGGTTGCAGATTGTCGGGCAACTCGCCCATGCCGGTGGTCGAGGTCACCGCCAGGAAGGCCTCAGGGCCAAACGCCTGCACGTCGGCCAAGGTAGCGCGAGGGTTATGCCAGGCTTCAAAACCGGCGTCTTTGAGGATTTCTTTGGCATGGCGAGCGACTTCTTCAGCCGTGCCATAGACCGAGCCGGAAAGGATGGCGACTTTCATCAATCTGATCCTGTAGTTGAGTGAAAGCCTGGGATATTAGCAGCCCGTGCCAATATTTCAGTGCGCACCGTGCAACATTCAAGACTTGCCATAAACTTGCAGGGTCAAAACAAGCCATGGACCGCTCAATGATTAACGCCAAGCTGCTGCAAATGGTCGTCAATGCTTCCAATGACGGCATCGTCGTTGCCGAACGCGAAGGCAGGGACAAACCGCTGATCTACGTCAACCCGGCCTTCGAGCGGATGACCGGCTACACCCTGGACGAGATCCTGTATCAGGACTGCCGCTTCCTCCAGTCAGGCGACCGTGACCAGCCGGCGCTGATGGCCATCCGTGAAGCCCTCGACAGCGGTGGCATGTGCCGGGAGATCCTGCGCAACTACCGCAAAGACGGCAGCCACTTCTGGAATGAGTTATCGCTTTCGACGGTGTACAACGAGGCCGATAAGCAGACGTACTTCGTCGGCGTGCAAAAAGACGTCACCCTTCAAGTCAAGGCGCAGCAACGCGTTGCCCAGCTGGAAGCCCAATTGGCCGAACTCAAAGCCGAGCTCGCGGCTCTCAAGGCGACGAGCGGAATTAACAAACTGTAAAAGATGCAGCCTTTAGAGCGATAATGGCTCTTTAATGCCTTAGCCTTGAGCCAGATCAATGCAGCGCCACAAGCTATTGACGCAGGACGAGCTGGATTTTATCCAGGACATGCAGCACAACCCGCAGCTCAACCTGCGGGATGCGTGGTCGAGCCTGACGGTCAATGGCGGAGCGCAGATTCGCGATTTGCTCACCCGGCTTGCCGCTCACGACCAGGTCACCATCCAGGCGCAGTTCGACAACCAGCAACTGACCTTCCCCCTGCATTTGGTGGAAGATGAATTTCATGCCGTGCATTTGCGCCTGGGTGTGCCGAGCATTTTCGAAGACGGCCCGATGATCCGCCCCTGGCGGCTGGCCCTGGAAGCGCCCGTGGCGCTGGAGAACGTCAAGGGCTACGCCAGCGCATTGTGGGTGCACGAAGTGTCATTCAAGGGTGTGCTGGTAGAAGTGCGTGGCCGGACCAACCCACCCAAGACCTTTTCCCTGTGGTTCAGCCCTTCCGGCTACGAACGTATCGCGCTGCGCGGTACGTTGGAGCGGGAAACCGCCCGAGGCCTGTTTGCCTATCGCCTGAATCAGAGTGATGCCGGTGAAATCGAGCGCCTGCGCCAGTTCATCCTGCACCAGCACCGCCTGGTCCATCCCCAGGTGCATGCCTGAAATCAGGTATCCAAGCGACCGCTGAGAAACTGCTGCAAGCGACGTGTCATCACACGGCCGTCATTGCCCAGGCAACCAATCGACGAGCCCGCGAGGCTCTGTTCGGCCAGGTCAGAGACATCCCCAGCCAGCAGCAGCGGGCAATCGAGCGTCAATGCAAGGCGATTGAGCCGCGATGGTAGTTCTGCGCCGGGTGCGTGATTGGAAAACATCACCAAGGCTTGCGGCCGGGTTCTCTCACAAATCAGCGTCAATTCATCGAGTGGCTGGCCCACTCCCAGAACCTTGACTGCGAGCTTGTCGCTTGACATCAACAGGCCTGCAACCAGCATTTCCAGCTCACGGCACTCTCCCGCGATGGCCGCCAACAGCACCCTGGGTACCGGCGAGGCACAGGCCATCTGCAGGCAACGCGAGGCGTGCGAGCGCAGGAAGTTGTCGAAGAACAGCCACTCGCTGGCCTGGCCAAAGCGCCCCTGATGACGCAACAGTTGCTGCCATAGCGGCATCAGAATGTCTTGAAACACCACTGTCGTTGAGTAGACGCTGAAGATCTGGCCATACAGGTGGCCCAGCTCATGATCATCAAAGGCGCTGATTGCCAACCTCAGCTGTGCCTGCCACTGGCGCCACTCCAGTTCGGTATCGCTGCGTGACGCCGTGGCGGGCTCGCCAGGCAGTGGGTCGCGCGCCAGGATCTTGCCCACCTTGCTCACCGCTACGCCACGCTCGATCCAGTCGAGAATGCGATGAACCGTATCGATATCGGTGCTTGAATACAGCCGGTGCCCACTTTCGGTGCGCACGGGCTGGATCAAGCCATAGCGACGCTCCCAGGCACGCAGTGTCACCGGGTTAACACCGGTAACCCTTGCCACTTCACGAATCGGAAACAGCACCTCGGCGTCAGCGTGTCGGTCGGGTGTCGTTTCTCGAACAGGAGCAATGATTTCGGACATCAGCAGTCAAAAAATCCGTTTGGGCTTGGATCTTATTTAACGCCCATTAAAGCCAATGATTCAAGATCTACGGCAAACCATCCGAAGTTTCTGGCGTATTTCGGCAAAACCGGAATAATCCTTGCCTGTTTTTTACGTCGCTGCATCACCCCGCAGCTTCGTTCGTGCGCCGCTTATCCGGCCCAGCGCACCCGATCACTTGGAGATACACAATGTCTACTTCACCCGTCACCTTGATGGTTGCGCGACGCGTGGCCAAAGGTCGCTACGAAGAACTGATGGCCTGGCTGCGCGAAGGCGAGCAATTGGCCACTGACTTCCCGGGTTACCTGGGCTCTGGCGTGCTAGCCCCTCCACCCCACGACGATGAATTCCAGATTATCTTTCGCTTCGCCGACGAAAAAACCCTGCACGCCTGGGAGTTTTCCGCCTCGCGCAACGCGTGGCTGAGCCGCGGCAGCGAACTGTTTGCCGACCCATCCGAGCACCGTGTAAGCGGTATTGATGGCTGGTTCGGCGCCGTGGGTGCTCGCCCTCCACGCTGGAAACAGGCAGTGGCGATCTGGCTGGCGTTTTTCCCGGTGTCATTGCTGTTCAACTTCGGCCTGGGGCCGCTGCTCAACGAGTTGGACTTGTTCAGCCGGGTACTGGTCAGCACGGCTGCGCTGACACCGTTGATGGTTTACCTCTTTATCCCGCTGTCGACCCATCTGCTGGCGAACTGGCTACAGCCCTCGCCTTCACGCAAAGTCACCGAAGCCGCCGCTTGAGTACAGGGGGCCGGGGCGCTGGTATAGTTTCAGCCTGCCCGCGACTTGAGCCTCCCATGACTGCAACCAACGCCCCGATCCTGATCACCGGTGCCGGCCAACGGGTCGGCCTGCATTGCGCCGAGCGCCTGCTGGACGAGGGCCAATCGGTGATTTTCAGCTACCGCAACGAACGCCCCGGCGTGCAGGCCCTGCGTGATCGAGGTGCCATCGGTGTGTTCGCCGACTTCTCCAGCGAAGCCGGGACGCTCGCCTTTATTGCCGAACTGCACACCCATACCCAAAGCCTGCGCGCGATCATCCACAACGCGTCGGCCTGGGTCGCGGAAACTCCAGGCGACGAAAGCCGCGCCTTTATCGACATGTTCAGCGTGCACATGCTTGCGCCATACCTGATCAACCTGCATTGTTCACCCTTGCTGCAACGCTCGACACCTGCCGACATCGTGCATATCAGCGATGATGTGGTGCGCAAGGGCAGTCGCCAGCACATTGCCTACTGCGCCACCAAGGCCGGGCTCGACAGCCTCACGTTGTCGTTTGCCGCGCAGTTCGCGCCGTTGATCAAGGTCAATGGCATCGCTGCGGCGATGGTGATGTTCAATGAGGGCGATGACGCGGCCTATCGCGCCAAGGTCCTGAACAAGTCGGCCTTGGGCATCGAGCCCGGGCCCGAGGTGATCTACCAGAGCGTGCGCTACCTGCTGGACAACCCCTATGTCACCGGTACCACCCTGACCGTCAACGGCGGGCGGCATATCAAGTAAGCCGTTTGTGAGGATGTTGCATGACTTTATCCCTGCCCCACCACTATCGCGAAATCCTCAAGGGCTTGGGCGAGGACCCGCAGCGCGAGGGCCTGCTCGACACGCCCAAGCGTGCCGCCAAGGCCATGCAGTACCTGTGTCATGGCTACGAGCAGAACCTGGACGAAATCGTCAACGGCGCGCTGTTCGCCTCCGATAATGACGAAATGGTGATCCTCAAGGACATCGAGCTGTACTCGCTGTGCGAGCATCACCTGCTGCCCTTTATCGGCAAGGCCCATGTGGCCTATATTCCGACCGGCAAGGTACTGGGCCTGTCGAAACTGGCGCGCATCGTGGACATGTTCGCCCGGCGCCTGCAGATCCAGGAAAACCTCACGCGCCAGATCGCCGACGCCATCCAGGACGTGACCCAGGCCGCCGGCGTGGCTGTGGTGATCGAAGCCAAACACATGTGCATGATGATGCGCGGCGTGGAAAAACAGAATTCAACCATGAACACCTCGGTGATGCTCGGCGCCTTCCGCGATTCGAACACCACCCGCATGGAGTTCCTGCAACTGATTGGACGGAGCAAGTAGCAATGCCACAACTTCAACCAGGCATGGCGCGTATCCGGGTCAAGGACCTGCGGCTGCGCACCTTTATCGGCATCAACGAGGACGAAATCCTCAATAAGCAGGATGTGCTGATCAACCTGACCATCCTGTATGCCGCCCAGGAAGCCGTGCGCGACAACGATATCGACCACGCCCTGAACTACCGCACCATCACCAAGGCGATCATCGCCCATGTCGAAGGCAACCGTTTCGCCCTGCTGGAGCGCCTGACCCAGGAATTGCTGGACCTGGTGATGAGCAACGAGTCGGTGCTGTACGCCGAGGTCGAAGTGGACAAGCCCCATGCGCTGCGTTTTGCCGAATCGGTTTCGATTACCCTGGCGGCCAGCCGCTAACCCCCTGAATCTGCAGTGAGCCCTATGAACGACCAACAACGCCTCGAACTCGAAGCCGCCGCCTTC
This sequence comes from Pseudomonas sp. Root569, assembly GCF_001427465.1. Taxonomy (NCBI): domain Bacteria; kingdom Pseudomonadati; phylum Pseudomonadota; class Gammaproteobacteria; order Pseudomonadales; family Pseudomonadaceae; genus Pseudomonas; species Pseudomonas sp. Root569. Next base: position 56,740 of record NZ_LMGQ01000005.1, on the reverse strand, counting down.
CGCCGGCTGGTGGCCCACCTGGACAGCCGCAAGGATGTGCAGAACATAGACCTGATGAACCTTGCCGGCTTCTGTCGCAACTGCCTGTCCAAGTGGTACAAGGCAGAGGCCGACGAGCGCCAGATCGAGGTCAGCCTCGATGAAGCCCGTGAAGTGGTGTACGGCATGCCGTATGCCGAGTGGAAAGCCCAATACCAGCAAGAAGCCAACGCCGACCAGCAAGCAGCGTTTGCCAAAGGAAAACCCCATGACTGATTTGAATACCCTGCGTGCCAGCCTCGACAGCGGCGAACACGTCTTTGCCGATACCCTGGCCTTTGTCGCGCAAGGCTACGACTACCAGCCACAGGCGTTCACCAATGGCGATGTGGAAAACGCTGCTGGGCAGAACGAAGGCTCGTGCAAGACCTTGGGCCTGGCACTGCTGGAAGGCTTGAGCGACCAGGAAGCCTTGCTGGCGTTTGGCGAGCATTACCGCTCGGTGATGGCCACGCCGGACGGCAGTGACCATGGCAATATTCGGGCTTTGATTGCCCATGGTTTGGCTGGGGTAAAATTTGCCGCGCAGCCACTGGCCCGCAAATCCTGAGTCAAATACATATTCAAATGTGGGAGGGGGCTTGCTCCCGATAGCGGTGTATCAGCTAACTAATACTTGGCTGAAAACCCGCTATCGGGAGCAAGCCCCCTCCCACATTTTTTTGCAGCGTTGTTTAGAACGAAGCGTCCTTCAAACCGTCGAGGTAACGCTCGGCATCCAGGGCCGCCATGCAACCGGCGCCAGCCGAGGTAATGGCCTGGCGATAGACGTGGTCAGCCACGTCGCCGGCAGCGAAGATCCCTTCGATGTTGGTCGCGGTAGCATTGCCTTCACGACCGCCCTGCACCACCAGATAGCCGTCTTTGGCTTCCAGCACGCCTTCGAACAGCGAGGTGTTCGGGGTGTGGCCGATAGCGATGAACACGCCGTCGACTTTCAGCTCGTCGAAGCTGCCATCGTTGTTTTTCAGGCGAGCACCGGTCACGCCCATGTTGTCGCCCAGGACTTCATCCAGGGTGGCGTTGAGCTTGAGGATGATCTTGCCTTCAGCGACACGGGCGTGCAGCTTGTCGATCAGGATTTTTTCGGCGCGGAAGGTCTCGCGGCGGTGGACCAGGGTCACGGTGCTGGCGATGTTAGCCAAGTACAGTGCCTCTTCCACGGCGGTATTACCACCGCCAACCACGGCAACCGGCTTGTTGCGGTAGAAGAAACCGTCGCAGGTGGCGCAGGCAGAAACGCCCTTGCCCATGAAGGCTTCTTCCGAGGGCAGGCCCAGGTAACGTGCGCTGGCACCGGTGGCGATGATCAGTGCGTCACAGGTGTACACGCCGCTGTCGCCGGTCAGGCTGTAAGGCTTTTTCGAGAAATCGACTTTGTTGATATGGTCGAAGACGATCTCGGTCTCAAAACGCTCGGCGTGCTCTTTCATACGCTCCATGAGCACCGGCCCCGTCAGGCCGTGGACGTCGCCCGGCCAGTTGTCGACTTCCGTGGTGGTGGTCAACTGGCCGCCCGCCTGCATGCCGGTGATCAGCAGCGGCTTGAGATTGGCCCGGGCAGCGTAGACGGCAGCGCTGTAACCGGCAGGGCCGGATCCGAGAATAATCACTCGGGAATGACGGGTATCAGACATGACTCACTCCTATCGACCGCTCGAACCACAGAGCGGCTGGAATAAAAAAGGACCGCGAAGCACTTGGGGAAGGCTTTGACTCGCCAGGTCCTGAAAAATAATGGGTGCAGGGTATCGAGGGGGGCAAGATTAAGGAAATACGCATTAACAATCCAGCTCATAGCGACTCTCTATGTGCTTGATTGAGTTAATCGACACCTTTGTTACCGTGGATGTCGCCTCCGTGCCTGCGCTTTCACATCCTGTGCAAAGCCGGTAAGGTCGGCGCGTTCGTCATCCTGCTCGGAGTTGTCCATGCCTGCCCCTGTTCTTTCTGGCCCGCAATACCTGCGTGAAGGCCTCAAACTGGTGTTGAGCCCCGGCCTGCGCCTGTTTGTATTATTGCCGCTGGGGATCAACCTGGTGCTGTTCGTCGGGTTGATCTATTTTGCCGGCCATCAGTTCAGCCTGTGGGTCGATAGCTTGATACCGACGCTGCCCGGTTGGCTAGGTTTTTTAAATTACCTGTTGTGGCCGTTGTTTGTGGTGCTGGTGGTGCTGATGGTGTTTTTTACCTTCACCATGCTTGCCAATATCATCGCGGCGCCATTCAACGGCTTCCTCGCCGAGAAAGTCGAGGTGGTGGTACGAGGCACCGATGACTTCCCGCCTTTCAGCTGGGGTGAGCTGATCGCCATGGTTCCACGTACCCTGGCCCGGGAAATGCGCAAGCTGGGGTACTTCCTGCCACGGGCTATCGGCCTCTTTATCCTGTCGTTCATTCCGGTGGTCAACCTGATCGCGGCGCCGCTATGGTTGCTGTTTGGCGTGTGGATGATGGCGATCCAATACATCGACTACCCGGCCGACAACCACAAGCTGGGCTGGAACGAAATGCTCGCCTGGCTGCGCCAGAAGCGCTGGCAGAGCATGAGCTTCGGCGGCATCGTCTACCTGGTGCTGCTGGTGCCGGTGGTCAATCTGCTGATGATGCCGGCTGCGGTCGCCGGGGCGACGTTGTTCTGGGTGCGCGAGCAAGGCGCCGAGGCGATGACGCAGCAAACAGTGGCCAAGTCATAAATCCATCATCGCGCTGACACAATGACGACATGGCCCACGGCGACACTGTGGGTCATGACGACAGCCTCGCTTCACATAACCCTGATCACCGAAACCTTCCCGCCGGAAATCAACGGGGTGGCTAATACCCTTGGCCGTCTGTGCGAGGGTTTGCGCTTGCGTGGCCATCAGGTCGAACTGGTACGCCCTCGCCAGGGTGCCGACCAGAGCCGGTCGAGTGACGACCAATTGCTGCTGTGTCGCGGCTGGCCATTGCCGGGCTACCCAGGACTGCAATGGGGCCAATCGTCGATGCACAAATTGCTCAGGCGCTGGAGCCGCCAACGTCCGGACGTGCTGTATATCGCCACGGAAGGGCCGCTGGGCTTATCGGCCCTGCGAGCAGCGCGTCGGCTGGGTATCAGCGTCGTCAGCGGTTTTCACACCAACTTCCAGCAGTACTCGAACCAGTATGGCTTGAGCCTGCTCAGTCGCATGGTCACCCATTACCTGCGCTGGTTTCATAACCGTTCGAGCCTGACTCTGGTACCGAGCGCCAGCCAACGGCTGGAACTGGAACGTCGACATTTCGAGCGCCTGGAGATGTTGTCACGGGGCGTCGACAGCCAATTGTTCCATCCGGCCAAACGCGACAATGCGCTGCGCGAAACCTGGGCGTTGAACAATGAGCAAATCGCGGTGCTGCATGTAGGAAGGCTTGCGCAGGAAAAGAACCTGGGCCTGCTGAAACGCTGCTTCGAGACGCTGCAGGACCGTTACCCAATGCGCCAGATGAAACTGATCATCGTCGGTGATGGGCCGCAACGGGCGATGCTGGAAAAGGAACTGCCCGAAGCGATTTTCTGCGGCGCCTTGCGCGGCGAAGAACTGGCGCGGCATTACGCGTCCGGCGATGTGTTCTTGTTCCCCAGCCTGACCGAAACCTTCGGCAACGTGGTACTGGAAGCCATGGCCTCGGGACTGGGCGTGGTGGCCTACGACCAGGCAGCCGCTACCCAGCACATTCGTCACGGCTACAACGGCGTGCTGGCGATGCCAGGGGATGAAGATGCGTTCTGCGATGCCGCCAACTGGCTGCTGGAGGATACGGAGAGTTTACGACGCATGCGCCTGAATGCTCGCCAACATGCCAGCCGCCAAGGCTGGGCAGCGATTATCGAGCAATTCGAGCATCACTTGCGTGGTGTGTGCGGGGAGCGTTTCGCCCTTCCAACACAACCTTACGTACGCTGAGCAACCTGCCATTTACGTGCAAACCGCGATGAGCCTGCTGCAGGCAACTCAAGTTTTGCCTGGTATTTAAAAGGGGAACCCTTGCGCCGCGAAACGCCAACCATTGATACCTGCCGGTCAAGCAGGCCCTTTTAAATAATGGAGATATTTAACAATGCCAATTTATGGAATGGGTGTACGCAATGGCGTCAATATGCCAACCGCGGAATGGACACGCCAGCAACAATGGCTGGATCAATCTCGTGCAGAGCCGCCAACCTATGGTCAGCCCGGGCATAAAGATGCGCTCAAGGCTGATCACCACAAAGAGCTGAATAAGCGTCCAGAGTATTAATCACTAGAGCCGCAAAACTCCCTGTGGTCGACACAGGGAGTCCAGCCCTTATACCAACGTCGTCAACGCCTCACGACTGAAGGGCAAGATGTCGCCCTCGCGCCCTTCGCGCACCTTCACGGCCCAATCCGGGTCGACCAGCAGCGCACGGCCCACCGCCACCAAGTCAAACTCATCATTGTTCAGGCGCTGCAGCAGGTTTTCCAGGCTGGCCGGCTGCGCGACCTTGTCGGTGTTGACCATAAACTGCAGGAACTCGCCATCCAGGCCAACGCTGCCTACGGTGATCGTCGGCTTACCGGTGAGCTGGCGCGTCCAACCGGCCAGGTTGAGTTCGGAGCCTTCGAATTCGGGCTCCCAGAAACGGCGGGTGGAGCAGTGGAAAATATCCACGCCGGCGTCAGACAACGGCTTGAGAAACTCACCCAATGCTTGCGGGGTCTGTACCAGGCGCGCCGTGTAGTCTTGCTGCTTCCATTGGGAGAAACGCAGGATGATCGGAAAATCCGGGCCCACTGCGGCGCGGGTCGCCTGGATCAGCTCGATGGCAAAGCGCGAACGGTTGATCAGGCTGCCACCGTATTCGTCGGTGCGCTGGTTGCTGCCCTCCCAGAAGAACTGGTCCACCAGGTAACCGTGGGCGCCGTGGATTTCCACACCGTCCATGCCGATGGCCTGGGCGTCCTTGGCGGCTTGGGCGAAGGCATTGACCACGTCCTTGATGTCCTGGGCCGTCATGCCATGCACGACCACCTTGCCGTCCTTGAGTTTTTCCATCGGGCCGTAGGCCGGCACACTGGCGTCAGGTTCGGTGCCGATGCGACGCACGCTGCCTACATGCCACAGCTGTGGGACGATCTTGCCGCCTTCGGCATGCACGGCATCCACCACTTTCTTCCAGCCAGCCAGCGCCGCCTCACCATAGAAGTGCGGGACGTTGGGATAGCCGTTGGATGCCGGGTGGCCGACCACCGTGCCTTCGGTGATGATCAGCCCCACACCGGCAGCGGCGCGACGGCGGTAGTACTCGATGACTTTGGAATTGGGTACGCCCCCCGGGGAGAACGAACGGGTCATCGGGGCCATGACCACGCGGGTAGACAGCTGCAATGCACCGAGCTGGAACGGTTTGAACAAGGCTTGGACAGGCATGGCAGCACTCCACCGCAAAAAAATTTATGATGCGGATAATATGGGCAGTGCAGCGTGCCGAATAGCACTATTGATCTGGGTGATTAAGGGGATAAAAGTAGCCGAATACTTGTAGAAGCGAGCTTGCTCGCGAAGAACCCAAGCACACGCGTTAAGTCAGGATAAACGCGTTGCCGTTGGCGATCTTCGCGAGCAAGCTCGCTCCTACAGTGGGTGTGTTTCAGCTCAGGGCTTTTTCGATGGCCTGCACGATTGTCGGGTCGTCCGCAGCGGTACGCGGCGAGAAGCGCGCCAATACCCGGCCGTCTTTACCCAACAGGAACTTCTCGAAGTTCCAAGTGATATCCCCCGGAAACTCTGCACCCTCGCCCGCCAATAGACGGTACAACTGGTGACGGTCAGGACCGTTCACCTCGAGCTTGCTGCCCAGAGGAAAGGTCACGCCGTAGTTCAGGCTGCAGAACTCGCGGATCTCTTCCTCAGAGCCCGGCTCCTGGCCTGCAAACTGGTTGCACGGCAAGCCAAGCACCGAAAACCCCTGGTCTTTGTATTGCTGGTAGAGGTTTTCCAACGCCGCGTATTGCGGGGTCAAACCACATTTAGACGCCACATTGACCACCAGCACAACCTGGCCCTTAAAGGGCGCCAGCGGTAGCTCTTGTCCGTCCAAGGCTTTGAGTTTCAGATCGTGGAAAGCACTCATGACGAACTCCAGATATCCCATGTTCTTTGCATTGCAGCCCTTGGAGCTTACAACCCGCAAGACTGCAATCATAGACGTCGGTGACGAAACACGCTTGCCGGTTACTGAGCGGTCGGCCACGGCAAGATTGGAATCGCCGTCACCGCATTCTGCGGGCTGCCTTCGATCAGACGGTCGCTGTAGACCAGATACACCAGGGTATTGCGCTTCTTGTCGAGAAAACGCACCACCTGCATGGTCTTGAATACAAGGGAGGTGCGCTCCTTGAACACTTCGTCACCGTCCTTGAGCTCGCCCTTGAAGCGGATCGGGCCGACCTGGCGGCAAGCAATCGAGGCTTCGGCGCGGTCTTCGGCCAGGCCCAGGCCGCCTTTGACGCCGCCGGTCTTGGCGCGGGAGAGGTAGCAGGTCACGCCATCGACCTTGGGGTCGTCAAACGCCTCGACCACGATCCGGTCGTTGGGGCCGACAAACTTGAACACTGTCGAGACCTGGGCAATCTCTTCGGCCGAGGCCAGCAGTGGCATGGCGAGCAACAGGCCAAGCAATCCCTTCATTACGCGCATCAGGTATTCCTTCGTTTAAACCAGGATGAGGTTATCGCGGTGCACCAGTTCCGGTTCCGCCATATAGCCCAAGAGTCCGACAATGGCGTCAGACGATTGTCCAATAATCTTCTGCGCTTCAAGGGCGCTGTAGTTGGCCAGGCCACGGGCGATCTCGCGCCCGTCCGGCGCCACGCACACCACCATCTCGCCACGGCGGAAGCTGCCCTGCACCAGTTTGACGCCCACCGGCAGCAGGCTCTTGTTGCCCTGAGACAACGCCGACACCGCACCCGCGTCCAGCACCAGGGTGCCACGGGTTTGCAGGTGCCCGGCCAGCCACTGCTTGCGCGCCGCGAGCATGCCGCGCTCCGGCGACAGCAGCGTACCGATGCGCTCACCGGCCTTGAGACGGTCCAGCACGCGCTCCAGGCGCCCGCCAACGATGATGGTGTGGGCACCGGAACGCGCGGCCAGGCGCGCGGCGCGCAGCTTGGTCTGCATGCCGCCGCGGCCCAGGGCACCACCGACACTGCCGGCGACTGCATCCAGTGCCGGGTCATCGGCGCGGGCTTCGTAGATCAATTGGGCATCGGGGTTGTTGCGCGGGTCGGCGTCGAACATGCCATCGCGATCGGTGAGGATCACCAGCAGGTCGGCTTCCACCAGGTTGGCCACCAGGGCGGCCAGGGTGTCATTGTCGCCGAAGCGGATTTCGTCGGTGACCACCGTATCGTTCTCGTTGATCACCGGGATGACCTTGAGCTCCACCAGAGCGCGCAAAGTGCTGCGGGCGTTGAGGTAGCGCTTGCGGTCGGACAGGTCGTCGTGGGTCAGCAGGATTTGCGCGGTATGGCGGCCGTGCTCGGCAAAGCTGGATTCCCAGGCTTGCACCAGGCCCATCTGGCCGATAGCGGCGGCAGCTTGCAGTTCGTGCATCGCGCTGGGTCGCGCGGTCCAGCCGAGGCGGCTCATTCCGGCAGCAACGGCCCCGGACGAAACCAGCACCAACTCGACGCCTGCTTCATGCAAGGCCACCATCTGCTCGACCCAGACGCCCATGGCTGCGCGATCCAGACCTTTGCCATCCGCCGTCAGCAGCGCACTTCCGATCTTCACGACCCAGCGCTGCGCACCTGTCACTTTGCTCCGCATCATCTTCAACCTTAGAGTGAGGGCCGCGCGACCCAGCGCCGCCCATAACGTTATACCCGGATACCAAAACGCCGCTCCTGGGAGCGGCGTTCAAGTTTATCGCAACGGATCAGTCGCGCACGTAAATGATTTCCGGGCCATCTTCATCATCCACGTCTTCTTCGTCCCAGTCATCGTCGCCGATGTCGTGGACCGACTTCACGCCGCTGCGGCGCAGGGCACGCTGGTCGTCCAGGGCCTGCAACTGGGCACGGGCTTCGTCTTCGATCTGCTGGTCGAGCTCGGCAAGCTCGGCCTTGAATACCGGGTCGGCCGCGAGGCGGTCGGCGCGGTCTTCCAGGTAACGCATGATGTCGCGGGTCAGGCGCTCGGTGCCTTCTTTGGCAATCGCCGAGATCACATAGACCGGACCTTCCCACTCCAGGCGATCAACAATTTCCTTGACGCGTTCTTCGTGCTCTTCCTCGAGGATCTGGTCGCACTTGTTCAGTACCAGCCAGCGATCACGCTCGGCCAGAGCCGGGCTGAACTTGGTCAGCTCGCTGACGATCACTTCGGCGGCGTCCGCAGCACTGGTGTCATCCAACGGCGCCATGTCGACCAGATGCAGCAGCAAACGGGTGCGGGACAAGTGCTTGAGGAAGCGAATCCCCAGGCCTGCGCCATCGGAAGCGCCTTCGATCAGGCCGGGAATATCGGCAACTACGAAGCTCTTCCAACGGTCGACGCTGACCACGCCCAGGTTTGGCACCAGGGTAGTGAACGGGTAGTCGGCGACCTTCGGCTTGGCGGCCGATACCGAGCGGATAAAGGTACTTTTGCCGGCGTTCGGCAGGCCCAGCAGGCCCACGTCGGCGAGTACTTTCATTTCCAGCTTCAGGTCACGCTGCTCGCCCGGCTTGCCCGGCGTGGTCTGGCGCGGCGCACGGTTGGTACTGGACTTGAATCGGGTGTTGCCCAGGCCGTGCCAGCCGCCCTGCACAACCATCAGCTTCTGGCCGGCCTTGGTCAGGTCGCCAATCACTTCCTGGGTCGCGGAGTCGATGATCGTGGTGCCCACCGGTACGCGCAGTACCAGGTCTTCACCTTTTTTACCGGTGCAGTCGGTGCTGCCGCCGTTGGAGCCACGCTCGGCATCGAAATGCCGGGTGTAACGATAGTCGACCAGGGTATTGAGGTTTTCGTCGGCCATCATATAGATGGAACCGCCGTCACCACCGTCGCCGCCGTTAGGGCCACCATTTTCGATGAATTTTTCGCGACGGAAACTCATGCAACCGTTACCGCCGTCGCCTGCTTTTACTCGGATGGAAACTTCATCAACGAACTTCATAACAAAACGCCTCTCGCCGCATGGGCGAGCTTAAGAAACCAAGACATAAGACTCTTGCAAAAATGAGCGCAGCGACCTCAAGCAACGACCGCAAATCCTGCTGCCCTCGCCCATTACAAACAGCTTTGCAAGAGACTCACTCCACAAACGAAAAAGCCCCGTCGCAAGACAGGGCTTTTCCAGCGATCTCGCAATTAAGCTGCGACAACGCTCACGTAACGGCGGTTGAACGCGCCCTTTACTTCGAACTTGATCACGCCTTCGATTTTCGCGAAGAGGGTGTGATCTTTACCCATGCCTACACCGTAACCGGCGTGGAATTGGGTGCCGCGCTGACGCACGATGATGTTGCCCGGAATGATTTTCTGGCCGCCATACATCTTCACGCCAAGGCGTTTGGCTTCTGAGTCGCGACCGTTACGGGTACTACCACCAGCTTTTTTGTGTGCCATGAGTCAATTCTCCTAGTGAGGAATTAGGCTGAAATTAAGCCTGAATACCGGTGATTTTGATCTCGGTGTACCACTGGCGGTGGCCCATACGCTTCATGTGGTGCTTACGACGACGGAACTTGATGATGCGGACTTTATCGTGACGACCTTGGGAGATCACTTCAGCCACAACGGTAGCGCCAGCAACGACTGGAGCGCCGATGTTCACGTCATCGCCATTGGCGACCAACAGAACGCGATCAAAAGTAACGGATTCGCCGGTAGCGATTTCCAGTTTTTCGATCTTCAGGTATTCACCTGGGGCGACCTTGTATTGCTTGCCACCAGTAACAATTACTGCGTACGACATGGTATTTCTCCGATAATCCTGCTCACCCAGCGCTTTATAAGAAGAGGTATTGGCTGGCATGGCTGCATGGGATGGACGTCCCGAATGCAATTGCGTAAGGCAGGTGCTGCCCAGGAAGTTCAGGGTGCGCGATTGTACGCAAGGTAAATGGGTGTTGCAAGGGGCCGTCTATCGCGCCTTGACACCCGGGGGTCAGGGTCCTAGCATGCCGCGCAACCCTTCTGGAGCGACTGTCGCTGATGCAACCCCAAGCTTTCTACCGCGCGGTCGCGGACGATTTTAGCGCCGTCGACGGCATCATCAAGCAGCAGCTGACGTCTAACGTGCCGCTGGTCTCCAAAATTGGCGACTACATTACGTCGGCGGGCGGCAAACGCCTGCGTCCTTTATTAGTGTTGCTGTGTGGCAAGGCCCTGGGCCGCGAAGGCGATGACCTGCGCCTGTTGGCCGCCACCATTGAGTTCCTGCACACCGCCACCCTGCTGCATGATGACGTGGTCGACATGTCCGGCATGCGCCGTGGTCGCGAGACCGCCAATGCCATGTGGGGCAACGCGCCGAGCGTGCTGGTGGGCGACTTCCTGTATTCGCGCTCGTTCGAAATGATGGTCGAGCTGGGCTCGATGCCGGTGATGAAGATCCTTTCACAGGCCACGCGCATCATCGCCGAAGGCGAAGTGTTGCAACTGTCCAAAGTCCGCGACGCCAGCACCACCGAAGAAACCTATATGGAAGTGATTCGCGGCAAAACCGCGATGCTCTTCGAAGCGTCCACCCACAGTGCCGCCGCGCTGTGTGGCGCCACCGCAGAACAGGCAGAAGCCCTGCGCACTTTTGGTGATCACCTGGGCGTGGCGTTCCAACTGGTAGACGACCTGCTCGACTACAAGGGCGACGCCGAGACCCTGGGCAAGAACGTCGGTGACGACCTGGCCGAGGGCAAGCCAACCTTGCCGCTGATCTACACCATGCGCGAAGGCACGCCGGAACAGGCCGCCCTGGTGCGCAAGGCGATCCAGAAAGGTGGGATCGAAGACCTCGAGGCCATCCGCGCTGCCGTGGAAGCGTCCGGTTCCCTGGAGTACACCGCGCAACTGGCGCGTGACTACGTGGCCCGTGCGATCCAGTGCCTGGAAGCCTTGCCGGCCAGTGAATACCGGGATGCATTGGTTGAGCTGAGTGAGTTTGCGGTCGCCCGCACTCACTAAAATCACCAGCAGACGCAGGACAATGTGGGAGGGGACTTGCTCCCGATGGCAATATGTCGGCCAATATATAAGGTGGCTGATACACCGTCATCGGGAGCAAGCCCCCTCCCACGTTTGGAATCCATTGCCAATTCAAGATCCCGCCCGAGCTACAAAACCCTATATAATGTGCGACTTTTAGTCATCCCTGAACCTCAAGGAGCTTTAGTGAGCACGTTGCCACCCTGCCCGAAATGCAATTCCGAATACACCTACGAAGACGGCACCCAACTGGTCTGCCCGGAATGCGCCCATGAGTGGTCCGCCACTGGCGAGGCCGAAGTGGCCGGCGATGAAACCGTGAAGAAAGACTCTGTGGGCAACGTCCTGCAGGACGGCGACACCATCACCGTGATCAAGGACCTCAAGGTCAAGGGCACCTCTCTGGTGGTCAAGGTCGGCACCAAGGTCAAGAACATCCGCCTGTGCGACGGTGACCACGATATCGACTGCAAGATCGACGGTATCGGCCCGATGAAACTCAAGTCCGAATTCGTGCGCAAGGTCTGATCCTGCTGCATCCATCCCGCGCCCGCCGCGGGATGGCGTTTCGCCCTCTCGATTGATCGACAACAATATCCACACAAAAAAAACCGGAAACCGCCAATAGATACTTGCTATTCTACGAATAAGAATTATTCTCATTGAAACCCATCAAGGAGAACGACCATGACTTATTTGATAGACGCCTGGCTGGATCGCCCACACCCTTACCTGCGGATCCTGCATCGGGAAACCGGCGAAGTCTGTGCGGTGCTTGAGGAAGAAGCGCTGAACGAACTGCAGGATCAGGGCGACCTGGACGTCAATGGCCTGAGTTCCAGTGAGCCTGGAGTACTGAAGGAAGTGGTAAGGAATCTGTTTCTGTTCTGCTATGCCCGAGCGTTGCGCCCGGCGGCGGATCTGAATGGCAAGTTCCATCCATGAACAAACTGGCAAATCCCTGTTGGGGCGAACGCGTTCGCCCCAACAGGTAATCAGCAACAGGTCTTACAGAACGTCGAGCAGTTCGACGTCGAATACCAGAACGCTGTGCGGCGGGATGCTGCCAACGCCTTGAGCGCCGTAAGCCAGTTCGCTCGGCACGTACAGACGCCATTTGCTGCCGGCATTCATCAGTTGCAGGGCCTCGGTCCAGCCGGCAATCACGCCGCCAACCGGGAATTCTGCAGGCTGGCCACGCTCGTAGGAGCTGTCGAACACAGTGCCGTCGATCAGGGTGCCGTGGTAGTGGGTACGCACTTGATCTTCACGGGTCGGCTTGGCGCCGGTGCCGGCTGTCAGCACTTCAAATTGCAGACCGGAAGCCAGGGTGGTGATGCCATCGCGCTTGGCGTTTTCAGCCAGGAATGCCAGGCCGGCGCCAGCGGCTGCTTCAGCCTTGGCAGCCGCTTCGGCTTGCATGATTTCGCGGATCACTTTGAAACTGGCAGCCATTTGCTCCTGATCAACACGGCTTGGCTTGCCCGCGAACGCGTCGGTCAGGCCGGCCAGGATCGCGTCCAGGCTCACGCCCGGTGGCGGGTTGTCGCGCAGTTGGTCGCCCAACTGACGGCCGATACCGTAGCTGACGCGGGTTTCGTCGGTGGACAGATTAACTTCGGACATGAAGAGGCTCCGCTATAGGACAACACGGTTTCCCGCGCCGCCCAGAACTAAAAGGGCCCGCAGACTAGCACACAAGGGCGGCCCATGATCAGCCCCCTCCCCCGGCCATCAGAGCGCCAGGTGGTAGGTCAGGTACAGCCGAATGACACCTCTTCGTCGCCCGGCAAGAAAAGTATTTCAGAATTGTCCATTGCCGCCGATACAGCCCTACACATCTTGGCTGGCTCAAACAACAACACACCGTCCAGCAGACAGACATCACTCTTCAAGGAGCTTTCGATGAACAGCTGGTTCGGTAACATCAGCGTCAATCTCAAACTCGGCCTGGGCTTTGGCCTGGTGCTGGTCCTCACCTCGATCCTGGCACTCACCGGCTGGACCAGCCTGGGCGGCCTGATCGACCGTAGTAACTGGATGAGCGACATCACCCAGCTCAACGCCTCGTTGACCAAGCTGCGGATCGTGCGCTTGCAATACATGCTGGCCAACGGCGACGAAGCCGTGGCGCAGAACGTGCAGACCAGCCTCGAGGCCTTCGCCGCCCAGCAACAGAAGCTGCTGGACAGCTTCAAGAGCCCGGAAAACCTCAAGCTGCTCAATGAGCAGAAAGCCGTCATTACCGCTTACCGCCAGTCCCTGAACAAAATGCGCGAGGCCTACCGTAATGGCAACGCTGCGCGCGACGTCATGGGCGCCAAGGCTGACATCGCCAATGCGCAAATCAATGCGCTGGAAACCAGCGTGCAGCAAGCGCCCGATAGCCCGGAGCGCTTCACTCAGTTTTCGGCCGTGACCCAAGCCAAGAATGAGTTCCAGCAAGCTCGCTATGAAGTGCGTGGCTATACCAATAGCCCCAGCGCAGAAACCGAAGCCCGCGCCGCTGCACAAATCGAAAAAGCCGTCGCTGGTTTGAAAACCCTCAGCGCCGCATTCGGTACTGGCCAGCAAACCGCATTGACCGCACTGGAAACCGCGCTCGGCGACTATCGCAGTGCCGTGCAGAGCTACAAGGCCGCCAACGCCAATATCGTCACCGCCCGCGCCGAAATGACCACCCAAGGCGCCGATATCGTGACGATCAGCGATAAGCTGTACGACATCCAACTGGAACGTCGCGACGCTGAAAGCACCCAGGCCCGTAGCCTGCAATTGATCAGCACCTTGCTGGCCCTGCTGGTCGGCGTCATCGCTGCGTGGGTCATCACCCGCCAGATCACGCGCCCGATCCAGGACACCCTGGCCGTGGTGGAGCGCATCGCTTCCGGCGACCTGAGCCACAACATCCAGGTGACCCGTCGTGATGAACTGGGCGTGTTGCAACAAGGCATCCAGCGCATGGGCACGACCCTGCGTGAACTGATCAGCGGCATTCGCGATGGCGTGACTCAGATCGCCAGCGCCGCCGAAGAACTGTCGGCCGTGACCGAACAGACCAGCGCCGGTGTGAACAGCCAGAAGATCGAGACCGATCAGGTCGCCACCGCCATGCATGAAATGACCGCCACCGTGCAGGAGGTCGCGCGCAACGCCGAGCAGGCTTCCCAGGCGGCTTCCGACGCCGACGGCCAGGCCCGTGAAGGCGACAAGGTGGTGGCCGAAGCCATCGCCCAGATCGAACGCCTGGCCGCCGAAGTGGCACGCTCCACCGACGCCATGACGCACCTGCAGCAAGAGAGCAACAAGATCGGCAGCGTGATGGACGTGATCAAGGCAGTGGCCGAACAAACCAACCTGCTGGCCCTCAACGCCGCCATTGAAGCGGCGCGTGCCGGTGAAGCCGGCCGTGGCTTTGCCGTTGTCGCCGACGAAGTGCGTGGCCTGGCCCAGCGCACGCAGAAATCCACCGAAGAAATCGAAGGCCTGGTGGCCGGCTTGCAGAACGGCACCCAGCAAGTAGCCAACGTGATGAACAACAGCCGCAGCCTCACCGACAGCAGTGTCGAACTGACGCGCAAGGCCGGCGTGTCACTGGAAAACATCACCCGTACGGTGTCGAATATCCAGTCGATGAACCAGCAGATTGCCGCGGCCGCCGAGCAGCAGAGCGCCGTAGCGGAAGAGATCAGCCGCAGTATCGTGAATGTGCGGGATGTGTCTGAGCAGACGGCGACGGCCAGTGACGAGACGGCGAAGTCGAGTGTGGAACTGGCACGGCTGGGTAGCCAGTTGCAGCAGATGGTCAGTCATTTCCGGGTGTAGACACCAAAAAGCCGCCTCGATCTAGACCGAGGCGGCTCCACCTCTCAGACCTTAACGGTCATCGAAGCTGTCCCGCAGGAACTTCCATACGTGATACGCACGCAGGCAGTTCACTACGAGGTTCCATGTACGTCGTGCAAACTTAGACATACTCGGCCCTCCGTGAGTTGGGCCTTACCTCCAGCGCACTTACCGGAACATGTGGGCCTTTGGACGCGGGTCAACGCTTCCTGTGAGGCGGCCGGGCTCTGGTTCCTCCCGCATGAAATCCGGCACGGATTACTAGCCCGTGGCGTTCGGTCCATAATTCCGCGCGCATACCCAGCCACCACAAAACGACATACTTGGAACGGGGGTGATACTAACCAATATTCCGATCAAAGGTGTGACGGACGAAGATAAACGAGCTGTCGAAACTAGATCATTTATTGCAATTTTTTACCGCCAAAATTGGCTCTAAATAAGATAGACGAATAAAACCACCGACCCTCGTCAAGCCTTGCGCGATCCAGTAACTCACATTAGTATCAACGCAGTGGGTCAACGCTTCCTGAGAAGCCGCAACCCCAGCCACTAACTGGGTTTGCAAAAAAAAACCGCCCTATCAAGGCGGTTTTTTATTGCCTGCCATTTGCCACTTAGCCCTCGCTGTCCTCGACAAACACCAAGCGATTCCCGAATGGATCCCGGATGCTCATTTCCCGCGATCCCCAAGGCGTTTCCTCGACCCCAGGCTTGGCATAGCGGTAATCCTTGCCGAGCAATTGCTGCTGGTACGCATCCACCCTTTGCGCCTGGATCCGCACCGCCGCGCCCGGCGAAGCATCGCCATGGTGCTCGGACAAATGCAACACGCACTCACCCAGCGACACTTGCAGGTACAACGGGAAATTCGCCTCGAACCGATGCTGCCAATCGACCTTGAACCCCAGGAAGTCGACGTAGAATTCCAACGCTTTGGTCTCGTCGAAAATCCGCAGGATGGGGGTGACTTTTCCTAAGTGCATGGCGACCGCTCCGTGTATGAGAACGCCCACTATAAAGACGAAAAGCCGCCACGCAAATCCCCACTGCGCGCCAGGAATCGCCCTGGCCGCTGGCCGTTGGCCTGCCCCTTGCTGTAGCTCAGTACGCCGTTAACCCACACACCGTCGATCCCTTCCGCTGCACGTTGCGGTGTGTTGAAATCTGCCACATCACGCACCCGCAACGGGTCGAACAACACCAGGTCGGCCCAGTACCCTTCGCGGATTTCGCCACGCTCGGATAAGCCAAAGCGCGCTGCCGACAGACCAGTCATCTTGTGCACCGCCGTGTGCAACGGGAACAAGCCGACATCGCGGCTGAAGTGCCCCAGCACCCGTGGAAATGCGCCCCACAAGCGCGGGTGGGGGAACGGGTCTTCGGGCAAACCATCGGAGCCCACCATCGACAACGGATGGGCGAGGATGCGCCGCACATCTTCTTCGTCCATCCCGTAGTACACCGCTCCCGCCGGTTGCAGGCGACGGGCAGCGTCCATTAGCGAAACGCCCCACTCGGCAGCGATAGCCTGCAGATCCCGCCCACCCATTTCGGGGTGCGGCGTCGACCAGGTGATGGTGATGCGAAACGCGTCGGTCACCTGCTTGAGGTCCAGGGTCGAGGAGCTGGCAGCATAGGGATAGCAATCACAGCCTACCGGATGGTCTTTCGCCGCGGCTTCCAGGGACGCCAACAACTGCGGGCTACGCCCCCAGTTACCGGCACCGGCGCATTTAAGATGGGAAATAATCACCGGCACCTTGGCATGGCGGCCGATCAGAAACGCCTCGTTCATCGCCTCCAGTACCGGCTCGAATTCGCTGCGCAAGTGGGTGGTGTACACCGCGCCGTAGGCCGTCAACTCTTCGGTGAGCTGCAACACTTCATCGGTCTCGGCATTGAACGCGCTGGCGTAGGCCAGGCCTGTGGATAAGCCCAGGGCGCCAGCTTCCAGGCTCTCTTGCAGTTGTATACGCATCGCCGTGATTTCACCGGGCGTGGCAGTGCGGTGCAGGTCATCCATATGATTGCTGCGCAACGCCGTGTGGCCGATCAACGCGGCGACGTTTACCGCCGGATGGGCGCCCTCCACGGCGTTGCGATAGTCGCTGAACCGCGGATAGCAGAACGCCTCACGGCCGCCCAGCAAGTTCATCGGGTCTGGCGGGGCACCGCGTAAACTCACCGGCGAGGCACTGATGCCACAGTTGCCGACAATCACCGTGGTCACGCCCTGGCTGAGCTTGGGCAGCATCTGCGGCTGTCGGATCACCACGGTGTCATCGTGGGTGTGCACGTCGACAAAACCCGGTGCCAATACGCGACCATGGGCCTCGATAACATGCTCGGCCTCGGCTGTGGACAAGTCGCCAATAGCCTTGATACGCCCTTGATGCAATCCCACATCGGCGAGATAGCCCGGGGTGTTGCTGCCATCGATGATCAGCGCCTGGCGTATCAGCGTGTCGTACTTCATATCAGTCTCCAAGCGGCAGGCTGTCAGGGCCGCCGCGGTAATCGTCCAGGGCCAGTTTGATCCGGCGCAGGCGCTCCTGGTTTTCATCCGGCAGGGCCAGCGCCAGCTCGGTGGCGAGCAGGTCGATGGCCAGCAGCATGCCGTAGCGGGCTGCGGTGGGTTTGTAGATAAAACTGGTTTCCGCCGGTTGCAGCGGCAGCAACACATCCGCCAACTGCGCCAGAGGCGAATCGGCGAGCGTGATGGCGACGATGCGGGCGTCGTAGCTGCGTGCCAGCTTTACCACCTCCAATAACTCGGGGGTCAGTCCAGTGAGGGAGCAGACGATCAATGCGTGCTCCGGTCCCAGGGTGGCCGCCGTGACCCGCATCATCACCGGGTCATGGCTGGCGGCAATCGAGTAGCCCAGCCGCACCAGGCGTACCTGCAATTCATCACTGCACAGGCTCGACGGGCCGCCCATGCCGAATGCATGGATCATCCGCGCCTTGCCCAATAGATTGACCGCATCAACGAAACTGGGTTGATTGAACCCCGACAGGTGCTGACGCAGCGTCGCCTCGATATCGCCGAGGATCTGCCGATGAAACGCCGATTGTTCCGGCAACCCCGCAGGGTCCAAAAAGCGGCTGCCCACACCACTGGCCTGGGCCAGTTGCAGGCGCAAATCGCGCAAGTCGCGGCAGCCGACGCTACGGGCAAAGCGTGACAAGGTGGCGGTACTGACCTCGGCCCGCTGGGACAATGCTTCCAGGCTGGCCGAGGCGGCAAAGCCCACATCCTCAAGCATCAGCTTGGCGATACGCCCTTCGCCGGCGCTGAAAGAGTCCTGGCGGGCGCGGATCTGGTAAAGGATGTCCATGGGGGCTCCGGGTTACAGGATGAGGCTTATAAAACCAGTGACAGGCCGTAGGTGAGACCGAAGGCGACCAGCGAAATCAGGGTCTCCAGCACGGTCCAGGTCTTGAAGGTCTGGATCACCGTCATATTGAAGTATTCCTTGATCAGCCAGAAGCCGCCGTCATTAACGTGTGAAAAGATCACCGAACCCGCGCCGGTCGCCAATACCAGCAATTCAGGGTGTGGATAACCCAAGCCCAGGGCGACGGGGGCGACTACGCCAGACGCCGTGGTCATGGCCACCGTAGCCGAGCCGGTGGCGATACGCATCAGGGCGGCGAACAGCCAGCCCATCACCAGCGGCGACAGGTGGAACGCATGGGCCAGGCCGAGAATTTCGTTGGTCACCCCGGCGTCCACCAGGATGCGGTTCAACCCGCCGCCCGCGCCCACCAGCAAGGTGATACTGGCCGTCGGCGCGAGGCATTCGTTGGTGAACTTGAGAATCGACTCACGGTTGAAGCCCTGGGCCAGGCCCAGGGTCCAGAAGCTCACCAGGGTTGCCACCAGCAGGGCGATCACCGAGTTGCCGATAAACAGCAGGAACTGGTTGAAGCCAGTGCCTGGGGTGGAAATCACGTTAGCCCAACCACCGATCATCATCAGCACCACCGGCAACAGGATGGTGCCCATGGTCAACGCGAAGCTGGGCAGGCGTGTACGCGGTTCGCGCTCGATGAACTGGCGCTCCAACGGGTTTTCCGCCGGCAGGTGAATATGCGGTACGATGAACTTGGCATAGACCGGACCGGCGATGATCGCCGTGGGGATACCGATCAAAATCGCATACAGCACTGTCTGCCCGACCGAAGCGTTGTAGGCCAGCACCGCCATCATCGCCGCCGGGTGCGGCGGCACCAGCGCGTGCACCACCGACAGGCCGGCGACCATCGGCAGGCCGACCATCAGGATCGACACCCCCACGCGCCGCGCCACGGTAAAGGCAATCGGCACCAGCAGCACAAACCCAACCTCGAAAAACAGCGGCAGCCCCACCAAGAATGCAATGCACACCATCGCCCAGTGGGCATTGCGCTCACCGAAGCGGTTGATCAGCGTGCGGGCCACCTGCTCGGCGCCACCGGACTCGGCCATCATCTTGCCGAGCATGGTGCCCAGCGCCACCACCAGGGCGATATGCCCCAGGGTTTTACCCACGCCCGCCTCGTACGAACCCATGATGGTATCGGCCGGCATGCCGGCCATCAGCGCCAGGCCGATGGATACCAGGGTGATGACAATAAACGGGTTGAGTCGGTAACGTGCAATCAGCACGATCAATGCAATGATGGCAATGGCAGCGTATGCCAGTAGCCCGAAGCCCGGTGATGCGGCCATGCGGTACTCCTCGGAAAGGGTCACGTCGAATTGGTTGTGAAACTCATAAATCATTACCGAGGGATATTTTCAATTTTTATGAAAGTAATTTTCGCCCACAGATAAGCGCTGTCGCTTGGGGATATGTCCAGCGCCAGCCCATGAAAATTCGGGGTGGGTTCTTACATGAAGATCAGAGGATGTCGGAAACTCAAGCGCCGCCCTCGAGTCATAGAATGCGCCTCCACTCTGTTCAGGAAACCGCTCATGATTCGCACCACAATCGCCGCCAGCACCCTGCTTCTGTCCCTGTGCGGCAGCGCTTTTGCCGCAGACAATGCCGCATTGAAGAAATGCATGGACAGCGCCAACACCACGGCGGACATGGTCAACTGCAACGCCAAGCAAACCAAGGTGCAGGACGAACGCCTGAACCGTGCCTACAAGACCGCTATCGCCGCCCAGGACGGCGCGCGCAAGCAGCAACTGCAAGATGTGCAGCGCCTGTGGATCAAGTACCGCGATGCCAATTGCGCCTTCGCTGGCAGTGCCACCGGCGGCACTATCGATCAGGTCAACGGTTCCGGCTGCGTGCTGGACATGACCCAGACCCGCGCCCAGGAACTCGAAGACCTGGTCGGGCCTTAATATCAGTCGTGGTGAACCTTCGCACGCTTGAGCAGTTTCTTGCAGCGCTCGGATAAATGCAGCACCCGCAGGTGCTTGCCGGCCTTGGAGTAGCGTTCACGCAGGGTCATCAGCGCGGCAATCGCCGAATAGTCGACAAAGCTCAGGTGACGGCAATCCAGCGTCACCTGGGCCGGGTCGTTGGCCGGGTCGAATTGATTCAGGAACGGCGTGGTCGAGGCAAAGAACAAGGTGCCATGCAGGCGGTAAAGCTTGCTGCCGTCAGCTTCCAGATGTTCATCCGCGTACAGCTCCCGCGCCTGCTGCCAGGCGAAGTTCAGCGCCGCGATGACGATACCGCACAACACCGCGGTGGCCAGGTCGGTGAACACCGTGATGATCGTCACCGCCATGATCACCAGTACGTCATTGAGCGGCACCTTGTTGATCACCCGCAGCGACGCCCAGGCGAAGGTCTGCTGCGACACCACAAACATCACGCCCACCAGCGCCGCCAGCGGAATTCGTTCGATCAGCGGTGATAGAAACAGAATGAACAACAGGATCATCACCCCGGCAAACACCCCGGAGAAACGCCCGCGCCCGCCGGAGCTGAGGTTGATAACGGTTTGCCCGATCATCGCGCAACCACCCATGCCACCGAACAGGCCCGAGACCATGTTCGCTGCGCCCAGGGCCACGCTTTCGCGGTCGGGGTAGCCACGGGTCTCGGTAATTTCATCGGTGAGGTTGAGGGTCAGCAGGGTTTCCAACAGGCCAACCATCGCCATCAGGAACGCGTAGGGCGCGATGATGCCGAGGGTTTCCAGGGTCCATGGGATCTGCGGCAGGGCGAAGGTTGGCAAGCCGCCGGCGATATGCGCCATATCGCCCAAGGTGCGGGTCGGCAGGCCAAGCAGGTAGACCGCCAGGCCAACCCCCAGGATCGCCACCAGCGCGGGGGGCACGGCACGGGTCAGGCGTGGCAACAGGTAGACAATCGCCATGGTCACCACCACCAGGGCGGTCATCACATACAACGGCGTGCCACTGAGCCAGTGTTCGCCGCTCTTGAAATGCTCCAGTTGCGCCAGCGCAATGATGATCGCCAGGCCGTTGACGAAACCGAGCATCACCGAGTGCGGCACCATGCGCACCAGCTTGCCCAGGCGCAGCAGGCCGAATGCGACCATGATCAGCCCGCCCAGCAGCACCGTCGCCAGCAGATACTCCACCCCGTGTTGCACCACCAGCGCGACGATCACCACCGCCATCGAACCGGCCGCGCCCGAAACCATGCCCGGGCGACCGCCGAACAACGCAGTCAGGGTGCAGATGATAAAGGCGCCGTAGAGCCCCATCAGCGGGTTGAGATGGGCTACCAGGGCAAAGGCGATGCATTCTGGCAGCAGCGCGAAAGACGTAGTGAGGCCGGCCAGGGCATCGGCGCGCAGACGGGTGAGGTTCATGGAGTACCAGGGAGATGCGGGGATAAGGCGGGGAATGGTACGGAATTGCGGCGGGTGGGGCTAGCCTCGAAGACCGAGTCGCCTCAATCGGGAGCAAGCCCCCTCCCACACTTGAATGCATTCCAAAGTTGGAATTCGGTCAAATGTGGGAGGGGGCTTGCTCCCGATAGCAGCACCTGGGTCTCAAGCGAACATCACACCATTTCGTCGCGAATCCACTCCACCACCGACGTACGCTTCGGCAACCAGCCCAACAACTCACGGGCATGCTTGCCACGCACCCGGCTGTTGGAACCCAGCCCGTAGTTCGCCATTTCATAGCCCCATTCGGCCTCAGCCTCGGCCAATGGCCAATCCTGCGGCTCGCCCAGGTTCAGCGCTTGGGCAATGGCCGTGGTCATGTCGATAAACGCTGCTTCGCCGCTTTCCACAAAGTAGAACGTACCCGGCACGTTTTTGGTCAGCGCCAGCAGGTACAGGGCCACCACGTCTTCGATATGTACGTTGGACCAGATGTTCTGCCCCGGGCCTACATGACGCACCACACCACTTTTGCGCGCCTGCTTGAGCAAGCGCGGCAATTGCACGCTGTCACGCTTCACGCCCAGGCTGTGGCCGTAGATCAGGGTGTTGCAAATCACCGCCGAATTGACGCCGTCGCTGGCGGCCGCGAGGATCAGGTTGTCGATCGCCACGCGTGCGGCCTTGTCGACGGTCGGCTCCGGCAGGTTGTCTTCGAAGTAGATGACATCGCTGGCCTTACCGCCCGACGCATCGCCGACAATGCTCGAGCCGCTGGTGTGCAGCAACGGCTTGTTCGAGCCTTTCAAGGCGGCCAGCAGGGTTTCCACGGCGGCGCGATGGTCGCTGCTGGCGGCATTGATCACTGCATCGGCCTTGTGCGCCTGCTCGGTCAACACGGCGGCGTCGTCAAGGGTTCCGATCACCGGGGTGATGCCCAGGGCAGTCATCTCGGCGGCTTGCTCGGCGCTACGCACCAGGCCGGTGACGTGGTGGCCGGCCTTGGCCAGGCCGGTGGCGATGGAACCGCCGATAAACCCTGCGGCGCCGGTAACGAATACGTTCATGGAGGTTGCTCCTGACTGGGTAAATGATGGAGCCAGTATCAAGCACCCCTCCCAGCCGAATAAGCCCGTATCGCCCAATTCACTCTTGCGTGCAGATCACGAATCAGCGGGCATACCGCGCCAGTTTGGTCTGAATAAAATCCAGGAAACACTGGATGCGCAGCGCCAATTGCGAGTTGCGGTAGAACACCGCATGGATCGGCTGGCGATAACCGCTGTTGAACGCCTCCAACATCGGCACCAGGCGCCCGGTGTCGATGTCGTCGATAGTCATGAAGTTCGACAGACAACAAATGCCCTGCCCCTCCAGCGCTAATTGCCGCACAGTTTCGCCACTGGAGGCGCTGACACCGGGCTGGATCAGCCAGCGATCACCGTCCACATGGCGCAGCGGCCAGTGATTGAGGGTTTCAGTGTGGGTGAAGCCAAGCAGCGTGTGATCGGCCAGTTCGGCTACCGTCGCCGGCGTCCCGTACTGCTTGAGGTAGTCGGGGCTGGCAAGGATATGCAGCGGGGTCGAACCCAGGAAACGCGCATGCAGGGTCGAATCGGCCAGGGCGCCGATACGAATGGCGATGTCGGTGCTTTGCTCCAGCAGGTCGATGATCAGGTCGTCGCTGTTGAGCTCCAGCTGGATTTCCGGGTAGAGGCTACGAAATTCGGCGATGTACGGCACGATCCCATGCAGCATAAACGGCACGGCAGCGTTGATACGCAGGCGGCCGGCCGGTTTTTTCTGGCGCGACGACAGGCGCTCTTCCAGCTCATCCATCTGTGCCAGGATCACCTTGGCCTGCTCGAAGAAGTACTTGCCCTCTTCGGTCAGGTCCATGCGCCGGGTGGTGCGGTTGATCAAGGTGGTGTCGAGCTTGGCCTCCAGGCGCGACAAGGTGCGGCTGACCGCCGAAGGGGTCTGTCCGACCTGCTCCGCCGCGGCGGAAATCGAACCGCACTCAATCACGCTGACGAAAATCTGTAGCTCATCGGACCGGGCTTTCACAGGCGCTCCTCGTAATCGGTTCAGCGCAGCTTACACCGAGCGGTTGGCGACTCAGCCACTGATCAACAGGTGGCCCCCCAACAGCGCCATGCCGATAAAGAAAACGCGCTTGAATAACACTGCGCTGATGCGCTGGCGCAGCGCCTGGCCCAGCCACATGCCTAGCAGCGCCGGCAGCAGTGCCAACATTGAAGCACTGATCTCACCGCCGCCCAAGGTGCCCCGCCACGCCAGACCTGCGGCGAGCGCCAGGGTCGATACGCTGAACGACAGGCCCAGTGCCTGCACCAACTGATCGCGATTCAAACCCAAGGCTTGCAGGTAGGGCACAGCGGGAATCACGAACACGCCGGTCGCCGAGGTGATAAGGCCAGTGACGGCGCCGCACAGCGGCCCCAGCCAACGTTCGGTGGCCGGGTCTACCCGCAATGCCGGCAGGAACAGTCCGCTCAACGCATACACCAGCAACGCCGCACCCAACCCACGCACCACCCAAGGCCCGCCACCCATGCCCAGCCACACACTGCCAAGCCCGGTGCCGAGGAAAATCAACAACAGCATCGGCCACAAGCGTTTGACCAAGGCGCTCAAATGGCCGCCAAACGCCAGTTGCCAGAGGTTGGTCACTGTCGAAGGAATGATCAGCAACGCCGCAGCCTGCGCCGGCAACATAGCCAGGCCGAGCATGCCCATGGCCACGGTGGGCAGGCCCAGGCCAATGATGCCCTTGACCGTGCCGGCCAGCAGGAAGGTGCCGATCACCAGCAGCGTCAAGACAGTACCAAGGTTTTGATAGAACGAGAGGAAGGTATTCATGAGCATCATTGTGGGAGCTTTCGCCGGGTTCGAAAATTCGCCATATACTGACCCTGACTCTTGATTTGCCTGAGGCTGATGCCATGCACTTTGATCTGATCGACCTGCGCCTCTACCTGCACATCCTCGATACCGGCAATATCACCGCCGGCGCGGCTCGCAGTCATTTGTCCCTGGCTGCCGCCAGCGCACGCATCCGGGCGATGGAGTCTTCACTGGGCATCGCGTTTCTCGACCGTGGCCGCCGTGGCG
Organism: Pseudomonas sp. Root569; assembly: GCF_001427465.1. Lineage (NCBI taxonomy): Bacteria > Pseudomonadati > Pseudomonadota > Gammaproteobacteria > Pseudomonadales > Pseudomonadaceae > Pseudomonas > Pseudomonas sp. Root569. Next base: position 31,726 of record NZ_LMGQ01000005.1, on the reverse strand, counting down.
TCACCCCAACCCCTGCGGGCAAAGCCTTGGCCCGGCACGCTCGCCTACTGCTGCAACAGGCCGAACACCTGCGACAGGACCTGGCCGAATACGCCAATGGCGTCAAAGGCCAGGTCCGCCTGCTGTGCAACACCACCGCCCTCAGCGAATACCTGCCTGAACTGCTCGCCGGCTTTCTGCGTGAACACCCCAACCTCGATATCGACCTGCAAGAACTGCCCAGCCTGCGCATCACCCAAGCCTTGCGCCAGGGCACGGCCGACCTGGGGATTATTTCTGATGCGGTGGACACCCACGGCTTGCAAACCTTGCCGTTTCGCGATGATCCGTTGGTGCTCATCGTGCCCCTTGACCATCCGCTGACCACAGCCAGCTTCATCGACAGCTTGCAGTACGACTACGTAGGCTTGGCGGCCAACAGTGCGCTGGCGGTGTATCTGGAGGAGCAGGCATTGCACGCAGGCTTTCGCCTGCAAACCCGCATCCGTGCCGACGGTTTTGATGGCTTGATTCGCATGGTCGCCGGCGGCGCCGGCCTGGGCATCGTGCCTCAGGCCGCCTTGGATCGCTGGCCGTCGGAGCGCCGTTTCAAGGTCCAGCCTCTGCGCGAAACCTGGGCCTGTCGTAAGCTGCTGTTATGCGCACGCGACTTCGAACAACTGCCGGGTTACGCCAGGGCTTTGTTCGATGCCTTGGCCCTGCCCTTGCGGAAAAACCCGTAATACACCGCCGACAGTATCAGCAGGAACGGCACGCCAAACACCAGGGTCATCTTGAACGCCTCGGTGAAATAAGTGGTGATCATCACCGCTCCCATCAGCACCAGCCCCAGCAACGTAGTGTAGGGAAACAGGCGCAGCTGGAAGGACAACTTCGCCCCGCCATGGCGCTTACGGTAGCGGCGGAAGAACAGGTGTGTGAGGAAGATCATGAACCAGGTGAAGATCGCGCCGAACATCGAGATCGCCATCATCAGGGTGAACGAGCTTTCCGGGTACACCACGTTAAGCAAGGTCGCCAGGGCGATGCCCGAGCTGGACAGCAACAGGGCATTGAGCGGGATGCCGTTCTTGCTCAAGGCGCCCATGGCCTTGGGCGCAAAGCCTGCACGAGACAGGCTGAACATCATGCGCGTGGTGATGTAGAGCTGGCTGTTCATCGCCGACAGCGCCGCGATCAGGATCACGAAGTTCATCACCCCGGTGGCACCAGGAATGCCGATGGTCTGCATCACCGTAACGAATGGGCTCTGGGTCTGGCCCGCCTGGTTCCACGGCACGATGGCGAGCATCAGCGCCAGGGTCAGCAGGTAGAACACCACCAGGCGCACAATGGTGGCGCGAAAGGCTTTCTTCACCGCCTGTTCCGGATCGGCGGCTTCACCGGCGGCCACGGCGATCATCTCGACGCTGAGGTAGCTGAAGATCGACACGATCACCGCGATCCACATGCCGCTCAAGCCATGGGGGAAAAACCCGTCGTGGGCCGTGTAGTTCTGCACGCCGTAGTCCGGGTTGCCGGAGCCGAACACCACATACACCGCAAGGATGATGAAACCGACGATGGCACTGATCTTGATCGTCGAGAACCAGTATTCGAAGTTACCGAAGGTCTTTACGCTGATGGCATTGAGCAGGATCAGCACGCTGGAAAACGACACGATCCACACCCACTCCGGCACGTTGGCAAACCAGTACTTCATGTACATCGCCACCGCCGTGACCTCGGCACCTACGGCCAGCACAATCGCCGCCCAGTAGGCATAACGCACCAGGAAGCCGGCCAGTGGGCTGATGTAGAACTCGGCATAGGCGCCAAAGGAGCCGGAGGTGGAATGGGCCACCGTCATCTCCGCCAGGCAGCCCATCAGCAACAAGGTGATCAGCGCGCCGATGGCGTAGCTCACCAGCACGCTCGGCCCGGCATAGCCGATGGCATAGGCGCTGCCCATGAACAGCCCGGTGCCAATGGCGCCACCGATGGCGATCATGCTCATCTGGCCGGAAGTGAGCTGGCGCCGCAGGCCCAGTTCGCGGTGGGTGATCTCGGCAAAGCCGTTGTCTGGCGTGGTCACTGGTGTGCCCCTTTATTATTGTGATTACACAGCAAGCGCTGGTTTTCTGTAGGAGCGAGCTTGCTCGCGAAAAACCTGAGAACGCCGCGTGCATTCAGAATTCGCGCGTTATCGTTGACGATCTTCGCGAGCAAGCTCGCTCCTACAATGGGTTACGCTGTTGTCAGGTAACGCTGTTTCGGACTTTGAATTGCGGCTGATCCCAGGTGCGGTTGTCGAGGATTTCACCGAGGATTTCCACGGCGTCCCACACCTCGGTAAAGCGGGTGTACAGCGGCGTGAAACCAAAGCGCATGATCCGTGGTTCGCGGTAGTCGCCGATCACACCGCGGGCGATCAGGGCCTGGATCACTGCATAACCTTCGGGGTGTTCGAAGCTGACGTGGCTACCACGCCGGGCGTGTTCACGCGGGGTGATCAGCGTCACGCCATGGGCGGCGCAGCGACTTTCGACCAACGTGATAAACAGGTCGGTCAATGCGAGGGATTTAGTGCGCAGGCTGGCCATATCGGTCTGGGCAAAAATCTCCAGGCCGCACTCCACCATGGCTAACGAGGTGATCGGCTGGGTGCCGCACAGATAGCGCGCAATGCCGGTGCTGGGTGCGTAGGTGGATTCCATGGCGAACTGGCGGGTGTGCCCGAACCAGCCCGACAACGGCTGGCGCACCACGTCCACCAACACCGGGTTGACCCACACGAACGCCTGGGAGCCCGGGCCGCCGTTGAGGTATTTGTAGGTGCAGCCGATCGCATAATCAGCGCCGGCCCGATGCAGGTCGACCGGCACCGCGCCCGCCGAATGCGCCAGGTCCCAGATGCTCAGCGCGCCGCACTCGTGGCTCAAGGCTGTAAGCGCCTGCATGTCGTACATGTAGCCGGTTTTGTAGTTGACGTGGGTAAGCATCACCACCGCCACGTCCTGATCGATTGCCTGCGGCAGCTCGTCGGGGCTGTTGACCAACCGCAGGGAATACCCCTGTTGCAGCAATTGCGCCAAGCCCTGCGCGATATACAGATCGGTGGGAAAGTTGCTCGCCTCACTGACGATCACCTTGCGCCCAGGCGCACGTTGGCGCTGCACACTCAACGCCGCACTGAGCACCTTGAACAGGTTGATCGAGGTGGTATCGGTGATCACCACTTCACCGTCCCGCGCACCGATCAATGGCGCCAGGCGATTACCCAGGCGCAGGGACAAATCCGCCCAACCGGCGCTGTTCCAGCTGCGGATCAAACCATTGCCCCACTCCTCGGCAATCACCTGTTGCGCCCGCGCCAATGCCGCCACCGGGCGTGCGCCGAGGGAGTTACCGTCGAGGTAGATCACCCCCTCGGGCAAGGCGAACTGGGCGCGCAGTGGCGCCAATGGGTCCTGGGCGTCGAGGGCTTGGCAATGGCTTCGAGTGGTCATGGGCTGTCCTGGTTTTTATAAGTGAGGATGCAGCAAATAATGAACGAAGCTTTAGAGAATTTTCGTGCAAAGTGGTGGGTAACAGGCTAATTAAGCTGTAGGAAATTCGAATTTAACCTCTAAATACGCGGATTTATTCAAAGCATGATTCTCGACGCCACCGACCTGCGCCTCCTGCATTTCCTGCAACAGGATGGCCGTATCAGCAACCAGGAACTGGCGGAAAAAGTCGCACTTTCGCCCTCTGCCTGCCTGCGCCGTCTGCGCCTGTTGGAAAGCGAGGGCATCATCAGCGGTTACCGTGCGGTATTGAATGCCGAGCAGTTGGGGATCGAGCTGGAAGCCATCGTGCACCTGTCGTTGCGCCAGGATGTAGAGGACTGGCATGAGACCTTTATCAAGAAGGTGCAAGGCTGGCCGGAGGTGGCAAGCGCCTATGTGATCACCGGCGCCAGCAACTATGTGCTGCGGGTGCAGGCGCGCAATCTCAAGCATTTTTCGGACTTTATCGTGAACCACCTGAACCGCACGGCGGGGGTGATGGATATCAGGTCGGAGATTGTGCTGCAGAAGATCAAGGACCGGGATGAGGTGTTGGATCTGGTCGTGCGCAAATAGCACCAACACCACAAATCAAATGTGGGAGGGGGCTTGCTCCCGATGGCGGTGGGTCAGTGAGTAAATAGGTGACTGACACTCTGCTATTGGGAGCAAGTCGAATCGTCGCACCGCCCCTCCCACATTTTTGACCGCGTTGATCAGTCTTCCAGGGCGCGTACGCGTTGCATGCGTTTTTGCTCAACCGGTGCATCAGCCACCTGCAACTCAAAATCAAAATCAATCTGCGCAAACCGCCCTTGCACACCAAACTCCCGTGCCAGCTGCGGATCGTCACTGAAGCGAATCTCGGCAATCAGTTCATCGCGCGTGGCATAGGCAAAGTCATCATGCAGGTAAGGATCATCCGACAGGTTGATCTGGGTGGTCAGGTGCCGGTGCCCGGGCGCCGAGATGAAGAAGTGGATATGCGCAGGGCGTTGTCCATGGCGCCCCAGTTGGTCGAGCAATTGCTGCGTCGGCCCGGTGGGCGGGCAGCCATAGCCGGAGGGCACGATGCTGCGAAAACGGTAGTTGCCCTGGGCGTCGGTTTCGATGCGTCGGCGCAGGTTGAATGCCGACTGAGTCGGATCGAACCATGAATAGGTACCGCCCGTATTGGCCTGCCATACATCGACAATCGCCCCCGCCAGTGGCTTGCCATGGGTATCGCGCACTTGCCCACGCATGAACAACGGCACCGCGTCATCCTGGCCATCATCCAACCGCGCTTCGTACTTCGACAACGGCGCGCCGGCTACGTACAACGGGCCTTCGATGGTGCGCGGTGTGCCGCCGGACTTGCCGGCCTGTTCATCGGCGGCGTCCATCAGCAGGTCGAGGTAATGCTCCAGGCCCAGGCCTGCGGCGAGCAGGCCAGCTTCCTGGTTTTTGCCCAGTTCATTGAGGTAGTTGACCGCCTTCCAGAATTCTTCCGGGGTCACTTCCAGGTCTTCGATGATGTTCACGGTGTCGCGCAGGATCCGGTACATCAGCGCCTTGACACGCGGGTTGCCGGCGTCATTGAGGTTACCGCTGGCTTCTTCGAGAAACCGTTGGGCGTGAGCAGTCTGGGACAGGCGGATGGTCATGGTGCATTCCTCATCTTGTCATTATTAGCTTTTTAAAAGGCGCTTAGCGGTCGTCTGCATGGATCGACGACGGGTGCCGGCACAGCGCATTCACTTCGATGGCCATGTAGGGAAACAGCGGCAGTTGCATCAGCAGGTCGTGCAGGTCCTGCACGCTGTCGACATCGAACACGCTGTAGTTGGCGTAGTGCCCGGCGATGCGCCACAGGTGGCGCCATTTGCCCTCTTGCTGCAGGCGCTGGGCCAGGGCTTTCTCTTCGGCCTTGAGGCTGTCGGCGCGCTCGGGGGGCATGTCGAGGGGCAGGTTTACGGTCATTTTTACGTGAAACAACATGGCAGCGCCTCTTAGTGTTTGTCACGACGGAAGAACGCCAGGCGCTCTTCATCGAGCGCCAGGCCCAGGCCCGGCGCAGTGGAAATATGCAGCTGGAAATCGCGGTACAGCGGCTGCTCGGTGAGAATGTCTTCGGTCAGCAACAGCGGGCCGAACAGCTCGGTGTCCCACGCCAGTTTGCTCAGGGTGAGGAATGCATGGGCCGAGGCCAGGGTGCCGATGCCACCTTCGAGCATGGTGCCGCCGTACAGGCCAATGCCGGCCGCTTCGGCAATCGCCGCCGTGCGCAACACGGCACGAGGCCCGCCGTTCTTGGCGATCTTGAGGGCGAACACCGAGGCCGCACCTTCGCGGGCCAGGTTGAAGGCATCCTCGACACACTCAATGGACTCATCGGCCATGATCGGCACCGGGCTCGACAGGTTGAGCCGGGCCATACCGCCGCGGTTATTGCGCGAGATCGGTTGCTCGATCAAGTCTATGCCGTTGTCGCCAAGCACTTGGCACGCCCGCAGGGCCACGGCTTCATCCCATGCCTGATTGACGTCGACACGCACACTGGCACGCTCGCCCAAGGCCTTCTTGATCGCGATCACGTGGGTCAGGTCACGGCTGATTTCACCGGCGCCGATCTTCAACTTGAAAATGCGGTGACGGCGCAGGTCGAGCATCTTCTCGGCCTCGCCGATGTCTTGTTCGGTGTTGCCGCTGGCCAGGGTCCAGGCCACCGGCAGCGCATCGCGTACACGCCCGCCGAGCAGTTCGCTGACCGGCAGGCCCCGGCGTTTGCCGAGGGCGTCGAGCAAGGCGCTTTCGATGCCGGACTTGGCGAAGGTGTTGCCGCGAATACTGCGTTCCAGGCGCAACATGGCGGCGTTGATATTGTTCGCATCCTGGCCGATCAACAGCGGTGTGAAGTGGCGGTCGATGTTGACTTTGATGCTGTCGGGGCTCTCGTTGCCGTAGCTCAGGCCGCCGATGGTGGTGGCTTCGCCGATGCCTTCGATACCGTCGGCGCAACGCAGGCGGATGACCACCAAGGTTTGGTTTTGCATGGTGTGCATCGCCAGCTTGTGCGGGCGAATGGTGGGGAGGTCGACGATGATGGTTTCGATCGACTCGATGGCGCAGGTCAGCATGGCAATACCCATTGGGTTCTTTATAGGTTTTGGCCGATTCTGTGCCGTATTTTTGCGGGGTTCCAATATAGAATGGGTCTCAAGCAATACCTTCAAGGTATGAAAGGAGCCGATATGGAACTGCGTCACCTGCGCTATTTCCAGGTGCTGGGCGAGACCCTCAACTTCACCCGCGCCGCAGAACGCCTGCACATCGCCCAGCCGCCCTTGAGCCGGCAGATCCAACAGTTGGAGGATGAACTGGGGGTCATTCTGCTGGAGCGTAGCCGCCCCTTGCGCCTGACCGAGGCCGGGCGGTTTTTTTATGAGCATGCCAATGTGTTGCTCGAACAATTGGGCAAGGTCTGCGACAACACCCGGCGCATCGGCCTGGGCGAAAAGACCTGGCTGGGCATCGGCTTTGCGCCCTCGACCTTGTACGGCGTGCTGCCGGAATTGATTCGGCGCCTGCGCAACCATGAGGCCCTGGAGCTGGAGCTGGGCTTGTCGGAAATGACCACCCTGCAGCAGGTCGACGCGCTCAAGGCCGGGCGCATCGATGTGGGCTTCGGACGGATTCGCATCGACGACCCGGCCATTGTCCAGCGGGTATTGGTGGAGGATCGCCTGGTAGCCGTGCTGCCCAGTGGTCACCCCTTGCTGGACGCCCCCGCCACCCTCGCCCAGTTGGCCGCCGAACCCTTTGTGCTCTACCCCGGCAACCCGCGCCCCAGTTATGCCGACCATGTGATCGCGCTGTTTGACGCCCATGGCTTGAGCCTGAAGGTTGCACAGTGGACCAACGAGTTGCAGACCGCTATCGGCCTGGTGGGTGCCGGGATGGGTGTGACATTGGTGCCAGCGTCGGTGCAGGTGCTGCATCGGGCGGATATTGGCTATACACCGGTGGTGGAGACTACTGCGACCTCGCCGATCATTCTCAGTCGACGGGTGAATGATCAGTCGCCGGGGCTGAGTCATTGCCTGCAACTGGTGGAAGAGTTGATCTGATATTCCATATGCACCACAAACCCAGTGTGGGAGGGGGCAAGCCCCGGTACAAACCGGGGACATCGTTTTCAAAGGCTGCGCAAGCGCTTGCGTTGCAGGGTTTGGCTGGGAGACTCATCAAACAGCTTGCGGTACTCCGCCGAAAACCGCCCCAAATGAGTAAACCCCCAACCCAACGCAATTTCCGAGATGGTACGCACCGAACCTTGCTCAAGAATCTCCTGACGTACAGCCCCCAGCCGATGCTTCTTCAGGTAAGCCATCGGCGACAATGCGAAGTACTTGCGAAACGCGTCGAACAGCTTGAACCGCGAAACGCCCGCTGCCACTTCGAGGTCTTCCAGGTGCACCGCTTCGCGGGCGTTGTCGTGGATGTACTGGCGCGCACGGATCAGGTAATGCGGCAATTTTACGCCCAGCACATCACGCAGTTCTTCGGAGTAGTTATTCGGCTGGGCCAGGATCAGGCCCTTGATCAGTGAGCTTTCCAGGTCGCGGGTAAACGCCGCCTGTTCGTAAAGCTCGCTGCTGCATTCCAGCTCCGCGATGAAGTAACGCGCCATGCGCCACCACGCAGCCGGGGCACCTTCCACCGCGTCCATCACTGATTCAAAGCGCAGCGGCGCGTCGATGGGCCGTTGCAACAAACCTTCCAGCGATTCACTCATGGCTGCGCGGGTAATCACCACCTGCAACTTGCGGCAGTCACCGGAAATCGCCAGCACCTGGTGTTCATTGGGTGAAATGATCACGCCCTGGTCGCGGTTGGAACTGAGGCGTTCACCGTTCTTGCTCAGTTCCTGCTCGCCCACCAATGGCAGGCTCAGGCTGTAGCTGCTGAAGTGCTCGGCGTCTTCGATGTCGATGGTCACGTCGGTGCCGTATTCGATCACGCCCAGGGTGGTGGCGCGGGACTTGAACACGTTGGCACTGTGGTGAAAACGCAGGCGTTCGGGCGTCGCCGTTGCGAGGCGATGGGGGCCGCAAATACCGGACATCCAGCTGCGGGCGCCCTCCAGGTCGAAGCGTTGGATATGAATATCGCGTGTCTGGCTACTCATCGGGCTGCACCCACGGCGGTTAGGCGTTTGCGCGCTCTGGCGGCGCGTCGTTGAACATCGACAGCAAGTTCCAAGCCACGCCAGCACCATCACCACCGGGTGGATAGCAAAGGTCGACTATGTGGATAAAGCCCAGGCTTTCGTGACCTTCACCTGCAATCACAGTAGCGCATGCTGTCACTTGCGCGCACCGTCGTGGGTACTTGCTGCCCAACTTTGCGGCCCAGCTTCCCCCATTAAGCGGATAGCCCGCCACCACCTCACAGGCTCTTAATGGCTAACCGTTTAGCCATGATCAAAAGGTGCCTCCCATGAGTGGTGCAAGAAGCGTCGAGCAGTGGAAGAGCTTTATCGAAAGCTGCCTGGATTTTCGCCCGGCCGATGCGGTGTTTCGCATCGCCCGCGACATGTTCACCGAGCCCGAGTTGTTCGAGCTGGAGATGGAACTGATCTTCGAAAAGAACTGGATCTACGCCTGCCACGAAAGCGAGCTGGCGAACAATCACGACTTCGTGACGATGCGCGCCGGGCGCCAGCCAATGATCATCACCCGCGACGGCGAAGGTCGGCTCAACGCGTTGATCAATGCCTGTCAACATCGCGGCACCACCCTCACCCGGGTGGGCAAGGGCAACCAGTCCACCTTTACCTGCCCGTTCCACGCCTGGTGCTACAAGAGCGACGGCCGGTTGGTGAAGGTCAAGGCACCGGGGGAATATCCGGAGGGGTTTGATAAAGCCACCCGAGGCCTGAAAAAAGCCCGCATCGACAGCTACAAGGGCTTTGTGTTTATCAGCCTCGACGTGCAGGGCACGGATAGCCTGGAAGACTTCCTCGGCGACGCCAAAGTGTTTTTCGACATGATGGTGGCGCAATCCGCCACGGGGGAGCTGGAGGTGCTGCCGGGCAAGTCCGCCTACACCTATGACGGCAACTGGAAACTGCAAAACGAAAACGGCCTGGACGGTTATCACGTCAGCACCGTGCACTACAACTACGTGGCCACGGTGCAGCATCGCCAGCAGGTCAATACCGAGAACGGCACAGGCTCCAGCACGACCTTGGACTACAGCAAGCTCGGCGCCGGCGACGCCAATACCGACGACGGCTGGTTCGCCTTCAACAATGGCCACAGCGTGTTGTTCAGCGACATGCCCAACCCCAGCGTGCGCTCCGGCTACGCCACCATCATGCCGCGCCTGGTGCAAGAGCACGGCCAGCAAAAGGCCGAGTGGATGATGCACCGCCTGCGCAACCTGAACATCTACCCCAGCCTGTTCTTCCTCGACCAGATCAGCTCACAGCTGCGCATCATCCGCCCGGTGGCCTGGAACAAGACCGAGATCATCAGCCAGTGCCTGGGTGTGAAGGATGAGTCCGATGCGGATCGCGAAAACCGCATTCGCCAATTCGAAGATTTCTTCAACGTCTCGGGCATGGGCACGCCGGACGACCTGGTGGAATTTCGCGAAGCCCAGCGCGGTTTCCAGGGCCGCCTGGAGCGCTGGAGCGATATCTCACGGGGCAGCCACCGCTGGGAAACCGGACCTACGCCCAACAGCGAAGCCATTGGCATCCAACCAGCCATGACCGGCACCGAGTTCACCCACGAAGGTTTGTACGTCAACCAGCACCGTAACTGGCAACAGTTCCTGCTCAAGGGCCTGGACCGGCAAGCGCTGACACTGCGGGAGGTGAAGTGATGAATGCGCAATTGCAGTACCAGATCGAGCAGTTTTTCTACCGCAAATCCGAACTGTGCGACGCCCAGGACTGGGATGCCTATGTGCAGTTGTTCGACCCACAGAGTGAATTCCACCTGCCGCAGTGGGACTCGGAACACGTCTATACCCGGGACCCCAAGCGCGAGATGTCGTTGATCTATTACGCCAACCGTTCGGGCCTGGAAGACCGCGTGTTCCGCCTGCGCACCGGCAAGGCCGCCTCGGCCACACCGATGCCGCGCACCTTGCACCTGATCAACAACGTGCGCATTGCCGAACAAAGTGACGGCACCTTGGAGGTGCGCTTGAACTGGCACACGCTGTTTTATCGGCTGGCTACGTCCGAGCAGTTCTACGGGCACGCAACCTATCGCCTCAAGCCCGAGGGCGACAGCTGGCTGATCACGCGCAAGCACGCCCTGCTGCTCAACGACACCATCAACTCGGTGCTGGATTTCTATCACCTGTAACGTTGGCGCATTCCCCTGTAGGAGCGAGCTTGCTCGCGAAAAACTCAAATACACCGCGTGCATCCAAGTTGCCCGGCGTCATCGTTAAAGTTCTTCGCGAGCAAGCTCGCTCCTACAAGGGTTTATACCTTTCCACGGAGTCATGTGAATGAATCACAAAGTGGCCTTCAGTTTTGCCGATGGCAAAACCCTGTTTTTTCCGGTGGGCGCCAATGAAATTCTCTTGGATGCGGCCCTGCGTAACGGTATCAAGATCCCATTGGATTGCCGCGAAGGCGTGTGCGGCACCTGCCAGGGCCGCTGCGAATCCGGAAACTACACACAAGACTATGTAGACGACGAAGCCCTCTCCAGCCTCGAGCTGCAACAACGCAAGATGCTCAGTTGCCAGACTCGGGTGCAGTCCGACGCCACCTTCTACTTCGACTTCGATTCAAGCCTGTGCAATGCGTCCGGGCCAGTGCAGGTACGCGGTACGGTGAGCGACGTGCAGCAGGTCTCCACCAGTACGGCGATCCTGCAGGTGCAACTGCAGCAGCCATTGGATTTCCTGCCAGGCCAATACGCTCGCCTCGCGGTGCCCGGCACCGACAGTTGGCGCTCCTACTCCTTCGCCAATCGGCCGGGCAACCAACTGCAATTCCTGGTGCGCCTGCTGCCGGATGGGGTGATGAGCAACTATTTGCGCGAGCGCTGCCAGGTGGGCGACCAGATGCTGCTGGAGGCGCCATTGGGGGCGTTCTACCTGCGCCATGTCACCCAGCCGCTGGTGCTGGTGGCGGGCGGCACAGGCTTGTCGGCGTTGCTGGGCATGCTCGATGAGCTGGCGGCCAACGGCTGCGCGCAACCGGTGCACCTGTACTACGGCGTGCGCGGGGCCGAGGATTTATGCGAAGCGGCGCGTATCCAGGACTACGCGGGAAAAATCCCGGGCTTTCGCTACACCGAAGTACTCAGCGAACCCTCCAATGACTGGCCCGGCAAGCGCGGTTACCTTACCGAGCATTTCGACCTGGCCGAATTGCGGGATAGATCGGCGGATATGTACCTGTGCGGCCCCCCGCCAATGGTCGAATCCATCCAACAATGGCTGGCGGATCAGGCACTTGATGGCGTTCAGCTGTATTACGAAAAGTTCACCCAGAGTAATATCTGACCCTCAGCACTTCTGAGGGGCCGATGCGGCGTGCACTCACCCTTGAGAAAAACAAGTAGAAGGGAATGTTAATGGCGGATGACATGGTTAACCCGGTGGGCCTCAAGCGTGGCCTGAAGAACCGGCACATTCAGCTGATCGCCTTGGGAGGGGCGATTGGTACAGGCTTGTTCCTCGGCTCGGCCGGGGTACTCAAGTCGGCGGGGCCGTCGATGATCCTGGGCTATGCGATTGCAGGCTTTATCGCGTTCCTGATCATGCGCCAGCTCGGCGAGATGATCGTCGAAGAGCCGGTAGCCGGTTCCTTCAGCCACTTCGCGCACAAGTACTGGGGCGGCTACGCGGGCTTTTTGGCGGGCTGGAACTACTGGGTGCTGTATGTGCTGGTGGGCATGGCCGAACTGACGGCCGTGGGCAAGTACATCCAGTTCTGGTGGCCGGAGATTCCGACCTGGGTCAGCGCCCTGGTGTTCTTTGTCGCGGTGAACCTGATCAACACCCTGAACGTGAAGTTCTTCGGCGAAGCCGAGTTCTGGTTCGCGATCATCAAGGTGGTGGCGATTGTCGGCATGATCGTGCTCGGCTGCTACCTGTTGCTCAGCGGCACTGGCGGCCCGCAAGCCTCGGTCAGCAACCTGTGGAGCCACGGCGGTTTCTTCCCCAATGGCGGCATGGGGCTGCTGATGTCCATGGCCTTCATCATGTTCTCGTTCGGTGGTCTGGAGCTGGTCGGCATCACCGCCGCCGAGGCCAGCGAGCCACGCAAGGTGATTCCCAAGGCGATCAACCAGGTGGTGTACCGCATCCTGATTTTCTACGTCGGCGCGCTGACCGTGCTGTTGTCGCTGTACCCGTGGGATCAGTTGCTGCAAACCCTCGGCGCGTCAGGCGATGCCTACAGCGGCAGCCCGTTTGTGCAGATCTTCTCGCTGATCGGCAACGACACCGCCGCCCACATCCTCAACTTCGTGGTGCTGACCGCGGCGTTGTCGGTGTACAACAGCGGCGTGTACTGCAACAGCCGCATGCTGTTTGGCCTGGCCGAGCAAGGTGACGCGCCCAAGGCGCTGATGAAGCTCAACAAGCAAGGCGTGCCGCTGCGGGCGTTGGCGATTTCGGCCTTGGTGACGATGCTGTGTGTGGTGGTCAACTATGTCGCGCCGCAGAGTGCCCTGGAGTTGCTGTTTGCGCTGGTGGTTGCTTCGCTGATGATCAACTGGGCGCTGATCAGCATCACCCATATCAAGTTCCGCAAGGCCATGGGCGAGCAAGGCGTGACGCCGTCGTTCAAGACCTTCTGGTTCCCGTTCAGCAATTACCTGTGCCTGGCGTTCATGCTGATGATCATCAGCGTGATGCTGGCAATCCCGGGGATTCGCGAGTCGGTGTATGCGATGCCGGTGTGGGTGGGGATTATCTATGTGGCCTATCGGCTGCGGATGAAAAACGCGACGGTTGCAGTATCGCAATAAACCATGTGGGAGGGGGCTTGCTCCCGATGGCAGTGTGTCAGCCAGCACATCCAGTGGCTGACACACTGCCATCGGGAGCAATCCCCCTCCCACATTTTTAACTGCATTCCAAATGAAAAGCCCCGGTGATCCGGGGCTTTTTGTTTAGAGGGTCGAGCGTACTCGCCAGAGTTCGGGAAACAATACCGTGTCGAGCATCTTGCGCAGGTAACCCACGCCCTCGGTGCCACCGGTGCCCGGCTGGAAGCCGATGATCCGCTCCACCGTGGTCACATGCCGGAAGCGCCATTGGCGGAACGAATCCTCCAGGTCGATGAACTTCTCGGCCAACTGATACAAATCCCAATACCGGCTCGGGTCGCGATACACCTCACGCCACGCCGCCTCCACCGACTCATCATGCACTGTGGCCGCCGTCGGGTCCCGCTCGGCGCGCTGGGGGTCAATCGCCAGCCCCGCCTTGATCATCAGGTTGATCGCCTCGTCATATAGCGACGGCGTGGCAATCGCCACCTGAAGTTCCTGCAACAATTGCGGCCGATGGGCATGGGGCCGCAGCAATGCCGGGCTCTTGTTGCCGAGGATGAATTCGATCTCGCGGTACTGGAACGACTGGAACCCCGACGACTGCCCCAGGAACGGGCGAATTGCCTTGTACTCCGACGGCGTCATGGTCGCCAGCACCGCCCAGGCGTGCACCAGTTGGTCGAAGATCCGCGAGACTCGCGCCAGCATCTTGAACGCCGGCGGCAACTCACCCAGGCGCACGTGTTCGCGGGCGGCCTTGAGTTCGTGGAGCATCAGTTTCATCCACAGCTCCGAAGTCTGGTGCTGGATGATGAAGAGCATCTCGTTGTGGTCAGGCGACAGCGGGTGCTGGGCGCTGAGTACTTTGCCCAGGTCCAGGTAGTCGCCATAGCTCATGGACTCGGAAAAATTCAGTTCGGCGTTATGCCATTCTTCCGGTGGCTGGTAATCGGCAGAGAAGGGACATTGGCTCATCGCGTGGGCTCCTTGAGCGGGCGCAGGATTGCGCGGACCGGGCTGGCATCGAGGTTGGCAAAACGCAGCGGCAGTGCGATCAGTTCATAGTCGCCCTCCGGTACCTCATCGAGCACGATGCCTTCGAGGATCGCCATGCCGTGGCGGGCCACAGCGTTGTGGGAGTCCATGGTCTTGGACTGTTGCGGGTCCAGGGACGGCGTGTCTATACCGATCAGGCGCACACCCAGGCTGGCGAGCAGTTCAATGGTTTGTGGGGCGATGGCGGTGAAATTCGCATCCCATTCGGTGAGCGGCGCTTGTGGATAAGTGCGCAGCAACACGCGCTCCGGCACGTTATCCACACGGCCTTGCAACTGGTGTGGCTGCACTAGCGCGCCGCTGCCCAGGCAATGCAGCACCCGGCACGGGCCCATGTACACGTCCAACGACACTTCGCCAATCGGCGCACCGTCGGCACTGTAATGCAGCGGAGCATCCACATGGGCGCCAGTATGCGGCGACAAGGTCACGCGCCCCACATTCACCGGGCACTCCGGGCCGAACTGCCACACACGCTCTTCCTGGAACGGCGTATCGCCCGGCCAGGTTGGGGTCGCCGTGCTCAAGGGCGGGCTGATATCCCACCACGTTTTTATTGGGTTCATTGCAAGGCTCTCACGGGGTACTGGGGTGAATGATACGAGGGCCAGCTCTGAATTTTCTTGCGAATTCTGGCGTCATAGGCGAATTCTTTCGCAGTTACTGCGATAAAAAGACAAATTACCGAACAATTCACACAGATCCAATGTGGGAGGGGGCTTGCCACCGATTGCAGTGTGTCAGTAGCCATAGCAGTGACTGACACACTGCTATCGGGAGCAAGCCCCCTCCCACATTAACTGCGCTTCTGGGCATACCGATGTCGAGTCCAGACCACCAGCCCCAGCCGCGACGCTATAGGGTTCGACTCTTCTACCCTTGCCTCGGAGGCATCATGTCCAAGCCCATCACCGTACTGCGCGACACCCACCCACTGCCGGTCCTGGATGCCTGCAAATGGGAAAAGCTCGAAGGCGACCCGCACACCGTCAACCTCAACGCCTACACCAGCGAAGACGGCAGCAAGATAATGGGCACCTGGATCTGCACGCCGGGCAAGTGGTATGTCGAATACGTGAAGTGGGAATACTGCCATTTCCAGGAAGGCTACTGCGTGATCACACCTGAAGGCATGGAGCCGATTCATTTGCGCGCTGGGGATATCTTTGTGGTGGAGCCGGGGATGAAGGGCACGTGGGAAGTGGTCGAGACAGTGCGTAAGTATTTTGTGTTTGCCTGACCCGCAAAACCCGGGAGCCAGCTGTTTGCTGGCCCCCGGAAACCGCCCTATTTAGGCTTGCGATAGCTGTTGATGATCGCCGAGAAGTCCTTGCCCCCTTCCCCACGCTGGCTCATCGATTGATAGAGCTGCTGGGCCACTGCCCCCAGGATCACCGGCTGATGCGCCTGGCGCGCAGCCTCAGTGGCCAGGCCCAGATCCTTGAGCATCAAATCGGCACCAAAACCACCGGTGTAACCACGCGATGAAGGCGCGGTCTCGATCACGCCGGGCCAGGGGTTATAGGTATCGGAACTCCAGCAGCGCCCGGTGGAGCTATTGATGATGCCGGCCAGCACTTGAGTGTCAATACCGAGTGCATCTCCCAGGGCCATGGCTTCGCTGACGCCGACCATGCTGATACCCAGCAGCAGGTTGTTGCAGATCTTGGCGATTTGCCCGGTGCCGACATCACCGCAGTGCACGATATTGCGGCCCATCTGCGCCAATACCGGCTGAAGGGTGGCGAACAGTTCCGGGTTGGCGCCGACCATGAAGGTCAGCGTCCCGGCTTGCGCGCCGCCGGTGCCACCGGAGACCGGCGCATCGGCCACGGCCACGCCCTGTTTTGCCGCCGCTGCCGCTACATCACGGATGGTCTGCGGGTCGATGGTGCTGCAATCCACCGCTGGCACGCCTTTGCCGATGCCTGCCAGCACTCCGTCTTCATTGAGCCAGACGCTGCGTACGTGGGCGGCGGCCGGCAACATGGTAATCACCAGTTCCGCGCCTTGGGCCGCGTCACGGGGCGAGCTGCTGATGGTGCCGCCCAATTCGGCGAGTTCCTTGAGTACCGCCTGGTTCAGGTCGAAAAGGTTAAGCGCGTGCCCAGCCTTGATCAAGTTACGGGCCATGGGCGCACCCATGTTGCCCAGGCCGATAAATGCAATCTTCATGGTCGTCTCCCAGGTTCAGCGCAGGTTGATGGTGGTGTTAACACCATCGTTGACGGTGTCGTCATCGAACCAGCGGCTGGTGACGGTTTTGGTCTGGGTGTAGAACTGCACCACTTGCTTGCCATACGGGCCGAGGTCGCCAAGCTTGGAGCCCCGGGAGCCGGTGAAGCTGAAAAACGGTACTGGCACCGGGATCGGGATATTGATACCGACCTGGCCCACATCAATTTCGCTCTGGAACTTGCGCGCCGCCGCACCGCTCTGGGTGAACAGGCCAGTGCCGTTGCCGAACGGGTTGGCGTTGACCAGGGCGATGGCTTGGTCGAGGGTGTCGACTTCCAGCACCACCAGCACCGGGCCGAAGATTTCCTCGGTGTAGATGCGCATGTCGGGGGTGACGCCCGAGAACAGGGTTGGGCCGACAAAGTTACCTTGTTCGAAGCCCGGCACCTTGATATCGCGGCCATCCAGTTCCAGCTTGGCGCCTTCCTTCACGCCGCTTTCGATCAACTCCAGGATGCGTGCCTTGGCGCGCTTGGAGATCACCGGGCCGACGTCGGTGCCGGCTTCGCTGCCGGCGTTGACCTTGAGCTTCTGCGCCAGGGCCTTGAGATCCGGCAGCCACTGCTTGGCCGCGCCCACCAGCACCACCACCGAAGTGGCCATGCAACGCTGGCCCGCCGCGCCGAACCCGGCGCCGACGAGGGCATTGAGGGTGTGTTCGCGGTTGGCATCCGGCAGCACCACGGCGTGGTTCTTGGCGCCCATCATCGACTGCACGCGCTTGCCATGTTTACCGGCCAGGTCATACACGTGGGTGCCCACGGCCGTCGAGCCGACGAAGGACACGGCCTTGATGTCTTTGTGGGTGCAGAGTGCATCCACCACGTCCTTGCCGCCATGCACCACGTTGAGTACGCCGGCCGGTACACCGGCTTCCAGCGCCAGTTCCACCAGCAGCATGGTTGACAGCGGGTCCTGCTCGGATGGCTTGAGGACGAAGGTGTTCCCGCAGGCGATGGCCATCGGGAACATCCACAGTGGAATCATCGCCGGGAAGTTGAATGGGGTGATGCCGGCGCACACGCCGATAGGCTGGCGCAGGGTGTAGGTATCCACACCACCGGCTACGTTCTCGGCGAACTCGCCCATTTGCAGGGTGCCGATGGAGCAGGCGTGCTCGACCACTTCCAGGCCACGGAAAATATCGCCTTCGGCATCGGCAATGGTTTTGCCCTGCTCAGCGCTGAGGACCACGGCGGTACGCTTGGAATGTTCACGGATCAAGGCTTGTAGCTTGAGCATGATGCGCATGCGCGCGCCGATAGGCGTCAGCTTCCAGGTCTGGAAGGCGCGATGGGCGGCGTCGATGGCAGCGTTGACTTCATCGGCAGTAGCGAACGGGACTTTGGCCAGCACTTGCTGGGTGGCCGGGTTGACGATGTCTTGCCACTGCGTGGTCTTGGACTCGACCCACTCGCCGTTGATCAGCAACTTGACCTGTTGCACGGAAATATCGGCAGATGCGTTCATGTGGTCTCCAGAATCTTGTATTTATGCAGAGAACCAAGGCGTTGAATAGCCTTGAAGAATGAGGCGTTCGGACTGTTTTTGGAGTATAGATGTGCAAACTTCTAATAAGAACGCACATAAAAGCCGGTCCAATATGCAAAAAAACATCACCTCCCTGGGCTCCCTGAACTGGGATGACCTGAAGTTTTTCCTCGAAGTGGCCCGCACCCGCAAAGCCAGCGTGGCCGCCAAGCGCCTGGCGGTGGACTACACCACCGTGTCGCGGCGCATCAGCTCATTGGAAGTGTCCCTCGGTACCTTGCTGTTTGAAAAATCCCGGACCAACGGCTTCGTCCTCACCACCGAGGGCCAACGGCTGCTGGGCTACGCGGAGACCATCGAAAGCACCTTGCACATGGCCTGCGAACAAGTCTCCGGCTCCGGCGTGGCGCTGTCCGGCCACGTGCGCATGGGCTGCACCGAAGGCTTCGGTAGCTTCTTCGTCACCCCGCAATTGAGCCATTTCGTCGACACCTATCCTGCGATCTCAGTAGATATCCTGCCGCTGCCGCACTTCATCAGCCTGTCCAAGCGCGAAGCCGACATCGTCATCGCCCTGGAACGCCCGGAGCACGGGCCCTATGTGTGCTGCAAACTGTGCGACTACAAATTGCAGTTGTACGCGACCCAGGACTACCTCGACCAACACCCGCCAATCCGCAAACCCGCGGATTTGGCCGAGCATCCGTTTATCAGTTATGTGGATGACTTGGCGTTCAGTTCGGAGTTGCTGTACTTGGCCAACGTCGTGCCAGGCGCCAGCGCCAGTTTGCGCAGTACCAGCGTGATCGCGCAGTACGTGGCGGCACAGCAAGGGCGGTCGATGGCGATATTGCCGTGTTTTTTGGCGGCGCAGGATCCGCGCCTGTTACCCGTGCTGGGCGAGCAGATTGCGATTACGCGGCAGTTCTGGATGTATTGCCGGGAGGATTTGCGCAAGTTGAAGCGGATTACGTTGTTGTGGGATTACATCAGGGAGGTGACGGAGCAGAATCAGGGGTTGTTGATGGGGGAGACGCGGGAGATCAGGTTTGCGGATTAAAGCGCCATCAACGACGATCCGCTTTAAATTGCAGGACGTTTCCTAGAGAATCCTTGGCCTATTGCGCTGTAGCGTTTGGATCACTAGCCTCCCTGGGTCGCTGCACATCAGCGATCGGGTTTAGCGATCCGGGTTTCGAGCGTGACACTGCCCCAAACAGTATTAGCTGGCGTCCGTCAGCTTCCCTGCTTTTTTACTCCAAGAAACTCGCGATGGAAGCCGCCATGGATGTGCGCGGCGAGCAATATGCATGGGCTGCGCATTATCTGTGTGAGATGGGCAAGGCCGTGGTGGATGACTTGACGCAGGCGATGACGCCGCGCTGTTAAGCGGAAACTCCCGCGAGCAGACCGCAAAACAAATGTGGGAGGGGGCTTGCTCCCGATGGCGGAGTGTCAGTCACCAGTTGTATTGGCTGACACACTGCTATCGGGGGCAAGCCCCCTCCCACATTTTGAATGTATTTCAGGTTAAGGCAGGTGAATTGCCTTAGTCCGCGATCACTACAATCGACACCCGGCGATTCTCGGTTCGGCCTGCCGTTGTCGTATTCGATGCCACCGGCTCGCTGCTGCCCAGGCCGCGCAGTTGGATATTTTCTTCTTTCATTCCCACGCGGGTCAGCACCTTGCCGACGCTCTTGGCGCGGCGCAGGGACAGCGCCACGTTGTAGGGTTCTTTACCGGAAGCATCGGTGTGGCCGTCAACGCGCACGCGCTCAATGCCTGCACCAACCAGGGCGCTACCGATGCGCTCAACGATGTCGGTGCTGGGTTTGTTGAGGGTTTCGACGTCGCTGCCAAACAGCACTTTGCCAGACAGGCCGAAGGCCCAGCCTTCATCGGTCAGCTCGAAGCCTTGTTGTTTGAGCACGGCAACTTGCGCCGGGGTCAGGCCCTTGGGCGGTGGCGTCTGGCAGCCGCTGAGGGCCAGGAAGGCAACGAGTAAAGAAATAAACAAAACGCGCGTGTTAGCAAACAAGGGAATCAACTCCTGTGTTGAACGTTGACGACGGGGCGCTCCGACTCCGCCGTTTGCTGGCCGCCCGAGGACAGTCGTTTGGCCTGGTACATCGCTGCATCGGCGGCGTTGAGCAAGGTGCCGGGAGTGGCGCCATGATCGGGATAAATGGCAATGCCAATACTGAGGGAGGTCAATACCTGGGTGTCCCCAGGCAGTGGGATCGGCACGTCCATACTGGCAATGATCTTGTCGGCGATGCGCTGGGCGTCTTCGGCCTTGTGCAGGGGCGCCAGCAACACCGCAAATTCATCGCCACCCAAGCGCGCCACCAGGTCATCCTCGCGCAGTTGCGCACGCACGCGGTCGG
This sequence comes from Pseudomonas sp. Root569, assembly GCF_001427465.1. NCBI lineage: Bacteria > Pseudomonadati > Pseudomonadota > Gammaproteobacteria > Pseudomonadales > Pseudomonadaceae > Pseudomonas > Pseudomonas sp. Root569. The sequence goes on along the minus strand of NZ_LMGQ01000005.1, from coordinate 11,002 downwards.
CAACGGCTACCAGTACGGCATCGCCGGCGGCGTGGCCGAAGCTGTCGTTGATGTCTTTGAAGCGGTCACTGTCGAGAAACAGCACCGCCACTTGCTCGTTGACCTTGGCTGCGCTGCGCAAGGCACGGATCAACCGGCCTTCGAAGAACGCGCGGTTGGGCAGGCCGGTGAGGCTGTCGTGGCTGGCCTGGTGAGCCAGGGTTTCGTTCTCGCTTTGCAGGTGGCTCTGCCAGGCTTCCATCTCGCCGAGCAGGGCATTGAAGTCGCTGCCCAGGCTGTCGAGTTCGGCGATCTGCGCGGAGGGAACGCGGCGGTCGAAGTCGCGCTCGCTGCGGGCCGCGTGGGCCACGGCGGCCAGGCGCTGCAGCGGCACGGTGATACCATTCAACAGACGCCGCGACAAGTGCAAGGCCACCCAGGCGCTGAGGGCGGTGCAGATCAGAATCCCGACCAGGCCGCTGAGCAAAAAGCGCAATAGACTGCCACCGTGGCCGACCAGGTGAATGCTGCCCACGGTTTGCCCCTGGCGCAGGATCGGTTGGCTGATGGGCTGTTCAAGCAGGGCGTGCGCTATTTGCAGCTCGACACGTGACAACATGCCGGTTTCCGGGCGTACCCATCGCGCCAGCAATTTGCCATTGATATCGAAAACTTCCGCCTGGGCCACTTCCTCGGTGGAGGCAATCAGGCTCAGGGCTTCGGTAGCCGCCGCGCTGTCATTGAACACCACCGCCGCTTCCACGGTGTAATTGATGGAACGGGCGATCAGGTGCAGGTTGTGCTCGGCGTAGACCCGCAGGGCAAGTACGCCGAGCAGGGTCAGGGACACACTGGCCAGGGTGACCGCCACCAGGGCCAGGATCATATGCCCACGGGCAATCACCGAGCGCAGGGTCGGCCGCACCTTAGTGCCGCTCATGACCCTGGCGCTCGACGGCGAGATAACTGCAACACGCTGGGGTGGATGCGCACGCCGCTGCGGGCGACGGAATCCAGGTTGACCTCGAACGATACTTGCTCATCGCTTACTCGCAGGCAGAACAGACTGCCCACGGTGCATTGGTCGCCGCCTTCGCTGATGCTGAGTACCGGGTGGCCAATCAATGAGGTGAACAAGCGGCTGCGTTCGTCCGCGGTGAGCTTGCCGATGTAGACAGCGTCACAGGCGTTGACGATGTCGGGATGATCGACCAGCAGGCGCCGCACCAGCACCGGACGGCCGGTAGCCTGGGTGGTGCCTTTGACCAGGTCGTCTGTGTATTGGGTCGGCCCGACAACGCACAGCCGCAACTGCGCAGGCTCTACCGGCCATCGGGCGTAGCTGAGGATGCCGAGCACCACTTGGGTAACCGCTTGGGCACGCTGCTCGGCGAGGCTTTGGGTCTGTGCCGACAGAGGCGTCACGAGCAGGCACAGAACCGCCACCAGTAACATGCTTCTCCAGCTCAAACTACGCTCTGTGGGCGAGCCAGCCACGTTCATGCAGCAATTCTCTCAGGTGTTTTCCAAGGTGATGCCGCAACGATAGCACAGCGGCGGAAAACCCCACGAAACACGGTTTGCGCGGGGCGCACTATTTTTTCAGAAAAATCAGACAGCTGAATCAGAAATATTGCATGACCTATCAGTCAGTTTCTTCAGGCACGGCGTCCAATTCCAGCATCAGCCCGCTCAAGCGCTTGACCTTGCGGCGCACGGCCTCCTCAAACACGCCAGCCCGGGGCTCAATCAGGCTGAACCAGCGCTTGGCGCGGGTGATACCGGTATAAATCAACTCTTTGGTCAGTACCGGGTTCAGGGCATCCGGCAAGATCAGTGCGGTATGGGTGAACTCAGAGCCTTGGGATTTGTGCACGGTCATTGCGTACACGGTTTCCACGTCATTGAGCCGGCTGGGCAACACAAAGCGCACGCCGCCCTGGCCATCGTTACGCGGGAAGGCCACGCGCAGCACCTGGGGGCCACCGTCGCTTTCGGGCAATTTCAGCGCGATGCCGATGTCGCCGTTCATCAGGCCCAGGCCGTAATCGTTACGGGTCATCAGCACCGGGCGGCCTTCGTACCACTGCTCATCGCCTTCGATCAGGCGCACTTTGCGCAGCGCCGCGGTGATGCGCAGGTTCAGCCCTTCGACGCCCCAAGGGCCCTTGCGTACGGCGCAAAGCAGCTGGAACGCGTCGAAGGCTTGCAACAACTGTTGCGCCCAATGGGTCCAGGCAGGGTCGTCCCGCCGCGTATCCAGCGATGGGCGTGCAGATTGCAGCAGGTTCAGGTAGTAGCGATAACCTTGGGCGCCGTCGCCCTGCCCGTCCAGCACCAGGCGCTCAAGTGCGTGGTCATGTTCACCCTTGAGGCTGACGCAGAAGAGGTCGTCGTGGCGGCGTGCGGCCAACAGCTGGCGGGCCTCTTCGGCGTTTTGCTGGTTGACCCAACGCGCCAGTTGGCCGATGCCGCTGCCCTCACCGAAGCGGCGCGAATAGCGCAGCATCACTACTTGCTGGGCCAGGGGATGACTGCCATCGAGGTCTTCTTGCAGGCCACTGGTACTGAGGTCTTCGCCGCTGACCGCTTGCAACCATTGGCGCGTGTGCGGGCTGTACCAGCCGGCTTCGGCATCGCGGCACAAGTCGCCGAGTACGGCTCCCGCTTCCACCGATGCCAGTTGGTCCTTGTCTCCCAGCAGTATCAGGCGTGCATGGGCCGGCAAGGCGTCGAGCAGGTTGGCCATCATTTCCAGGTCGATCATCGAGGCCTCATCCACCACCAGCACATCCAGAGGTAACGGGTTACCCAGGTGATGACGGAAATGTCGGGTTCCCGGGCGGCTGCCCAGCAGACGGTGGACAGTGGTGACCTGAGTGGGGATTTTTTCCCGCACGTTGTCGGCCACTGTCAGCGATAGCACTTGCTGGCTGATGGATTCGGTCAGGCGCGCGGCGGCTTTACCGGTGGGCGCGGCCAGACGGATACGCAACGGGTTGCCGGACTCCACGGCGGGCGCTTGCAACAGCGCGAGCAGGCGCACCACCGTGGTGGTCTTGCCGGTGCCGGGGCCGCCGGTGACGATACTGAATGCGCCGCGGGTCGCCAGGGCACAGGCGAGTTTTTGCCAGTCGATCACGCCATCCGGCGCCGGTTGATCGAACAGGCGATTGAGGCGCTGCGGCAAATCGGCGGCAACGATCTCCATACTCGCAAGACGCTGGCGCAAGGCACTGTCGATACGCCGTTCGTAGGTCCAGTAGCGCCGTAGGTACAGGCGCTTGCCGGACAACACCAACGGTCGGCTCTGGGCGGCTGCGCTGCCATCGACCGCCAGCGCGACCAGTTGGCTGGACGCCAGGGCATGACACCAATGGGCACCGTCCAGGCCATGCAGCAGCTGTGACGGCAGCAGCATGGCGCCGGTGTGCGGGTCGCCCTCGGGCGGCAGTGACAGGGCGAAGTCCGGTGCCTTGAGGGTTTCGAACAGGTCCAGGCAGACGTGACCATGGCCCAACTGATGGCTGGTCAAGGCGGTCGCCAACAGCACCAGGGGATCGGCCTGGGGATCAAGCTCATGCAGGAAGCCGACGAAGGCTTTGTCCAAGGCGCGCAACCAGCCACGGTCGACCCACCGCTCTAACAGTTGCAGCAGGTCGGCGGCGCGGCTCAGGGGTGTCAGCTCGTCCAGCGGTAACGGCGACAGGTTCATAGCAGCACTCCTTGTTCCCAGGCGGGCTCAACCTTGGGCGGGATAGGCTTGCCCTGGAACAACAGGTCCAGCCCCTCGATCAGCTCACGGGGTGGCCGGGTGAAATACGCGCCCTGGCTCACCGCCTGGGTACCGCGCAGGAACAGGTACAGGGCGCCGCCGACGTGCTGGTCGTAATCGTAATCCGGCAAACGCGCCTTGAGCTGGCGATGCAGGGCCAGCAGGTACAATACGTATTGCAAGTCGTACCGATGCTCTAGGATCGAATGCTCCATGGCATCAAGGGTGTAGGCTGAATCGTCGGGACCAAGCCAGTTGGATTTGTAGTCCGCCACGTAGTAGCGGCCATTGTGCTCGAACGTCAGGTCGATAAACCCCTTGAACATACCGTTGAGCAACACCGGCTCAGCGGCCACGCGGGAGGCACCGCCGTGGGTGTGCTGGCACACCAGCTTGTCGAGGGCGAGCACATCGACCTTGTGGCTGGCGAACCAGAACTCCATTTCGATCTGGTACTGCTTCAGGCCGCTGAGGGTGACGTGGTCGTTGCACAGGGGCAGCGGCGTTTGCAGCAGATGACCCAGCCAGCCGCTGAGGGTGACGATCCAGCCCTCCCAGTTGCGGCGATTACAGCGTGCGCCCACGGCTTTTTCGATCGCCTCAGGCGTCACGTTGAAACCCTCTTCACCGGCCCACTCCAACAACCCGTGAAGGAAGGTGCCTGGATTAGGGCCGCGTGGAAAACGGTGTATGTCACCGCCGGACGCCACCACTTCCCGTGGTGCATCCGGGTCGAGGCGTTCGTCGTCGAACAGCTTCTGGGCCTGTGGGCTTTCCGGTGCTTCGAGGCTGGCGGCGCTCATGCTGTCGCCAATGCGCAAGGCGCTGTAGGAAGCGATCCACCAGTTTTCCGCAGCCTTGCGTTTAGGCAGCAACGGCGCCAGCAGGGTCGCTTCATTGCGTGGCGGGTGGAACAGGATGTCTTGCGCATCTGGCACAGGTGCATAACTGATGGCCGGGCAGCCTTGCTGCAAGTCCAACAGCCAGCGCGCCAGGTCGGCGGATTCGCCTAGCGACGCACCGGCTCCCAGCAGATAGCCCAAGGCCGAGAGGTGCAAAACCGAACTGCTGTTATTGCCGCGCTTGAGGTCGGCGATGCCCAGCCAGCACGCGTGTTTGGCGCGGGTCAACGCCACGTAGAACAAGCGCAGGTCTTCGGCCAGGCGCTCGTCATCGGCCTGGGCAATCAGCTCGGCCGTCGGCCGCAGGCTCACTTGGGACTTACCCTGTTCATCATGGTAATGCAGCGGCAAGCGACTGCCATCCACCGGTTTGGCCGAGCAGATGAACGGCAGGAACACCAAGTCATATTCCAGGCCTTTGGATTTGTGGATGGTCACCACCTTGACCAGTTGCTCATCGCTTTCCAGCCGCAGGATCTGCTCTTCGCCAGCCTGGCCCGACAGCGCCAAGTGTTCGGCCAGATGACGTATCAACGCCTGTTCACCATCGAGTTCCGACGCGGCTTGTTGCAACAACTCACTGAGGTGCAACAGGTTGGTCAGCACACGCTCGCCATCACTGCGGGCGATGAGGGTTTGCGGCAACTTAAAGTCGTGGAGCAGGCGGCGCAGCATCGGCAGCACGCCTTGGGTACGCCAGATCGAGCGGTAACCCCGGAACTGCATTACGCGGGATTCCCACGCCAGTTCGTCTTGGTTCAGACGCTCCAGTTCCGCCAACGACAGATTCAAGGTGACGCAGGCAAGGGCAGCGCGTAGCGGGCGCTCGACATCCGGCTCGGCGCACGCCTTGAGCCAGGCCAACAGGTCGTGGGCTTCCTGGGCGGCGAACACCGAGTCTTTATCCGACAGGTACACGCTACGCACGCCACGGCTGGCCAGTTCAGCACGTACGGCCTGGGCTTCCTTGCCGTCGCGCACGAGGATGGCGATGTTTGAGGGCAGCACACCGGTGAAACTGTCTTTCGTGACAAACCCCGCCGTGCCTTGCTGCCCGCCGTTGAGCAACGCGACGATCTGCGTGGCACAGGCAGCAGCCAGTTGTTGGCGATAAAGCGCGTTGGAAATCGGCTGGTCGGTGGGCAGGTGCCAAAGGTTCATGGCCGGCAGCGTCTGGCCGTCAGCCTGCAGATGCTCTCTGCGGCCTTGGGACAGTACCGGGTGGAACGGCACCGGATTCTCGCCATTGGGCTCACGAAACAGAAACGCGCCACGGCCGGTTTCAGCTCGCTGGAACACGTGGTTCACCGCCTCGACCATCGCATGGCTGGAACGGAAGTTGGTGCCCAGGGTGTGATGGCGGCCGGTGGTGGACTGCCGGGCGCGCAGGTAGGTGTAGATGTCGGCGCCGCGAAAGGCGTAGATCGCCTGCTTGGGATCACCTATCAGGAACAGGCCACTGTCGAGATGGTTCTCCTCGATGCGGTAGATGCTGTCGAAGATGCTGTATTGCACAGGGTCGGTGTCTTGGAATTCATCAATGAGCGCCACCGGAAATTGCTCACGGATCACACTGGCCAGGCGCTCGCCACCGTCGGCTTGAAGGGCGGCGTTGAGGCGAATCAGCATGTCGTCGAAGCCCATCTCTGCGCGGCGACGCTTTTCTTCTTCGAAGCGTTTGCCGACCCAGCCGGCAGCATGTTGCAACACCGCTGCGTCTGGTGTTGGCAAGGCGTCAAGGCTGGCTTTGAGGCCGGCCATGGCCTCGATCCCTGGGTGCTGCGGCGGCTCACCTTTCCAGGCTTCGGCCATGCCGTCGGGCGTCAGGCGCGTGAAGCCGGTGCCGATGTCCAGTTGTTCCAGGGCTTCATCAGCGGCCCAGGCGCTGATCTTCTCGAACCAGGGTTCGAAGTAGCGCGCTTGCATCTTGCGACCATCGACAGCTTTGGCCGCAACAGCTTGCAGGCAGATATCCCGCAGCTCGACGGCCCATTGTTGCCAAGGCGCCTTGAGGCTTACCAGCGCTGCGCGACGTTCTCGCAGGCAGGCGTTGATCAGCTCCGCCGGCTCACGACTTTCATCGGTGGGCCGTTCGCTGCCGAACAGCGCACGCACTCGCGGCATCAGTGCAGCGGGGCCGCCCCAATGGCTGCGCACCCAGCTGAGCGCGTCGTCGTGCATCGGGTAGCAGAACAGCCGCCAGTAGTCGCGTAGCACTTCGCCCAGCAGGTCGCTATGGTCGGTTTCCAGGGTCTGGGTGAACAGGCTGCCGCTGTCGAACGCATGTTCGCGCAGCATGCGCTGGCACCAGCTGTGGATAGTCGAGACGGCGGCTTCATCCATCCATTGCGCGGCGATGTCCAGGCGGTTGGCGCAGGCGGGCCACTGCTCCGGGGGGTACTGATCGCGCAGGTCGGCGATCAACGCATCGGGCTGTTCGATTTCGTCGCGAAAGAAACGCGCAGCTTCGGCCAGGCGGATGCGGATGCGCTCCCGCAGCTCTTTGGTAGCGGCGTCGGTGAACGTCACCACTAGGATTTGTGGCGGCAACAGTTCGCGCCCGAAACCGGACTCATCACCGCCGTGGCCGAGCACCAGGCGCAGGTACAAGGCGGAGATGGTAAACGTCTTGCCAGTGCCGGCACTGGCCTCGATCAACTGGCTGCCTTTGAGCGGGAACGCCAGGGCCAAGGGTTTGCCAATCATGCGCCGGCCTCCGTACTGGAGAGTGATCGCCACGGGGCGTTGAGCAGTGGGCGATACAGGGTTTCGCACCAGCCTTCGAACTCTTCACTGGCAACCAAGGCGGCGTAGTCGGGAAATTGCCGCGTGAGCGCGGGCGTTTCGCGGCGTTCGCCGTCGGTGGTGATGCCATCGCCTTCGTAGGCTTTGCTGGCCGCGGCCTGGGCCTTGACGGGATCGGTCTGGCCGAGCCAGGCAAAGGCGGTTTTCACCGCGACGGGTAGCGGCGTGCTCATGCCGGTGTGCCAGGCCAGCAGCAGGTTGCCAAGGATTTCCTGCGCAATGGGCTTGTCCAGCGGAGCCAGCAGCAAGGTGTCGTCACTTGCCACCAGGCCGGTACTCAGTGGCAGGCCGCAGGCGCAGGCCACCACATGATTGACCCAGGGTCGAATCAGGCGGTGCCACTTGCGGGTCTTGATCGAGCCAATGCTGTTGGGGATGGTGGTAACGCTTAACAAACCGCCATCACTGCGTCGATGCAGGCCGCTGATCCAACCTTCCAGCTGGATGCCCTGATACTCAAAACTGATCGGCTCAGCAGCGGTATGCGGGGTTGGCCAAAGGGCCAGAAGGTGTTGATAGCGTTGCACAAGGTCAGGCAATGGCTCGATCAGTTCGTTACGCAGACACTCACCGAAACCGACCATCGGCAGCAGTCCGCTGCCTTGCAGGCGCAGCGCCTGGGCATTGAGGGCCTGATCGAGGTGATCGGGCTGGGTCAGTGCGGCGCTCAGCAGGCTGTCACTGAGGCTGTAGCGTTGCAGTGCGTCCAGCACGAAGGGCTCTTCGTCGGCCAGGGGAACTTCGGCAGCTTCAAAGAACACTTTCAGGCGCTGGCTGAAGAAGTGTTTAACCGGGTTGCGTAGGAAGTCCTGCAACTGGCCGAGGCTCAGCGCCTCTTCCTGTTGGTGTTGCGCCAGCGTATTTTCTGGGCCGACGGCGACCGGGGTTTCATGCAGCAATTGCCATTCGCGGGCATAACTGAACAGCGGGTCGCCTTCGTGAAAGTAGCGGGCACTGAAGGGCTGCAGAGGATGTTCCTGGGTCATTGCGTCAATCAGCGGTGTATCGGTTTTGGCGTGCTGCCAGCCGCTGGCGAGGTGATCGCGCAGTTGACCAATCAACACCGAGGCTGGGCGATCGCTGTTATCGCGGATGCTGCGCCCTACCCAGCTGATATATAGCTGGTCGCGGGCCGACAGCAGCGCTTCAAGCAGTAAGTAGCGGTCGTCTTCGCGGCGTGAACGGTCACCGGGGCGGTAGTCGCTGCCCATCAGGTCGAAGTCCAGGGGCGGCTGGGCCCGCGGGTAATCACCATCATTCATGCCGAGCAGACAGACCAGCTTGAACGGGATTGCACGCATGGGCATGAGGGTACAAAAATTGACAGCTCCCGCTAGGAAGCGTTGGGACAGGCGCCCCTGATCCAGTCCGGCCAACCACGCCTCACGGACCACGGTAAGCGGCAATTCGTCCTGCAAGCCAACGGACTCGCAGGTTTCCAGCCAAGTCTCTCTTAGTTGTTCGAGCTGGCCTAGCAGGTAGTCATCGTGCTCACTGCTGGGCAGGAAAAACAGCTGCATCAAGCGTTGCAGTCGCTCGCCCCAGGCCTGGGGGGAGGCGGGTTGGGACAACGCCTGGTGGGCATCGCTCAAGGCATCGAGCAGGGCGACCAGCGGGCCGATCAGTGCCGCATCGAGGCCGCCGATTTCATCGTAGGGCTCAATCCCATTGCAGGCCGTGCCGGTGCCGACAGCGTAGCCCAGCAGCATGCGGCGCAGGCCGAATCGCCAGCTGTTTTGTTCCAGTTCTGTAGGTAGGCCTAAACCAGCGCGTTGCTCGGCATTCAGGCCCCAGCGGATGCCGGCACCTTCGATCCAGCGATGCAAGGTGGGCAAGTCGCGCTCTTTGATAGCGAAACGTTCGCGCAGGGCGGGCACGTCGAGCAGGTCGAGGATCTCGCTGACGGGGAAACGGCTGTCGGGAAGTTTCAGCAGGTGCTCGACGGCGATCAGCAGAGGGTCGCGGCCGCGCTGGCCTTGGTCGGTAAGGGTGAAAGGAATGAAGCGTGGATCATTTCGTTCGAGCTGGCCGAAGACTGCGCGGATGTGCGGCGCGTAGCTGTCGACGTCGGGGACCATGACGATGATGTCCCGGGGGCGCAAAGTTGGGTCGGCGCTGAAGCGTTGGAGCAATTGGTCGTGGAGGATCTCCACTTCGCGCTGGGCGCTGTGGGCAATGTGGAAGCGGATCGAAGCATCGTGCTCCAAGTCGACAGGGGGCCACAGCTCACGGGTTTCATTCAGCGGGCGCAGTTCGAGGATATCGTCCTGGAGCTGGTTGAGCAGCGTGGTGGGTTCACTGTCGCTGAACAAGTCGATGCGGCCGTCACGGAATGCGGCCCGATAGCTGTTGGGGTCATCGTAGCTGTCTAGCAGGCTGATGTAATCACGGCCTTGCTTGCCCCACGCGGCGAGCAACGGATGGGCGTGCTGATGTAGGGTTTGGGGGTCGATGGTGACCGGCATGCCGGCTTTGCGCGCCTGGCGTTTGTATTCGTTTCGCAGCAGGTCCTTGTCGGCGACGATATCGGACCAGTGGTGGCGGCAAGGGTTATGCACGCAAAGCAGGACCTGGCTGAAACGGGCCAGACCCGCCAGCGCTTCCAATGCCTGGGCCGGTAGCGATGAAATGCCAAAGACAATCACCCGGGAAGGCAAGCCGGACGGCGCTTTTTCAAGGCTATTGATACGTTCGATAAAACGTTGGTGAACGCCGGCTCGACTTTGGGCCATGCCCTCTGCTCCCACGTCCAGCAACAACGCACGCCATAACTCGGCTTGCCAGCAATTGGCAGGGTCGAGCGGTTTGGATTCGCCTCGACTATTGCGTAGTTGGTGGCGGCCTGCGGCCCAATCTTCCAGCCAATCAGCGCGGTAGACCTGGTATTGGTCGAACAAGTCAGCCAGGCGCTCGGCAAGTTGGTAGCGTTTGCGCAGGTCGGTGTCTTGGGTCAGGAAGCGTTGCAAAGGCTCGAAGTACGGCTGGTCAATCAGCTCGGGTAACAGGCGCATCAGGCGCCAGGTCAACGGGGCTTTATCGAGCAGGGACTTCGGCGGGATTTCGTCACGGCCCAGGACCATGCGGTAGAGCTGCCACATGAAGCTGCCAGGCAGCTGCACATCGATTGCAGCAGCAATGCCGCAACCGCCCATATCGTCTTCCTCAGGGTCTTCGGCCAGGGCCAGCTTGAGCCACTGGGCGATACCGTTGCTTTGTACCAGGGCGATTTCATTTTCCAAAGGCGCCAGTGGGTAGCGGCGCATCCAACTGACCACCAGGCTACGCAGTTCGTCCAGGCGATTGCCGTGGACCACCATGAATCCAGCGCTGAGGGACGTTGCGTCCGGCATAACGGCTTCCTTGGGAAAAGCAAAATCGAGGGGTGGACTTTAGCACTGTGGTGCACGGACCGGACACATGGCTGACAGGTGCGCGGGGACAGGGTGGACACTTTCCGAGCGCCCAAAACAAAACCCCAACTGCTTTCGCAATTGGGGTTTCGGAATTTAATCTTGACGATGACCTACTCTCACATGGGGAA